>JBBSDV010000221.1:0-4433 GCA_038240335.1 Dehalococcoidia bacterium
TCGACGATGGCGGAACGCGTCGGTCGCCGCGAGACGCAGATGCGTTCGCTGCTGGCGAACGTCTCGCACGACTTGAAGACGCCGATGACCTCGATCACCGGCTACGCCCAGGCGCTCACCGACGGCACCGCCGAGCCCGACGACGCGCGCCGCATTGGCGAGGTAATCAGCGAGGAGGCGCAGCACGTCAACACGCTGCTGGCGGACCTCCTCTATCTCGGCGAGATCGATGCCGGTGAAGTGATCACACGGCGCGAAGAACTGCCACTCGATGCCGTCGTGGGACGTTGCGTCCGCCGCATCGAGCCCGTCACGAAGGCGCGCGACATCGACGTTACCGTCGACGTCGCCCCCGACGCCGTCCTGCACGGTGTCGACCCGGACAAGATCGAGCGCGCGCTGACCAACGTCCTCGAAAACGCCGCCAAGTTCATGACCGCCGGCGGCGAGATCAGCGTCAGCGGCCGCCGCGTCAACGGCGTGGTGCCGCCCCACATCGTCTGCGAGATCGCGAATACCGGCTCCTCGATCCCCGACGAAGATATCGCCCGCGTCTTCGATCGCTTCTTTCGCGGCGACCGCGCCCGCCGGACCGCCGGCGGTACCGGCCTCGGTCTCGCGATCACCCGCGAGCTCGCCGAGCTCAACGGCGGCACCGTCGCCGCTGCGAACACCGCCGACGGCGTCGTCTTCACGTTCACGCTGCCGGGATGAGGGGAGTTCGTCGTTTGTAGTTTGTCGTTCTAGTGCGCCAGCGTGCGTGGGGAAGCCGGAACTGCGAACGTCGTCATCCTGAGCCGCGCTAAGGGATTGTCGAGCGCCCCGCCGAGCGCCCCCCCCCGCGTCATCGCCGTTTCGAAGAACACTGTCATCCTGTGAGCCGGACGAAGGCTTGTTGGAGTTTCGACCAGCCTCCGAACGCGTCCTTGCGATGTCCGCCGAGGACGCGGCGTCGATCGGGACAAGATTCTTCGCTTGCGCTCGGAATGGCAGCGCGCCACGTGACGCTTCCAGATCTCCGACGTCTCTACTTGCCCACTATTCACCGCCGGAGTCCCAAGGCTGGCGGTTCGCTCTTTTACCTTCGACCCTCCAAATTCGCCAATTCCGTGGTTGCTCCAAATGCCAATCGTTGGTTACAGTACCCGCAACAAGTTGCAACAACGGAGTGTGGCATGAGCTGCGAGTCCGAAACCATCGATGTCCTCCGCGAGTCCGGGCACAAAATGACGCCGCAGCGGATGATGATCCTCACGTCGCTACGCCATGCCTCGCGCCATCTCTCCGCTGCCGACATCTTCGAGACCGTCAAGCTGGCCTACCCCTACGTCGACATCTCGACGATCTACCGCACGCTCACCGTCCTCAAGGAGATGCGACTCATCTCCGAGACGCATATGGGCGGCGGCGACGCGACCTTCGAGTGGGTCGGCGTCGAGCGCCACCACCACCTTATCTGTCGCAAGTGCGCCGGCGTCAGCCAGCTCGACCACCGCTATCTCGAGCATCTCGGCGCCCAGATCGCCGCCGAACAGGGCTTCCGCGCCGATATCGATCACTTCGCGATCTTCGGCCTCTGCGCCGATTGCCAGCGCGAGCTCACGACGAACTAGATTCGAGGACCGCCATGCTCGATCTCTTCCACTCGCTCCCGCCGCTTCCGCTTCTGTCCGTGATCAGCACGATCGGAGTCATCGGAGCGTCGCTCGCACTTGGCGTCCGGCACGGCATCGATTGGGATCACATCGCCGCCATCACCGACATCACGAGCACGAGCGCAGGCTCGACGCGTACCGAAGCACGCTGGCTGGTGGACGAACCGGGCGTGATGCTCACCGATGAATCGCACCACGGCAAGGCGCACGTCCAAGCGTCGGCGTTCGAGTCGCGCAGCGAGTCGTTCGCCCTCGTCGGCGCGCAGGCGGGGGGCGCCGGCGGCGGCCACCAGCACGAACGCGCCATCCATCCCCACGGAGGAGCGTGGCAACCGAACGGACGCATCGAAGCGGTGCAGGCCTTCGTTCAAAGGCAACGGCCGTCGCTGGCTCTCGCGACGATGTACGCGCTCGGCCACGGCTCCGTCGTCCTCGTCCTCGGCCTCCTCGCCCTTTGGCTCAACGAGTTCTTGTCCAGTTGGATCGATCCGATCATGGAGCGCGTCGTCGGCGTCACGCTGTTGCTTCTTGCCGCCTACCTCTTCTACTCCGTCTACCAGTTCTTTCGCGGCGGCGAGGAGTTCCGCATCCGCAGCCGCTGGATGCTCGTGTTCGCCGGCGCCCGTAACGTCTTTGAACGCCTCCGCTCGCGCGTGTGCGGAGGCCCAAAACAGCATGTTCACGAAGCGCAGCAGTACGGCGCGAAGACCGCCTTCGGCATCGGCATGATCCACGGCGTTGGCGCCGAGACGGGCACCCAGGTGCTCGTTATCACCACGGCGGTCGGCGCCGGCAGTAAGGCGATGGGCGCGCTCGCGCTCGGCGCCTTTATTGTCGGCCTGCTGATCTCGAATTCAATCGTCGCCGTCGTGACGACGGTCGGCTTCGTCTCGTCACGCCAGCGTCAGGGCATCTACGTCGCCGCGGGGTTGTTTGCGGCGATCTTCAGTCTCTTCGTCGGCAGCTACTTCGTCCTCCAGTCAGCGGATCACCTACCGAACCTCGACCAGTTCTTTCGCTGGATCGGCGGCGGCACCGTCAACTGACGTCGGCCACGGGTTGCGATCTTGCGATGGGGGAGACTCACGTATGATGGGTCGGCTAAACGTCACTCGACGGTGATCCGGCCGACCATGCCGGCCTCTTTGTGGCCGGGAATCGTACAGTAGAAGTCGAACGTGCCCTTCTTCGTCGGCTTGAAGACGATGCTGCTCGTCTCGTTCGCCATCGTGTGCACGTGGATACTCATCCTGCCCGCGCCCTCATGCGCGGCTCCGTGCTCTCCGTGCATTGCCGGCTCCGAGATGACCTCGGCCTCGAGCCCATCGGCCTGGAAATCATGCTCCGTTGCGTCGGCGTTTCGCAGGCTTAATTCGACCGTCGAGTTGAGTCTCGCCGTGAGATTGTCCGGCTGATACCGGACGTTCTTCGCCTCGACGCTTAGGGTCTGGTCGGGCGCCGCCATCACTGTGGCCGTCGGGCTTTGGGTTGTGCTGCCGTTGCCGCACCCGACGGCAACGACCATCAGCGAGATCAGACCTGATACGATTGCCGCCGTCCGTAAGCGCTTCATCCGTTCCTCGCTTCACTACGCTTCCTGCTGTGGCGTTGCTTTGGCATTGCTGTGGTGCCTCGACGCTGCGGGCCGAGCTGGTTCACGCGGCAGCCCGCACGCAGTCCTCTCCGTTTGCCACCACTACTCCCGCACGACGAGCACGATCTTGCCCGTCGCCCGCCGCGCCTCCAAGTCACGCACCGCCTCGGCCCCTAGCTCGAGCGGATAGCGCTTGCTGACGAGCGGCTTGATGAATCCGTCCTCGTACATCTGCGCGAGACCGGCAGCGACCGTCTGCGGCATCGTCGGATCGACCCGCACGTACTCCGGCCACGCGACGCCGACGACGCTCGTGTTGCGCAGCAGCAGCCGGTTGACCTGCACAGACGGAATCGTCCCGCCGGCGAAACCAATCACTAACAGACGGCCCGCCGGCGCCAGTGACCGGACACTGTCCGTGAAGCGATCGCCTCCGACCGGGTCGTACACCACGTCGACGCCGCGGTTCTCCGTGATCGTGCGCACCTCGGCGAGCCAGTCGCTGTCCGCGTCGACGCAATGCTGGGCGCCGGCGTCGCGCGCAATCCGCATCTTCTCGTCGCCCTGCGCGATGGCGATCACTGTCCCACCGGCTGCCCGCGCGATCTGCACCGCGGCCGTGCCGACGCCGCCGGCTGCGCCGTGGACGAGCACCGTCTCGCCACGCTGCAGCTGCCCGCGCGCCATCAACCCGAAGTACGACGTCTGGTAGTTCACCGGCAGCGCCGTCGCTTCCGCGAACGACATCGCCTCGGGGATGCGGAACGTGACGAGCGGCGCCGCCGCGGCGACCTCCGCCCAGGCGCCCGACTTCGCCATCGCCGCCACTCGATCGCCCGGCGCAAAGCCGGACCCGGCCGGTGCGCTCCGCACCGTGCCCGCCACCTCCGCGCCGGGCGTGAACGGCACATCGCGCTTGACCTGGTACTTGCCTCGCGTCGTCAGCAAGTCGGCAAACGCGACACCGGCCGCGTGCACGTCGATGATCACGTCGTCGCCGTCGTCCGGCGCGACCACTTCTTGCATCTCGAGCGCGTCCGGCCCATCGAGGCTCATCAATCGCAGCGCGCGCATCATCGCCATGCCGATAGCATAGCTGGAGGGTGGAGGGTGGAGACGTCCCGTCCGTTCAGAGCCGATCCTGCCTGGTCTTTCGGCCGCCCACGGTCCTCTACTCTGTGGCA
>JBBSDV010000222.1:0-4391 GCA_038240335.1 Dehalococcoidia bacterium
CAGAGTGGCCAGCACCACTGGATCCCGACGAGTTGGGTGAAGACCATCGACGACAAGGTGCACGTCGACCGGCCCGGCGATCAGGCGATGCGCGAGTGGATGACCAGTCCGCCCGCCGGGGTCACCTCTTAATCGAACGCCTCGCAGTCCAACGGAAGGGAGCCCAGTCGGGCTCCCTTTCTGGTGTTCGGCCTGCTGTCGTCTTCGCTGCAAGCACCCACCGAATGCAACACGCTGTCCCACGCGTACAGTACATCGCACTTGAACTATTGGAACGTGCTGCGGGGGACAGGCCTAAAGACCCGTCCTAAGCGACCTCGGTGTAAGCGTGGCGCAGGCCGCCGAGCGCGGTCGCACTACAGCGTCACGTGCGCCTAGCGCGACTCGTAGCGATTCGCGATCGGGAGCCGGCGGTCGCGGCCGAAGGCGCGCGGTGTGATCTTGATCCCGGGCGGCGACTGCCGTCGCTTGTACTCGTTGCGGTCGACCATGCGAACGACGCGCTGCACGAGCGCTTCGTCCGCGCCCATCGCGACGATCTCATCGATGCTGCGGTCATCCTCGACGTAGGCTTTCAAGATCGGGTCGAGCACGTCATACGCCGGCAGCGAGTCGGTGTCGAGCTGGTCGGGCCGCAGTTCGGCGCTCGGCGGCTTGTCGAGCACCGACTGCGGGATGATGTCCGTACCGGCTATGCGATTGGCGTACCGGCACAGCTCGTACACCAGTGTCTTCGGTACGTCCTTGATCACGGCGAAGCCACCGGCCATGTCGCCATACAGCGTCGCGTAGCCCGTCGCCATCTCGCTCTTGTTGCCGGTCGTCAGGACGAGCCAGCCGAACTTGTTCGAGAGGGCCATCATCATGTTGGCGCGAATGCGTGCCTGCAGATTCTCCTCGGCAAGACCGAATTCCGTATCGGCAAACGCGCCGGACAGCATGCCGAGCGAAGCGGCGAACGCATCCTCGATGGGAATTGTCATCAGCTCGATGCCGAGGCGATTGGCCAGCGCCTGCGCGTCGGTCATGCTGCCCTCGGATGAAAAGCGCGACGGCAGCGAGACGCCCCGCACGTGCTCGGGCCCGAGCGCCTGCACCGCGATCGCGGCGACGATCGACGAGTCGATGCCGCCGGAGAGCGCGATCACGACCTCCTCGAAGCCCGTCTTCGCGATGTAGTCGTGAACGCCGAGCACGAGCGCTTCCCACGTCTCGCCGACCGCATCGAGCAGCTCCGGCATGGCCGGCAGGATCGCCGGCTTCTCGCCGGACGGGGGTGTCGTCGACACGACGATCTTCTCCGTGATGCCGGCGATGCGCATCTCGCGCCGCTCCTTGCGGTGGCGGGGGTCATGTAGGCGCGTCTGCATGACCCCCTCGATATCGATGTCGTAAACAAGAAGGTCCTCGCGGAATTGCGCGCCGCGGGCGACGAGGTCGCCCCGCTCGTCGCAGATCAGGCTGTGGCCGTCGAAGACGAGCTCGTCCTGGCCACCGACGGCGTTCACGTGACAAACGACGACGGCGTTATCGTTCGCGCGCGTCGAGATCATGTTCTCGCGGAAGGCACCCTTCGAGCGGTGGTACGGCGACGCGTTGATATTGATGATGACCTCGGCGCCAGCATGCGCCTGGTCCCGCGTCGGGCCGTCGGCGTACCAAATATCCTCGCAGATGTTGACGCCGACATCGACGCCGGCAATCACAAACACCGGCGACTCGCTTCCGCGCTGAAAGTAGCGCTCCTCGTCGAAGACGCCGTAGTTCGGCAAATACTGCTTGTGGTACCGGTAGACGAGGCGCCCGTCCGCGATCACCGCCGCCGCGTTGTAGATGTCGTCGTTCACATCGACGAAGCCGACGACCGCGCAGATGCCCTGCGTCGCGGCGACGATGCCGTCGAGCGCCGCCATGTTGTCGGCGAGAAACGAGCGCCGCAACACGAGATCCTCCGGCGGGTAGCCCGTGAGGGCAAGCTCCGGGAACGCCACGATATCGGCGCGCAGATCTCTCGCGCGGCCGACCCAGTCGACGATCTTGGCGCTGTTGCCTTCGAGATCGCCGACCGTCGGATTGATCTGCGCCAGTGCTACGCGCAACGTGCGCATCCCTGTTCCTTACTGCCGGCAAGCGCCCGGTACGGTGCGCGCCACACACGCAGGATTAGTTAGTGTTGCACCTACACTAACTCGCCTACCGGCGCACGGGCAATCGGTCTCGCGCCTACCCTTGCTGTCTCCGGGGACGATCGATCGCGCAGTCGGACCATCCAGAGTTCCATCATCCGGTCACTTGATCGAGAGCATGCGATCGAGGGCGAGCTTGGCGTTCGCGGCAATCGCGGGCGGGACGATGATCTGATTCGTTACGTGGCCTTCGACGAGCGATTCCAGCGTCCAGAGCAGGTAAGCGGGGTGGACTCGGTACATCGTCGAGCACGGGCAGACGACCGGATCGAGGCAGAAGACCGTCTTGTCCGGGTTTTCTCTTGCGAGCCTGCTGACGAGATTGATCTCGGTGCCGACGGCGAACGTCGAGCCCGCGGGCGCGGCGGCGATCGTCTTGACGATGAACTCGGTCGAGCCATTGAGGTCGGCAGCCTGCACCGTCTCAAGCCGGCACTCCGGGTGGACAATGACCGTGACACCCGGGTGATTCGCGCGAGCGTCGGCGATCTGCTTCGGGGTGAAGCGCTGGTGGACCGAGCAGTGGCCGGCCCACAGGATGATGCGGCTGTCCCGCAGCGTCTGCAACGTCTGACCGCCCATCGAGCCGTACGGGCGCGCCCAACCCCAGAGCACCATCTGCTCGAGCGGCACGCCCATCGCCGCGCCGGTGTTGCGGCCGAGGTGCTGGTCTGGGAAAAAGAGCACGCGCTTCTTCTGCGCGAACGCCCACTCGAGCACCTTCTGCGCGTTACTTGACGTGCAGACCGCGCCGCCGTGCTCGCCGACGAAGGCCTTCAGCGCCGCCGCCGAGTTCATGTAGGTGATCGGCAGCGTGTCCTGCGCGATGCCCAGTTCTTCGAGCTCCGCCCAGGCACTGTACACATCCTCCGGATCGGCCATGTCGGACATCGAGCAACCGGCGGCGAGGTTCGGCAGCATCACCTTCTGGTGTGGCGCGCTGAGAATGTCGGCGGCTTCGGCCATGAAGTGAACGCCGCAGAAGACGATGTACTCCGCCTCGGGCCGCTCGGCCGCCCACTGCGCCAGCTTGAAGCTGTCGCCGCGAACGTCGGCAAACGCGATCACGTCCTCGCGCTGGTAGTGATGGCCCAGCACGACGCAGCGCGTCCCGAGGCTGCGACGAGCAGCGGCGATGCGCTCCGTGATTTCACCCGGCGGCAGTGTGAGATACTGCTGCGGGATATCCTGCTGCCAATACGCGAACGAGCGCTCCTCCGCGAGCGGTATCGTCTCGATCGAGTCGCTTTCGCAGGCGATGCCGGCGCGCGTCGCGGGCTTTGCGGGTAGGATTGTCGCTGTCGTCATCGATCACCAACTTCCGCGTGACTTAGTGTCACTATGACACTAACTTATCACGGAAGCGTGCTCGTTGTCAATCCGCCGGGCGCGACAAGGGACGCGGCCATGCGCCGCCGGTTCGGAGCAAGTCGCATAGCTCTGCCGCCGGCTCGCGCACACCTCGCGACGACACGGAACGGAGAACGACCTTGACCGACGAGAGGACGGGCGCGCTGCTTGATCGCATCATCGCGTGGGCGCGCGCCGAAGCGAACGTCCTCGCGGTGATCATGACGGGATCGCGGGCTCGGGCCGATCGCCGCGTCGATGAGTTCTCGGACTTCGATCTCGAGTTGATCTGCGAACGCAACGAGCCGCTGATCGACGATGATGCGTGGCTCGAGGCGTTCGCTCCGGTTCTCGTCTACCTGCCCCTTCGCGAGAATCAGCGTTATCCGACTCGGCTCGTGTTCTACGAGGGCGGAACGAAGGTGGACTTCACGCTCGCCACTCGCGATCGGATCGGCGAGATGGTCGAGGCGGGGCAGCTCGACGATCTCTTCGAGCGCGGCTACGTCGTGCTGCTCGACAAGGATGGCATCACGGAGGGGCTGCCGGCGCCCACTCGCGCGTTCCCACGCTGCGCCGCGCCATCGCGCGGCGAGTTCCTGTCGGTGGTCACCGAGTTCTGGTTCGAGGCGGCGCACATCCCGCGCTACTTGCTGCGGGGTGAGCTGTGGGTGGTGAAGTTCCGCGACTGGACGATGAAGCAGATGCTGCTCCGCATGCTCGAATGGCACGCGCTCGCGCAGCACGATGAGCCTGTCGATGTCTGGCACATGGGGAGCCACGGCCGGGAATGGCTCGACGGGCGAACGCAGCACGAACTGCGCGACGCCTTTGGCCGCTACGACGCGGCATCGA
>JBBSDV010000223.1:0-4352 GCA_038240335.1 Dehalococcoidia bacterium
CGATCACGACCGCCTTCGGGGCGGGCAGCGGCTCGGCTTCGTTCTCATCTTCGTAGGTCGTGTAGAAGTAGGGTGTCGCCGCGTCGGACTCCGCCGCGCAGGTGTCCACCATCTTGCAGACCGGCACAATGCCGACCGCGCGCCGCCGCGCCGCTATCGCACTCTCCGGCGTCCCAGTCAGCCGCCCGAGCCAGGCGTCGCCGAAGCCCATCCGCTTCGCTTCCCAGAGCAGTTCGTTGGTCAGCGGCTCGCGCGCAATGCGACCCTCCATCTGCGTAATCGCAGCGAGGCGACGCATGAACCACGGGTCAATGCCCGTCGTGGCAGCGATAGTATCTGCAGGCATCCCACGTCGCAGCGAAGCCATTAGCGCCCAGAGTCGCTGGTCGTTCGGGCGGCGCACGAGGTCATCGAGGATGTCCGCGCCCTCCGGGCCGTCCCATGTCTTCTCTTCCCAGCCGAGGTCGCGGTCATCCCATTCGAGCGAGCGCACCGCCTTCTGCATCGCCGCCTCGAATGAGCGATCAATCGCCATCACCTCGCCCGTTGCCTTCATCTGCGTGCCAATCGTTCGTTCGGCGCGGTAAAACTTGTCGAACGGCCAGCGCGGCACTTTCAGGACGCAGTAATCGAGCGCCGGTTCAAAGGCGGCGGTCGTCTTCGCCGTCACGGCATTCGGGATGTCGCGAAGCAGTTTGCCGATGGCGATCTTCGCCGCGACGCGGGCAATCGGATACCCCGTCGCCTTCGATGCAAGCGCGGAGGAGCGGCTGACACGCGGGTTGACTTCGATGACATGGTACTGCGACGAGTGCGGATCGAGTGCGAACTGGATATTGCAGCCGCCCTCGATCCCGAGCGCGCGGATGATCCGCAGCGACGCCGAGCGGAGCATCTGATAATCGCGATCCGAAAGCGTCTGCGACGGCGCGACGACGATGCTATCCCCGGTGTGAACGCCGACCGGGTCGAAGTTCTCCATGTTGCAGATCGTGATACACGTATCCGCGCTGTCCCGCATTACCTCGTACTCGATTTCCTTCCAGCCGAGGAGCGAGCGTTCGAGCAGAATCTGGTGGATCGGGCTGGCGTGCAGGCCCGCGAGTACTTTGGCGTCGAGATCGTCCCACGAATCCGCGATGCCGCCGCCCGTCCCGCCGAGAGTGTACGCGGGGCGAATGATCAGCGGCGGCGGGTCGCTCAGAGCGAATGCGCGCGCCTCTTCGAGCGTATGGCAGATCGCGCTGGCGATAGAGGGCTCGCCGAGGCTTTCCAGCGTCTCTTTAAATAGGGCGCGATCCTCCGCTTTCTTGATTGCTTCGAGCGGTGTGCCGAGCAGGCGGACGTTGTATTTTTCGAGTACGCCTGCGTCCGCCAACTGGACCGCGAGGTTGAGTCCTGTCTGCCCACCGAGTGTTGGCAGGAGGCCGTCGGGCCGCTCGCGCTGAATGATCCGCCGCAGCACGTCCACGGTCAGCGGTTCGATGTAGACGACATCGGCGATATCTTCGTCCGTCATGATCGTCGCCGGGTTCGAGTTGACGAGCACGACGCGCACGCCTTCTTCGCGAAGCGCGCGACACGCCTGCGTCCCCGCATAATCGAATTCTGCCGCCTGCCCAATCACGATCGGGCCGGAGCCGATCACAAACACGGTCCGAGGCGGCGCGGGCATGGTCGAGGCGGGCGTCGTCACGCGTTGCTCTCCTTCAAACTGGGCGTCGAAAGGGATTGAACCGCAGAGACGCAGAGAGGGAGGGGAGAAGGAAATGACTTTTGTTTCCCTCTTCTCTGTGTTCCTCTGCGTCCTCTGTGTCTCTGCGGTTCAATCGCTTTCTTCCTTCGTCTTAGCCGATTAGCAGATCGGCGATGCGGGTGAGTGGCGGGAAGTGATCGAAATCCGAATGCGGCACGGCGGCGAGCGTCACGTAGTTCATCCGCAGCGTGCCGACTTCGAGATCGCGGTAGGGTTCGAGAATCTCAGCGACTTTCTCCGTCGGGTACTGCTCGCGGTAGTAGCAGAGCGACATGTGCGGCACGTATGGCGGCGCATTGACCGAATCGGCCCGATCGTGTTCCGCCTCATCGTCGGGTGTGGTTCCAACGCTGGAAAGCGCAGATTCACCGAAACCCGCCAATCCCACCTGATGCAAAACACCGACGAGCCGGTCGCGCAGCGCGGGCAGGCTGTTCTTCTCATCATGGACTTCGACGAACGCGGCGTTGCCGAACGAGTTGACGCCCCTAAGTGTCAACGTCAACGGCTGAACATCGCGTAGCGCCCGGCTCGCCCGATCCATGATCCGCGCAATGTTGCCTGTCGTCGTACGGATCGCCGACTCGAAGCCGATACCGAGGACGGTGATATGCAAGTAGTGCGAGGGTACCGCCGCCTCGATTCCCGCCGCCGTCAAGGCTTCGCGAACCGGGCGCGTCGCCTGGACGATGCTGTGACCGGAAATGGGTACCAAAAAGCCGACATACGACGATTTCTCGCCGCTGGCCCGCTGGCCGATGTCGTGCGCCGTCGCGTCATCCGTCGTCGGGCGAGCGCGGAACTGCTGCCAGGCTTCATCGAAGGTCGTGGCATAATGGCGTGTGGCTGTCATAATCGGGTCGCTCCTCCTGCGTCGGCATACGAACACTCTTGCCCGCAGGATACCACCAACTGTGCATGAAACATCGTCATACGGTACCGCCAAGTGGGATTCGTCGCACCGTCTCCATCGGCGGGTACGGCGCGCCATTGCCAATGATACGCATGAGTTCGATTGCGCTCACGGGCATGACGCCGACTTCACGCTCGTGGTGCGGTTCCAGTGCACCGATGACCGTAGCCGCCGGATAGGCGCGGTCGTAGTAGCAGATCGAGAGGTGCGGCACGTATGGGCGGTCGGGATGCCGCACCGGCACCCGATTGGTGGCGACCAATGTCTCGACCACGGCACGCTGCATGCGTTGAAGGGGCATCGTTGTGTCTTCCTCACGCACCGCCACGAACGCGGCGGGGCCGAACGAGCCGACACCGTGCAGGCGGACGGCGAACGGTGGCACGACCGCAAGCGCTCCCTCGACTGCGTCCGCGAGATCGTCCGCCGCCTGCTCGGTCAATCCGCCTTCTGCGAGATTACCGAGACTCTGCACAGTGATGTGCAGAAAATCACGCGGGATAGCGTGGCCGATGCTAGCGGCAATTAGTGTCTGCTCGATTTCGACCACCCGCTGCGCGAGTACCGTCGGTGGTCGCAACACGAAGACATAAAACGGCGTGGCCGCCGCATCCCAGTACGCAAAGATGCGACTGGCAGCGTCTACCGTTTTGCGCGCCTGCAATTCCGTCCAGGTCTGGGCAAATGGGTGCGCCACGCTGCTCACGTTCTTCGTGCCCCTTCCGACGCCTGCCGAACCGACCGGTAGTCCGCAACCATCGTCAGGAAACGGTCGAACAGGTCCTGGCTGTCCTGCGGGCCGGGCGCGCCTTCGGGGTGATACTGGATGCTGAAGGCGGGCATCGCGTCGTGCATCAGACCTTCCACCGAGCCATCGTTGAGATTCAGATGCGCGACTTTCCAGCCATCCGCCGTCGGGATCGAGTCCGGCTCGACCATGAAGCCGTGGTTCTGGCTGGTCACCCGCACCTGCCCCGTGACGAGGTCGAGCACCGGATGATTGCCGCCGCGATGCCCGAAGGGCAGGCGACTCGTCTTCGCGCCGATGGCGAGCGCGAGCAGCTGGTGCCCGAGGCAAACACCCGCGTACGGCGTGCCGCTGTCGAGCACCTGGCGGACGGTCTCAACCGCTTCCTGCGCGTTCTCTGGGTCGCCGGGTCCGGGCGAGCAGAGCACGCCGTCCGGGGCAAGCGCACGCACGTCGGCATATGGCGTATCGTGCGGCACGACCGTGACGCGCACCCCGCGCGCGACGAGCGAGCGGACGATGTTCTCCTTTAGCCCGCAATCGAGGACGACAACGTGCGGCCCGTCGAGCGGCGCGTCGTAGTCGCGCGACTCGATCACGCTCACGTCGCCGACCGCGTCAATGTCGGAGGTCAGCGACGCGCGGCGCGCCTTCTCGACCAATTCCGCGTCGCTCATCCCTGTCCGGTCCGGCACCAGTACACCCCGCACGAGGCCAAGTGCGCGGATATGTCGCGTCAGGGCACGCGTGTCTACACCGGTGATGCCGGGGATGCCGTGATCCTTGAGATACCGATCGAGCGTGCCCGTCATTTGCCAGTGATTCGGCTCGTCCACGTACTCCCGGACGATCAGCGCCGAAACCCACGGCTGGCGCGATTCGTCGTCGCCGGGCGTGACGCCGTAGTTGCCGATGATCGGATACGTCAAGCAAAC
>JBBSDV010000224.1:0-4347 GCA_038240335.1 Dehalococcoidia bacterium
ATGAAGTAGTCTAGCGAGTTTGCCGGACGTAGTTCACAGTTCACGGTTCACAGTTGAGCGTGCGACCTCCTCTCGCGGCCACGACTCGGCAGCGACGGCAGTTCCCGACCGAGCGCATCACAAATGTGAGCGTTGTATCGCGGACAGAGATCTGGGTTGTCTTTTTAAACCCGAAGCAAAGAATCTTGGTCGGATGTGAACGATTGCGATCAACCCTTTGTCCACTCGTTATGTAATCGTTTTGCACTTTTCGCAGTTTTGGCTCGGTCGAGCGGTGACCCTGCCGCGGAGAGCAGATCGCTGACGTCTCGGAGCCCGGAGCGTCCTTACTCGCGCATGGTCACCCCTGGTCAACCGGTGCGATTCGTTATGTAATCGATTGGCACTTTTGCCGTTATCGCTTCGATCTCACCGCGGTTCAGCCTGCGCGACCATACGCGATAGCCGGTACGAGTGTCGCATGGACGACGCTGATCGTGTAGCGCCGGCGTCAGTTGAGGACGCCAGCGTGTTCGGTCGCGAGTCCGTCCGCCGCTGTGCGCTGCAAGATCGACGAGAGTAGAGACAATTGCTCCTTGGGCGGTACACCGCGACCGAGGTCATTCGGAGTATTCCGTTGGTGACCGGGTGGTCATGGTGGCGATCGGCCTTGCCTTCGACCGCCTGCTATTCGGCCCGGCCGCGGGTGGGTTCGCCAGCGCCGGAGCTGTCGAGCAGCTGCTAATTACGTTCCGGGAGCCAATCGCCGCCGCCGGGGTCGTCTCGATAGATGCGGACGCGGCGGTAGGGTTCTCGGCCCTGACTTCGCGATGTGAGGTTGTAGCGCTGGACGATCTGGTGCTGGAGGCGGCGGATATACGCGTTCTGCGGGGTCAGCTCGATGGTCGGATCGCCGCCGTTGAGCACGTTGGCGATCGCATCCTCGGTCTCCTGGATCGCGTACTGCGACGGGGCGCTGACTTCACCGCCATCCGGCCGTCCCTGCATCGAGAGCAGGCCCTGCTCCATCTGGCTGACCGTGTTCGTCTTCAGCACGTAGATGGGGATGCCGCGCGCCTCGGCGTCCCGCAGCGCCTGGGGCTTACGGCGGAAGTACGTGCGCATCGTCATTACGGCGTCGGCGTCCTTCATGTCCTCGGCGATGGCGACGCGCGCGCGCGTCTCGCGGATCGCCTGCTCGAGCCGGTTACGCGATACACCGAACGGATACAGCCGGCGAAACGGCAACGACGTGTCGACCGCTTCGTACGCGCCGGCGCCGCCGTTTTCGAGCGGGCGGCCGCCGCCGTTGAGGCCGAACGGCCGCCGATCCCGCGCGCCGCGATCGTTGCGCATGGTGTTCGGGATCTCGCGCGGCATTTCGATGACGCGCACCTCGTCGGCCTCTTCGTCCATCTCGCGCACTTCCGCCGTCATCCGGTAGCCGCGAAGCAGCGTATCGACCGTCTCGGCCACGTCGCCGTGGACGGCGACGCGATCCCAGCTCTGGATCTCGACGACGATATCGAAGGTGGGCGGCGCCTTGCGCTCGAGGATCGATTTTTGCGTACCGCGGCGGCGCGCTTCCTCGTCGCCGAGCGTCACCGACTGGATGCCGCCCACCAAGTCCGAGAGCGTCGGGTTCATGACGAGATTCTCGAGCTCGTTGCCGTGCGCCGTCGCGACGAGCTGCACGCCGCGCTCGGCGATCGTGCGCGCGGCCGCAGCCTCGAGCTCGGTGCCGATCTCATCGATGACGATCACCTCGGGCATGTGGTTCTCGACGGCCTCGATCATCACGGCGTGCTGCAGCGCCGGCGTGCGCACCTGCATGCGCCGAGCCTGGCCGATGGCCGGATGCGGAATGTCGCCGTCGCCCGCGATCTCGTTCGAGGTATCGACGATGACGACGCGCTTGTTGAGATCATCCGCGAGCACGCGCGCGACTTCGCGCAGCATCGTCGTCTTGCCGACGCCGGGGCGGCCGAGCATGAGGATGCTCTTGCCGGTCTTCACGAGATCCTCGATGACGCGAATCGTCCCGAACACGGCGCGGCCGACGCGGCACGTCAGGCCAACGATGCGGCCGCGGCGATTGCGGATGCACGAGATGCGGTGCAATGTCCGCTCGATGCCGGCGCGGTTGTCGTCGCCGAAGTCCTCGATCCGCGAGACGACGTAGTCGATGTCCTCCGACGTCACTTCCGACTGCGCGAGCACGACCTCGCGACCCGGGTAGCGAGCCTCGGGGCGGCGACCGAGATCCATCACGATCTCAAGCAGTTCGAAGTTGTCGTCGCGCTGACGTAACGGCTCGCAGATGTGGCGCGGCAGGGCATCGAGTAGCAGTTCCAGATCGTCAGTGATGATTCGTTCCAAGAGTTCCTATCCTATCCGAACGTCGTTTGGACGACGGCCGGTACTTTGGCGCGCGTCTTCACAGGGTGCACGGTGCGGCGCGCAAAGACCGTGTAATCGCCGTCTTGATTGAAGCCAAGTGCCTCGAGGCGGCTCGCGAGCGCCACCTGGTATTCCGGCACGAGCACGTACATCTGCTCGCGACTGGCGACCTTCGCGAGCGCGGCATCGATCAGATCATCGAGCACCGCGGGCTCGCCGAGGAGATCGAAGCGGCCGAGATCGCCATCGCGAGCCACCCGCAGCCAGCCTATAATGCGACCGTCGCCTTCGATCACATATTGCGTCGTTCGGCCGAGGTGTTCCTGAGCGGAGAGCCAATCTTCGAATGTCATCCCTTCGATGCGGCGAACCTCCGGCGGCACGAGCGCGTTATAGAGCCGGAACACCGGATAGAGGTCGTCCTTTGAACGACGCCGCACGCTTTCGGGCAGTGCCAGCGTTTCGTCGGAATCGACTTTTCGCTCGTACACGCGCTCGCGCATGTACGGCATAAAGCCGCATTGCGGCGTCGCCTGTGCAACCGCAGAGCCGGTCGGCACGCGCAGGAAAATCTTGAGAGCGCCCGAGCGCCCCGCCGCTTCCGTCATCTGGTCGAGCAGGCTCATCAAGACGCCGACGCCGTCCTCCGCGGCGTCGATCAGGCAATCGATCTCCCACGCTTGTTTCGAACCGCGCTTGCGGGCGGAGACGAGGCCGCGGAGCGTGGCGCCCTTGACGCTAACGCAGGTGTGGCGGCCGGTGGCGAAACTGAACCATTGCTCGAACGCCGTCTCGAGCGGGTGGGGCGAGTCTTTCGTGCCGATGCGGTCGCGAGTCATTGCCTCGTTCGCGTAGACGCGTCCGTCGTACGAAACGAGCGCGACCAAATCGGTCGGCAGGACGGTGCGAGCCGTAGGCGTCATAGGCGGCTTGGGTCGCTCCTTTGCATCTCTACATGGTAACGCGCCGGGGGATTGTTTGCGCATCACCCGGGTCGCGCCGAGGAGGGGGGAGGCCGGATGCGGGAGCCGGAAAGTGGGAAGCGAGAGCGAAAAGCGGATAGACAGCTTGGGAAGCGAGATCGGGGAGATCTGAGCGGCCCTACTGCATCGCGAGCTCGCGGCGCTGGGTGCGGTACGTAGTCGCGACGTCGACGAACAGGCGGTGGATGCGGTCGTCGCCTGAGAGTTCGGGATGGAAGGAGGTGGCGAATAGGCCGCCCTCGCGCGCGGCGACGATCGACCCGTCCGCCAGACGTGCGAGCACCTCGACCGTCGGCCCGGCGCGTTCGATGAGCGGTGCGCGGATGAAGATCGCGTGGAACGGCGCATCGCCGAGTGCTTCGATCGTGAGATCTTCCTCGAAGCTCTCAAGCTGGCGACCGAAAGCGTTGCGGCGGACATCGATGTCCATCAGCGCCAGATTCGGCCGGTCGAGGTCGGTGGCGTGCTTTGCGAGCACGATCGCCCCGGCGCACGTCCCCCAGATCGGCAGGCCGGCGGCGCCCATGCGGGCGATTGGCTCCCGCAGCGCGTAGATGTCGAGCAGCCGCGTGATCGTCGTGCTCTCGCCGCCGGGGATGATCAGCGCGTCGATATGCACAAGGTGCACCGGCAGGCGTACCTCGTTGGTATCAGCGCCGAGCGAACGGAGGACGGCGATGTGTTCGGCGAAGTCGCCCTGCAGCGCGAGCACGCCGATGTTAGAGGTCTGCATACCTGCATGGTAGCGAGGCCGCGTCCGACGGGCTCGTGGCGGCGGGCGGATCAGTCGGCGGGATTACCAGCCGCGCTTGGCGAGCAACTCGTTCTCCGGGATCGTCCCGATCTCGAGGCCCTTCATCGCCGTGCCGGTGCCGCGCGAGACTTCGGCGATGATCGCGGCATCGCGGAAGTGCGTCGTCGCCATCACGATGGCGCGCGCCATCTTCTCCGGATTCTCCGACTTGAAGATGCCGGAGCCGACGAA
>JBBSDV010000225.1:0-4330 GCA_038240335.1 Dehalococcoidia bacterium
AAAACCCAGATCCGGCGACAGCGGCTGCCAGTCGAGCGTCAACATGCGATGCCGTTGCAGGTCGCGGAACGCTCCGTAGTCAATCACGACCTCGAAGCGGTACGACGTTCGCTCAAATGCACGGCCCGGCCGGTGCCGGCGATTCGTACGATGACCGACGTACGCTTTGAGCAGTTCCCCTCGCTCGTCTGCCGTCAACCTGGCTGCCAGCTCTTGCAACGCTTCGTCACTTAGATCGGAGTGACCGTACATCGCGGCCGCCAGGACCTTTGTCTCGCCCTCGGGATCAAACTCGGTAAGTCGCACGTAACGCTCGGCGGGCCGCTCCACCTCGACAGTTGACTGCAGGCGCGCCGTTTCCTTCGCAGTATGGGCCGACGTCTCACGCAGATACTGCGACCAGGCGCCACCGCGATCCTCACGGTCTATCCGCCGCATGAACACGGGGATGACCTGGCGTAGTTCGTGGAGAATGCGCTCACCAGTGAGACGAGCCTCTGCCAACGGATGCTGCTGAAGCCGCAGTAGAAGCGCCTCGAACCCCTGCGCCGACCCGAAGATGCCGACGTTCGCAGTGGTCGCAGCCGGCAGGAGGCCTCGAAGGATGTCGCAGGTCTTCGCGCGGATGCTCAAGCGATACGCGGTCTTGGTATCGGCCTCGCCACGCGGATACTTGGCGCGCAGATGATCCTGAACACGCTCGAACCAGTCCGAGTAGGTTTCGAAGCACTGGTCCAGGACCGCGCAGTAGCGTTCACCCAGACCCGCGGCGCTGACTTCGTCCGGAATGTGATAGCGCCAGCGGCCGTCGCACTTCTCGTTGTACGGGATGTAGCGGGTCGATTGTTCGAGGTAGGAGAGCAGCCGTCCCCACTCGAGGACCTTCGTCAGGATGTTCGACGCGTCCTCCACGGCTATGTGCACGCCGACGAGCTGGGCCACCGAGTCGTCGCCGTACTCCACCAGCATGCGCTCGTACAGCTCTTCCGCGCGGCCAGTGCCGGTGTCGGCCAACTCCAGTTGTGCCGCCCCTGGCGTTGGCTCGGCGAGTCCGGCCTCGAAGAACTCGTCCAGGAAAAGCCGGCGCAGCGACTTGCGAGAGCGCGAGTACCGCGCGAAGAGCGCGCCCTTCACGACGTCCGGAAGGTCAGTGAGGGCAAAGACGGGCTCATCTACATTCGAGAAGTGGCGGGCCAAAACGTCCCGCTCGCTCGAGGAGTAGTTGTTGCTCGGAGTGGTCATAGGAGCCCACCTCGCCGGTCTACGTGTGTCGGTGGTTATAGGGAGATCATAGGCAGTCGCGGATCCGGGCGCCACATGAGCTACGCAGTCGGAATATTTGGCGCTCCGTTGTGCCTCGAGGAGGCGAGCCCTCACGAAGAGGGACGACTGAGCCACGAGACCCCACGCTCGGTATCCGCGCATCTCTCGCAGACGTGGCGTTTCGTACCACCAGGTACCGTTCAATGCCCGATCACCCATAATCCCCGCATGGAACCACAGATCATCCCCGACTGGGGTAAGTTCGCGGTGGCGGCTTCGACGACGCCGTGCGGCTGTACGAAGTAAACTGGCGCGAATAAGCAACGAAAGCAGATTCCACACGCCCGAAAGGCTGGTTAGGCGATGTCAGGTTTGACGATCCCCCGCACTCCCGAGGACATGACGCCCGAGTGGTTGACGGCGGCCCTGCGCTCTACGGACACCATCACCGGGTCATCGGTCACGTCGCTCGATCTGCAGCCGGATATCGCTGCAGGGGCCGGGTTCATGGGCCAACTCGCGCGTGCCACGCTGCACTACGACAAGCCCGAGCCTTCGGCGCCCGCATCGCTCATCGCAAAGTTCCCCACCTACGGCCCGGACAATCGCGCCATCGCCGACATGTTCCGCATGTACGAAACCGAGACTCGCTTCTACGAAGAGATCGCGGGCAACGTTGAATTGCGCACGCCGCGCCGTTACTACAGCGCCCGCGCAACGGACAGCACCGACTTCATTCTTGTCATGGAGGATCTCGCGCCGGCACGCGTCGGCGACCAAGTCGTCGGCTGCCCGCGGGCTCAGGCGGAGTTGGCGATCCGCGAATTGGCGAAGTTCCACGCCACGTGGTGGGAGGACCCCAAGCTCGCCGCGGCCGATTGGGTGTGGGCGTTCAACCACCCCGTCCGCACCGCCGCAGCGCAGGGTGCGTACGAGGGCGCCTGGGGCCCGTTCAAGCAGGGCCCGTTTGCGAAGCTGGTGCCGCCAGCAGTGATGGAACTCGGCGAGAAGTTCGGCAGACAGCTGCCGAAGCTCCTCGACCGCCTCGCGCAGCCGCCGCGCACCATTAGCCACGGCGACTACCGTCTCGACAACCTCTTCTTCGCCACGCCGGAGGGCGGCGAGCCGCTCGCCGTCGTCGACTGGCAGATCATCTCGCTCGGCTGCGGACTCTTCGACGTCGCCTACTTCATGGCCGGCGCGGTCTCTCCGGCTGACCGCCGGGCGATGGAGATGGACCTGCTTCACATCTATCATCACACACTGATCGAGCGCGGCGTTACGGACTACGACTTCGATCGCTGCTTCCTCGACTATCGCACCGCGGCGCTGTTCTGCTGGCAATACGCCGTGATCATCATCGGCACGCTGGACACGTCGAACGAGCGCGGGCTGGCGCTTTTCAACAGCGTGCTGGAGCGCTTCGTCGCCATCATCGTCGACCTCAACGCCGCCGAGTTGCTTCCCGCGTGAGCCGGAATGCCGCCGCAGGAGACGCATGAGCATCGAATCACGCATCGAGTACGTCACGACGGACGACGGCGTCAGCATCGCCTGCACGAAGTTCGGCAGCGGCCCGCCGCTGATCGTTCATTTCGGGAATCCGGCGGGTTCAGCCTTCGAGATGGAGTTTGAGGTTCCTGCGTTTGCCGCGACCTACGAGTTGCTCGCGAGCGTCTCGACGGTCATCCGATACGATCCCCGCAACACCGGGCTCTCGACGCGGGGTGTCGACGACGTGTCGATCGAGGCAAATCTCCGCGACCTGGACACCGTACGCCGACACTTTCAAGTAGAGTCAGCTGCGCTCCTGTTCCCGATGGCGTGGGCGCGCATCGCTGTCGAGTATGCGGCCGCTCATCCGGAGCGCGTCACCGCGATCCTTTCACCTCATCCACAGCTGTATCCGGAGACCGGGCCGGAGAGCGGACGATTCAACGACCTCGTCCAGGCTGCTGCGCGCCTCGGTCCCGAAGTGTACGCGTCGATTCGAGCCGTGCTGTCCGTGGGACTCGAAGCACACGAAAACGCCGCGTGGCTAGCGAGATACACGTTGGAGGGCGCGGATTTTGATGACATGCTGCGTGGCAGTGCGGTGATCGGTGCGCACGACGCCCGTGCACCGGCCACGATGGTGCGTTGTCCGACGCTCCTCCTGCACCGGCGCTTGCCCCGCTACGCATTCGGCATGGCGAGCGCGGAGATGCTGCGAGATCATCGCGCCAGGATCACGCGACTCTCGGCATCGATCCCGGGCGCACAATCCACGATGCTCGACGGATCCAGCATCTGGTATTTCGGTGACGACGAGATGACCGCGCGGATGGTCGAGTTCCTCCGCCGCGTGTTCGCGGACCGGGCTGCTGCCGGTGCCGCATCTGACGAGGCCACCCTCGGCGGACTGCGCACCGTTCTGTTCACCGACATCGTCGGACACACCGAGATGATGCAGCGCCTCGGCGACGCTCGCGGTCGCGACGTGCTTCGCGATCACGAGCGCATCACCCGCGAAGCGTTATCAGCCCACCGTGGCTCGGAGGTAAAGACGGACGGCGACAGCTTCATGGCGTCGTTCGGCTCGGTTTCCGCCGCGGTCGAATGCGCGGTCGCCCTGCAGCGCGCCTTCGCACAGTACAACGCTACCAACAGCGAACCGATCGTCGTCCGCATGGGCCTGAACGTTGGCGAGCCCATCGAAGAAGACGGCGACTTCTTCGGATCAGCCGTCATCCTCGGAGCCCGCATCAAGGATCAGGCCGGGGGCGGCGAGATTCTCGTACCGGAGGCGGTGCGGCACATGCTCTCGGGAAAGAGCTTTCTGTTCTCGGACCGTGGTGAGACGATGCTCAAGGGATTCGACGACGCGGTCCGGTTGTACGAGGTGCGGTGGCGAGAGTAGGGTCTACGTGAGCCGACACGATGGCAAGGGGTTGTTGCCGAACTGATCGCCAAGGGATTGCGACGATGATATGATCGACATGGGCGCGTGGCCTCCCAGTGATGAGGAGGCCGCCGATGATGGGCCAGCGAGAGTTCGAGACCAAGCTCTACTACCAACTGTCGCTCG
>JBBSDV010000226.1:0-4300 GCA_038240335.1 Dehalococcoidia bacterium
CGACGATCCGGCGTGCTTGCCGGAGGCCTTATCGGTCTCGTACACGGTCTGTTTGTGCTTGTCGCGGTGATCCCATTGCTGCCGGGCGCACACCGCCGCATGGCCTCCGACTTCACCGGTCCGCAACCGACGACGCGCCTCGAGCCGCCGGGCTTCATGGCGATCAACTACGGCCGCCGCACGCCGATCGTGACGCTCGTCGCGCACGTCGTTTACGGCGCCATCCTCGGCCGCTTCTACCAGATCGGCGAAGACTAGCGCGCTTTCCGGCCGCACCGCCGGCCCCGCGTCGACCACCGCGGCCGCAGCATCACTCTCGGCACGCCGTCCGTTGCCGTCCGCGTCCTGAATGGCGGATGCGCGCGAGGGCGTTGGTGCGCCGAGATCTGCCGCCATCGGCCGACGAGCCAGAGGAGCGCGCCGCGTTTCTCGCTGACGTGACGGTTCCGTATACTGCGGGCGCGCACGAGTGTAGCTCAGTTGGTAGAGCAGCGGTCTCCAAAACCGCCGGTCGGGGGTTCGAGTCCCTCCACTCGTGCCAACTTCTTCGCTTCGATCCGCTGCCTCGTGCGGACGCCGGGCGCCTCCTACGTCCGGCAGCGATCAATCCGGAGCCGTCACCAAGAACACTCGCCGATGCCGACAGCAACGTGCATCATCGACGACGCGGCCGCAACGTTGCGGTGCAACCGACCGAGCGTGATCGAGTTTCGATCTCTCGCGCGCCGGGAGCGGTCGCCGGCCCGGGCGATACACTCCGGCCATGCGCGTCATCACAAACGCCCGTGTCATCACGCCCGCCGGCATCCGCGCCGCGAACGTGCTGTTCGACGCGGGCACGATCACAGCCGTTGTCGAGGATGATGGTGCGATCCCGCCGGACCCGTCGGTGGTCGATGCGCACGGGCGATACGTCGCGCCCGGGCTGATCGACATCCACGTGCACGGCGGCGGCGGCTTCGACCTGATGACCGACGACCCGGAGCAGGTGCGTTCGTACGCCCGCTGGGTGGCGACGCGCGGCGTCACGTCGTTTCTCGTCAGCACCTCCGGTCGCGACCACACGCAGATCCTCGAGCGGCTGCGGGCGATCGCGCCCGCCATCGGCACGGCGGCGGGTTCCGCGCGCGTGCTCGGATTCCATCTCGAGGGCCCGTACATCAATCCGCGGCGCAAGGGCGCGTTCGACGCACGCTGGCTGCGCGCGCCGAGCGCGGCCGAGTATCGCGAGATGTTCGCTGCCTCGAGTGGCGCGATCCGGCAGATGACGCTTGCGCCAGAACTGCCCGGCGCGAGCGACCTGATCGACGCCGTGCTCGCGTCCGGTGCGACCGTCGCGATTGGCCACACTGATGCCACGTACGCCGAAACGATAGCGGCGATCGAACGCGGCGCGACGCATGTCACACACTGCTTCAACGCGATGCGACCGTTCGGCCACCGCGACCCGGGCTGTCTCGCCGCGATCATGACGTCCGATGCTGTGACGGCGGAACTGATCGGCGACGGCGCACACGTCGAGTATGCGGCGGCGCGCGTCCTCATCCGCGCTAAGGGCGCGCGCAACATTGTGCTGATCACCGACGGCATGCCGCTCGCCGGCACCGCCGACGGCGACGGCGTGTGGGAGGGCGTGCCGATTCGCGTCGACGGCGGCAAGGCCGTGCGCGTCAGCGACGGCACGATCATCGGCGGCGTCATCACACTCGATCAGACCGTTCGCAACGCCGTTGCGCACATGGGCGTCCCGCTAGACGAAGCTGTCGCGATGGCCAGCACGAACGCCGCCCGCGCCATCCACCTCGACGCCACGTACGGCGCGATCACCCCCGGCGCCGCCGCCGACTTCATCCTCCTCGATGACGACCTGCGAGTAACCGAGGCGTGGGTTGCGGGTGAGCGCGTGTATTCGGCGAACTAAGTCGTGGACAGCAGCGTCGGCGTGCTATTGCGACAGACACTTGATCGCTCTCGGGCACGGCGAGTACATCAGACACTCGCGATGACGGATCGCGATCAGGCTTCTTGCACCAGGGACAGGTTTTCAGACCTGTCCCTACGGGTGCAATTGTGGTCGACCGTGTAGGCGAGTGAGGCTGCCGCCGGCAGCGCTCCCACCGTTCCATTCCCACGTCCACCGCTCACTCCGCCGGCGGGCCGCCGAGCGTGCCGGGCGCGTCGAGCTGTTCGTAGAGCTGGAACAACACGCCGCCCGACGCCTTCGGGTGGACGAACATCTCTTTCCAATCCCAGCTCACGCGTGGGCCGCCGAAGGGCTCGACGCCGTGCGTGCGCAGGTCGCCGGCCGCCGCGTCGGCGTCGTCCACCTCGAGCGTCACGTGATGGAGGCCGGGGCCGCGCTCGCGCAAGAACTTGGCGATGAAGCTGTCGTCGCCGATCGGCTCCAGGATCTCCCACTGCATCTGCCGCTCGCCACCAGGACCCGGCACGTCGAGCACCACGCCGGCGAAGCCCGCCTCCTCGTTGCGAAAGCGCCCCTTGCCCGGACCGCCCGCCTCCTTCCAGCCGAAGATCTCGGTGAAGAACGGCAACTGGTCGTCGATTTTCCAGACCGCCATGCTGACGTGATCGACGCGACGCAATCCGACTGCCATGGCTTACTCCTGTACTGGGGACCGGTGATTCGTGACGTGTGATTGGTGACTTGTGATTGGTGACTTGTGATTGGTCGGCTTGGCGACTCCGTCGTGCGGTCGACCGTCCGTCCTCCGGTTGCGCCAACATCCAATATCTAACGTCGAACATCCTGCGAAGCTATTCTTTCGGCGCCAGCGCGATGCCGACGGCGTCGAGCGCCGACTGCTCAACTGCGGACGGCGCTCCGGTCATCAGGTCGGTGGCGCTCTTCGTCTTCGGGAAGGCGATCACCTCGCGGATGTCCGTCTCCTGTGCGAAGAGCGCGACGGTACGGTCGATGCCGGGGGCCATGCCCCCGTGCGGCGGCGCGCCAAGCTCGAACGCGTCGAGCATATGGCCGAACTTCAGCCGCTGCTCCGCCTCGCCGATGCCGAGCATGCGGAAGATCCGCTCCTGCAGTGCGCGCTCATGGATGCGCACGCTGCCGCTGCCGATCTCCCAGCCGTTGCAGGTAAGGTCGTACTGGTCGCTGCGCACCGCGCTCGGGTCGCTCTCAAGGAGCGCGAGGTCGGCGGCCAGCGGCGCGGTGAACAGATGATGGAACGCGTACCAGCGCTCGTCGTCCTCGTTCCACTCGACCAGCGGCGAATCGACGACGAACGCGAACAACAGCGTGTTTGGATCGGCGAGCTGGAGCTTCTCGGCGATGTTCCGGCGTAGCGCGTCGAGCGCCGGTTTCACGCGCAGTACAGAGCCACGCTCCTTCGCCGGCAACCCGCCCTCGCCCGCGACCATCAGGACGAGGTCGCCGGCCTTCGCATCCGCGAGCTTGCCGATCAGCCGCACCATCTCGAGGCCGAGGTGTTTCATCGCCGGCGACTTCACCGTATCTTCTGTCGCGACGTCCGGCGCGTCGCTAAAGGCGATCGTCACCAACCCCTTCGCGCCGAGTTGTTTCGATATCTCGGTGAGTGCATCGACTTCCTTGCGCGAGAACGCTGCGCCGCCCGGCACGCAGATGCCCTCGACCGCGCCCTTGCTGTCGATCGCCGCCTTGAACACCGGGAACTCGGTGCCGCGAACGGCGATCGTGAAGTCGACGAGCTCGACGCCGTAGCGCAGATCCGGCTTGTCGGTGCCGAAGCGGCGCATCGATTCGGCGTACGTCATCCGTTCGAACGGCGCCGGCACACGGAGGTCGGGACGCACCTCTGCCGCAATGCCAAGGTAGAGCGCTTCCATCAACGCGAGCACATCCTCCTGCTCGACGAAGCTCATCTCGAGGTCGAGTTGCGTGAACTCCGGCTGTCGATCGGCGCGCAGATCCTCGTCGCGATAGCAGCGGGCAATCTGGAAGTAGCGCTCGAAGCCGGCCACCATCAACAGTTGCTTGAACTGCTGGGGCGATTGCGGCAGCGCGTAGAACTCGCCGGGATGCACGCGGCTCGGCACGAGGTAGTCGCGCGCGCCTTCGGGCGTCGGGTTCGCCAGCACCGGCGTCTCGATCTCGACGAAATCCCGCTCCGTCAGGAACCGCCGGATGTACGCGACGATGTGGTGCCGCAGGACGATGTTGTTGTGCATGCGCTCGCGCCGCAAGTCGAGATAGCGGTACTTGAGGCGCAGTTGCTCGTCGACGTCGGTATCCTCGTTGATGTAAAACGGCGGCGTCTTGGCGGTGTTAAGGACCTCCGCCTGTAGC
>JBBSDV010000227.1:0-4216 GCA_038240335.1 Dehalococcoidia bacterium
CGGAGGATCGCAAGGCGCTTCTCGGCATCTCAATCGGCGACAAGGCATATTGGTCGCGCGGCTACGGCACCGATGCGATCGTCACGCTGCTGCGATTCGTGTTCGACGAGATGAACCTGCATCGCGTGGAGCTCACGGTGCGCGCGCCGAACGGACGTGCTCGCGCCTGTTACCGCAAGTGCGGTTTCGTCGACGAAGTGCTGATGCGCCAGGCCGTATACGCGCACGGCGCCTACATCGACGAGTACGTGATGGCCGTGCTGCGGGATGAGTTTTACGCACTTCACGGTGCGCCGTGACCGCATGCCTCCAACCAAATGCCTTCGCGTTTGGAAATGCTCTGACGAGGCGGCCATTCCGAACCTGTTTGCTGGGGGTGAATCAACGCCTGGGGGAGTACCGCATGATCGAGGCCAAGCAGATCAACCTCCGCTCGCTCGAGATGACCGATCTCGAGCGCATGCATCGGTGGATCAACGACCGCGAGATAACACGATTTCTGTCGGTCCGCTACCAGATGTCATTGGCGGCCGAAGAAGCATGGCTACGCGGCCGCACCGCGGCACTTATGGCATACGGCGATGTTTCGTTTGCCATCGAGACGAAGGACGGCCGGCATATCGGCAGCTGCGGTCTCCATCAGGCGACGCCGGAAAATCGCGCCGCCTCGCTTGGCATCATGATCGGCGAAAAAGATTGCTGGTCGCACGGCTATGGCACAGACGCCGTGCGCACCCTCGCTCGCTTCGGCTTCGACGACATGAATCTCCACCGCATCGAGCTCCATGTCTACGACTTCAATGAGCGCGCGATCGCCGCCTACCGTCGCTGTGGCTTCGTCGAGGAGGGCCGGATGCGTGACGCCCACTACGGCGGTGGGCGGTACATCGACGTGATCGTGATGTCGGTATTGCGGGACGAGTTTCCCGGTTAGGGGACGAGTCTTGCGACGAAACGACGACGCTCCTTCGGAACGATCTTGGCTCAACCAGCGTAGTGGACCCACAACGCTCGTTAGTCAATTCCGAGCTGCTTCGCCAGACCTGCTTCATCCCACACGATGCGATAGCCGGCGATCTTGCCAGCATCGATCCGGAAGATGTCGACCTCATCGACGGCGAACGTCTTTCCCGTTCCATCGTGGTTCTTGTAGCTGCCCTTGTGCGTGCCTTGCATCGTCGCGCGCACGACGACCGTGTCGCCCTCAGCGATTTGATCCTGAACGGCGTAGTTCAGATCGGGAAAGGCCGAGACGTAGTACGTCAGCACGCTTTTCAATCCTTCTCGCGACAATCCCTCCGGGCTGTCCGGCGGGATTGTAAAGTGATCCGCGAGGAGCTGATCGAAGACGTCGAAGTCCCGATCGTTTACTGCTCTGATGAAGCGCGCCACCAACGATCTATTCTCTTCGAGAGACATCTGTTGCCGCCTCACCCTTCGTCGCTGCCGGCTCGAGCGTTATCGCCCGAGCGCTCGTCGAATCGTGGCGGCGTGCTCACGCGTGTGGTCAGGGGAGCTGCGCACGAAGTCGGCCACGGTCATCCGGCCACGGCCCGTCACTTGGCCGCCGTGTTCGAGTACGTCCTCCGGCAGCGACTCGATATGCCGCCGGTAGCCGGCGTATGCCGACGTCCAAGTGTTGATCAACTGCGCGCTCGACGTCACGTGCGCGCGCCGGGCGTTCCACCAGTTGCCGAGGTGAAGCACGAAGCCGAGCGGTCCGGGCGGCGAGGCGTCCTTGTTCTGCGAAAGACGCCGGACGACGTACATCGCCCACGGCACTTGAGCGATGTGCCCGGCGAGCTGTCCGACTGTCCAGTTCGATTCGTCGGTGCGCTTCGATAGATCCTCGTCGGAGAGCCCTTCGAAGAACGCCCGCGTTTCGCGATCCGTTTCGTCCAGCACGTTCAGCAAGTCTGTCTTCTGCGCCGTTGAGTTCAATTCCCCTCCGAACTTCGTCGCCATTCTACGCCAGAACTGGTGGCCGCGAGATACTCGACATAACACGACCTTGGGAGCGGCATACGTTTCTGCCGCTGGTCGTGCGGCGAGTCGTCCGCGCCGATCATGTCAACAGGGCGGCGATCTTCGAAAACTATAGCCGCAATCTGTTGACAGGCACGGCCGTCCGTTCGTAGTATTGAGCAATCGCTAAGTTAACCTTGCGGAAAGGGCGTACGCCATGGCCGTCGATACCAAGACAATGGAGATGCTGACCGTCGAGCCCGACATCAGTGAGGGCGTCGATCTCAGCTGGATGGACACGGTCGGCGAGCAGGGAATGCGCGCCAAGCCCGGCCGCCGCGGCCTCACGCTCGAGGAGATTAACCAGGGTTCGTACGGCATCGCGCCGGACAACTCCGACGAACTGACCATGGCGCTCCGCGGCTCCGCGCACCGCAACGGCGTGCCGCGCATCGGCTACCACATCGCGAAGAAGTCCGACATCTGGTCGCAGAATGCCGCGATGCTCTACGAAGAGGCGGTCCAGCGCCAGTGGTCGTCAGCGACCGATGTGCCGTGGGAAGAACTGACGCCGCTGCCCGATGAGATCGAGCGCGCGTACAGCCAGTTCTGCACCTTCCTCACCGAGGTCGAGTTCATCGCCGGCGACACCCCCGCGCAGTGGCTGCCCCTCATCAGCAACGATCACTACGAAGTGAAGATGTTCCTCGCTTCGCAGATCATGGACGAGGCGCGTCACCTCGACGTCTTCCGCAAGCGCGCGCTCGCGAACGGCGGCGGCCTGATGTCGTCGAGCGGCAACGCCGGCCTCCGCGTGATCATCGAAGCCAAAGACTTCACCGAAATGTCGGCGATCATGCACGTGCAGGGCGAAGGCCTCGTCCAGTCGATCTTCCGCATGGGCGAGTACATTGCCACGAACGAGGCCGAGAAGCGCATCTTCCGTCTCTCGGCGCAGGACGAGTCGCGGCATGTCGCGTTCGGCGTTATGCACCTCAAGTACATTCTTGAGACCGAGCCGGAGCGCCGTGAGGAGATCCACAGCTACCTCGAGAAGGCAGAGCCCGTCATCGGCGCAGGTGCAGGCACGGCCCCGGTCGCCGGTGGATCGCCGATCTTCGGCACATCGCTCGGCATGCTCTTCGGCCACTCGCTCGGCAGCCAGGAAGAGGGCGGCAAGATGGCTCTCGCCGCGTTCCGTCGCCAGCTCAACGAATACATGCACCGCCTCGAAGTCGCGGGCATGGGCGAGCGCCGTTACCGCCTCCCGGCGCAGATCCAGGCGATCCTCGACCCGCCGAAAAACTGAGCGTCGGCGCGCCGATGCCACCAGGAAGCCCGGGCATGAACCGGGGCTTCTTTGCGTCTGGTGTGCGGTTCGGGATCGCACGCCTCGTCGGACGGCACCGTGACGACGCGGCGTCATTGAACCGCCGTCTCTCAGTAGGGATGTTTCTCGTCGGCCGCGAGTGCGCGGACGATCTCCTCGACCGGCACGTCGTCGCGCTTTTGCTGCTCTTGCGAAACTTGGTCACTCCACGCCGAGACACAAGGGGATGGCCGGCAGGATCCAGCACGATTCGAAGATCCGATCTCGGCTGATACTCGGCGAGCCGTCCTCCCACGGCAACGGCGTGTAGCAGGGCTGCGTCAACGTCGTCAAGCTTGATGTCGAGGTGGATCATCTTGGTCAGTTCACCGGACTGCTCGGGCCAGACCGGCGGTTCGTCCCACGCTTCCTCCTGGAATGAAAGCCCGGGACCTCCTGCGGGATCCCGCAAAAGAATGAAGTCGTGGTTGCGGTATGCCACCTCCCAGCCGAGCAGGCGACCGTAGAAGTCGGCCATGGCGTTGGCGTCCGCGCAGTCCATGTTCACCGCGCCGAGCTGGAATGTCGGTTGACGTGGGTCTGACATCGCTGCGACAGTCTAACTGCTCCCTAGCCGCAGGATGCCCGCACGCGTGCACGGGATCGCAACTTCTCGTCGTTGTACTACACCGCCGATGCAATAAGTCCGCGCGCAACACCCGACGCCGCAAGAAGAGTCGCGAACAAGCACGCCGCTTGAGTACATGACGGTCGAAAGCATACACCGTCTGCAATCGATGAAAGCCGCTTCGGCCCGCCGCGCCGTATGCGGCAGTTGGTGGATCAGATGGAACCGCACGCCGAGAGCGTGAAGCGGTCGCCCACCCGCGCCGCGGCATGTCTTGGGGTTAGGAATCGCTCATCGCCTTCGCGCGCTCCTTC
>JBBSDV010000228.1:0-4193 GCA_038240335.1 Dehalococcoidia bacterium
GGAAGACGTGGGCAACGTTCGGAACTGATCCTCGCATAGCTGATGATCGATGTCGGAGTTCGGAGCGTCATTGTGATCGCTTTCGTCGGCTCCCGACGGAGCGCGGAGCCGATCGTGGCCGACGCCAAGCGCTGTGCTGTACCGCGTCTTCTAGTTTCGTGACGCAAACCGATCGTCGCTGTCGCCGACGTTCGCATCATTCGCCAGAATATGAAATGAGAGAAGTTTCGGGGGGACACCCCCGAACCCCCGGCAGAGGCGCTGCGTCCTCTGCACTCCCGCTGCAATCCACCCGCGATGCGCGCCGAGGATGACGCGTCAGCCCGCGATTCGGAGCTCATGGGGTCACGACCATGGCAGGCCGCGGCGGACCCAGGCGTCGCGGTCGCGGACGTCGCGGTCGAAGACGAGGCGGTTGCGCCATGTGCCGGGGCGCGGCCCACTGAGCGCCGCACCGGCCTCGTTTGCGAGCAGGCGCTTGAGGAGCGCGAGGGCGGCGAGCGCGGCACAGCCGGCGACGACGGGCGCGGTCTGCCCGCTGACAAGCGCCGCGCCCGGGGCAAGGACGAGGGCCAGCGCGATGAACTGCGGGATCGCCCGCGCGACGACGCCGATCAGCGCGACGATAGCGAACAGCCCGAGCGCCGCCCACGACAGCACGAGCAAGACGCCAATCGTCTGGCCGATGCCGCGGCCGCCGGAAAAGCCGAGCCAGGGATCCCAATCGTTGGCAACAACGGCGGCGATGCCGGCGAGCACTTGCACCGCGTCGCCTTGCCCGGCGACGCGCGCGACGAGGACCGCCGCGGCGCCCTGCGCGATCTGGATCAAGCCGACCGGCACGACGAGCACTTTCGACACGCTCTGCCAGACGTTGGACGCGCCGGCGTTGCCGCTGCCGACAGCGCGGAGATCGACGCCGCGCAGGATGCGGCCGCTGAGCCACGCGACGGGGATCGAGCCGATGAGGTAGGCGACGGCGATGGTGGAGATCGCGGCGAGCATTACGCGTCAGTGTCGCGGCGGGCGCATCGACTGCACGACGATGCGGCCGGCACGGCACACAATCGTGGTGGCATCGAACCCGTGCCGTAACGCCGGGCGGTCGATGCGCCGCTGCAGCGCGCATCGTTCCGCCGATGAACAGGGGAGGTGGGGCTAGGCGCACCCGATGTCGCCCAAGACCGGCGAGTGGCGTTGTTCACGCTAGCCCGGGCGGGCGGCGCGATCTCGCACAGCCTCGCAGATCAGGCGCACGGCTAGTTCGTTGCGGATGCCGCCGCCGCGGATCGTCAGGTCGTAGAGCTCCGGGCTCTGGACGTGCACCTTGAAGTATCGGCGATAGAACTCCTCGCGATCGTGATCGCTGTGCTTGATCCGGTGCTCAGCCTCGCTCGCGGGGACCTGATCCTGAGCGGCGATCGCGGCGATGCGGGCCTCGCGCGGCGCGGTGATGAAGACGTGCGTGGTCTCCGGCTGATGCTGGAGGATGACCTGAGAACCGCGGCCGACGATCAGCACGTTGCCGCGCGCGCCGACGGCGCCGATGACGGAGGTGAGGGTCTTGATGTAGCGCTCGTCGTCGAGCTCGCCGCGCTCGGCGCCGGTGGGGAGCTCGGCCGCCTCTCCGTATGTGTGGGCAAGCAGCATGTCGAGGCCCATGCCGCCGCCGCTGAACGGATCGGTGGTGCCGACAGCGGCGGTGCGCTCCATGAAGCCGCGCAGGATCGAGGAGATGCGCTCGCCGATCGTGCGGAGATGCTCGTCGTGGCAGGCGACCTCGGAGAGACTGACACCGAGTTCACGCGCCGCCTCGACGAGGATCTCCTGGTCGACGTAGTCGATCCTGAGTTCGGCGGCAACGGCGGTGGCGATCTCGTGATACGCGCTGCCGAGACTGCTGGAGACTGTGACAACGGGCATGCTGCCTCCGTCCGCGCGGACGTTCGTCGCGCCGCCTGCATTGTATGCGTTTCGCCGTACAAAACGGCTACGGATGCGGCTCAGCGAGCGAGCTTGAGGAAGCAGGAGTATTCGCCTTTCCGGCTCGAACGGCGTTCTGCTCGGCGGGGAGGAGCTGCTGCTGGCTCGAACGTGCAACACGAAGATGGGGCACGCGGCGCCGCGCAATATGCCGTGTCCGCTACGCTGTTCAGAGCGGTCGATGCGGCGGTTGGATGATGGAGGACGGGATCGAGACGCGCCGTACGTTGCTTTGGCGAATCGTGCCGCTGCTGGCCGCGAGCTTGCTTTTCGCCGTGGCGGCCGGCGCGTGCTCGTCGTCGTCGTCGTCGCCGCCGCCGCCGGGTTCGGTGACCGCGGTGTTGGCCGACACGGGGACGCCGACGGCCGTCGCGCCGTCGCTTGCGCCGGAAGCCGTCTCGGATGCGCCGGAGAAGCGCTCGGCCGGATGCTCGGCGCGGGCCGACGCGGTACCCGCAGCGGGTGCGGCGCTGCAAACAATCACGAGCGGTGGTGTGCAGCGCACATATCGACGCTACTTGCCGGCGGGCGCGTCCGCCGTGGCACGGCCCGTCGTGATCAACATCCACGGGCTGACCAGCAACATCGATCAGCAAGTCGCGATCTCAGCGTTCGAGCCGCTCGCGGGGCAGGCGCAGTTCATCGTGCTGACGCCGCAGGCCCTCGGCACGCCGACACAGTGGGACGTCTCCATCCACGATGGCAATGCGGATGTGGCCTTCATCGATGCGATGCTGGACCAGGCCGAGGCGGCGACGTGCGTGGATACGGCGCGGGTGTACTCGACGGGGATGTCGGACGGCGGGATCATGTCGGCGCTGCTCGCGTGCGTGCGCGCCGATCGGATCGCCGCCGTCGGCCTCGTGTCGGGGATCACGCACCCCGATGGATGCGCGCCTGCGCGTCCGGTACCGATGATGGTGTTCTGGGGCGACAAGGACGTCGTGCTGCCGTTCTGCGGCGGTCTCGGGCCCGTCGTCGCATCGCTGATCGCGAACAGGCCGCTGGCTAACGGCATCATGCACGTCTGCCCGCCGGAGCGGTTCGATGGCTTCCCGCCAGTCGAGGATGCGGTCGCGACGTGGGCGGCGACCGATGGCTGCGGTCCGTCGCCGACGGTCCTCACCGTCTCGGCCGCCGTCGAGCAGCGAGTCTTTGGCTCATGCGACGGTGATGCCTCGGTGCGCTTCTACGTCGTCGCCGGCGGCGGCCACACATGGCCGGGGAGCAAGCTGATGGAGGCGCTGAGCAGCAGCGCGGCGGCCTCGATCATCGGCTTCACGACGGACGATATCGACGCGACGAAGCTGATCTGGTCGTTCTTCCGGGGCTACGCGTTGCGGTAGTTCGTAGTTTGTAGTTCGTGGTTCGTAGTTCAGAGCCGACGATTCCCTCGGCATGGCCGTGGGACGAAGCACCATAACGAGCACCGGTAGCCGAACCGTTGAACTACAAACTACCAACCACGAACTACAAACTCGAACTACGCAACGGCGTACGGCGGCGCGGGGTGGTACTCCATGAAGTTCTGCACCTTGCGGGCATCCTCGGGTGACTTGAGGAGACCGACGACGTAGAGCGCCATATCGATGCCGGCCGATACGCCGGCGGCGGTGATGACGTTGCCGTCGTGTACCCAGCGCCCCTCGTCGACGACCTCGGTGCCGCCGCCGAGCTCCCGCAGCTCCTTCTTGGCGCCCCAGTGCGTGGTGGCGCGCTTGCCGGCGAGAAAGCCGGCTTTGTGGAGCAAGAGCGCGCCGGTGCATACAGAGGTCACGAGCTGGGCGGACTCGCCCGTGCGCTTGATGTAGGCGAGCAGCGTCTCGTCATCCATGCCGGGGCGAGTGCCGAAGCCGCCCGGAACGCAGATCAGGTCGGGCTTGGGTGCGTCGGTGAAGATGTGATCGACGGTGACGTTGAGGCCGTGGAATGCGCGCACCATCGGCGTCTCGGCGACGCTGTAGACGTGCCAGTCGGGGTCGATGTACTTGGCGGCCATGGCCATCACTTCGTAGGGGCCGACGAAATCGAGCTCCTCGAAGTCGGGGAAGAGGATGAAGGCGATGTTGAAGGTCACGGCGGTCCCTTCGGGAGTTCACAGTTCACAGTTCACAGTTCACAGTTCACAGTTCACAGTTCACAGTTCACAGTTCACAGTTCACAGTTCACAGTTCACAGTTCACAGTTCACAGTTCACAGTTCACAGTTCA
>JBBSDV010000229.1:0-4183 GCA_038240335.1 Dehalococcoidia bacterium
AGGGCGTGGAGGCGGTCGTCGTCGATGCCGAAGAAGTGGGCTAGTTCGTGGAGCACGGTCGTCCGGATCTCGGCGATAAGCTCGGCTTCTTCCGGAAAGTCCTCTTCGAGCGGCTCCTGATAGATGTCGATGACGTCGGGGGCGACCATGCTGTAGCCGCCGTCGCGCTCGGTCAGCGGGATGCCGCGATAGAGGCCGTACATCGACTCGTCGGGCGCAAGTTCGGCCTCGACGAGGTCGTTCCGGCTCGGGCGGCGCTTGACGACGATATCGACCTGCTTGAGCTGCTCGCGGAACGGTGACGGCACATCGCGAAGCGCGCGGTGTACGAGGCTGATGAAGCGTGCGCGATTCACGAGGTAGCTAGCGGCCGGCCGGCCAGAGCGTCCGATAGCCGTCGCCGCCGATCGCGTTGACGATCTCGAGGCGCTCCAGGCGACGCAGTTCGCGCATGAGATCGTCGCACTCGCCGGCGACGGCGGGAAACCCGGCGTCCGTGATGCGCTGCGTAAGGGCGGACCAGATGCCGGCGTGGTTCAGCGCGTCGACGTAGCGCGGCCACCAGATCGCGCTGATCCGCGGCGGCAGCTTGAAGCGCGGCCGCAGCACTTTCAGGCTCTTGAACCGCTCCTCGACGCTGTTTGCCTTCGGCACGAGCTTGACGAGCGGCGGGTCGACTTCGGTGAAGCGGTTATCGACGAGCAGCCGCATCGGCACAGTGACCATGCGAAACGCGATCACATCGGCGTCGCGCACGGTCTTCAGGATCGCGTCGTAGTCGAGTTGGTACTCGTTGTCCATGCGGCTCCCGGATAGGCGTGTGTGGGTCATTCTACCACGGGCGGTCTGAGCCACCGGCTCAGAGTTCACGGATCACAGTTGTCAGTTCATGATTCGGGATTCGCGGCGAAGTACGTTCGCGTTGCCTCCACATCTGAGGCGATGGCGGCGACGAGCGGCTCGACGCCGTCGAACTTGATCTCTCCGCGGAGGCGATGCAGCACCTCGACGCGCAACTCGCGCCCGTAGAGATCGCCCTCGAAGTCGAGCAGGTACGTCTCGACCGTCGGCCGCACATCGTCGAAGGTCGGATTAATGCCGATGTTCGTCGCCGATGCGTATGCGTGCCCGCCGACGTGCGAGCGCGTCACGTAAACGCCGAAGGCCGGCAGCGCGCGGTCCGGCGTCACGGCCATGTTCGCCGTTGGAAAGCCGATCGTCCGGCCCCGCTCCTGGCCGCGGACGACGGGGCCGCGCAGAGCGAACGGCCGGCCGAGCAGCCGCTGCGCTACCTCCATCTCGCCGGCGGCGAGCGCCGTGCGAATCGCGGTGGCGCTGACGCGGCTGCCATCGCCTTCGAGGGGCGCGCGCAGCACCTCCACCTCAAACCCAATCTCGTCGGCGATTTCGGCGACTCGCGCCGGCGACCCCTCGCGTCCGCGGCCGAACGCGTTATCCGGCCCCATCAGGAGGAATCGCATGTCCAGCGCGTCGCGGAGCATCTGCATGAAGTCGCGCGCCGAAAGCTCCGCCACCTCTGATGTGAAGGTGAGCGGCGCGACGAAATCGACACCGCTTGAGGCGAGCAGCTCAATCCGCTCCTCGAGGCTCGTGAGGTACGCGACGCGGATATCGGGCCGCAGCACCTGCACCGGCGACGGATGCAGCGTCACGACGCCGCTCGCGAGACCGCGTTCCAACGCGCGCCGCCGCAGCGCATCGATCAGATGGCGGTGCCCGAGATGGACCCCGTCGAAAACGCCGATCGTGATCGCCGCGGGCCGGCCCGGCGCCCGCCTCGCAAGCTCTTCCCGAGATAACAGCATGCGCTCAGGTTACACGCTCGGGGACGGGCAACTGGATCGTGCGGAATGACGGCGTGTGGTGCGCGGGCTGGCAGCACTGCCCGCCGGCGGCGCATACTCCATGGCGATGTACCTGATTGAAGTGCAGCACGACGTCGACGTCGCCGGGATCGACGTGCAGGCTCTGGAGCGCGTCGCAACACGCGTGCTCGAAGCCGAGGCGGTCGCTTCGCCGGCAGAGCTGAGCGTTCTGCTCGCCGACGACGGGACCGTACGCGAACTGAATCGCGCCTATCGCGCTACGGACGCGACGACGGACGTGCTGTCGTTCGCGCAATCCGAGGGGGTGCCATTCGCGCAGCCGGAGGGCACGGCGACACATCTCGGCGACATCATCATCTCAATCGACACCGCGCGGGAGCAGGCCCAGTCGTTCGGACAAACGCTGCAGGACGAGGTGTGTCACCTGCTGGTCCACGGCGTCCTCCACCTGCTCGGCTACGACCACGAAGCGCCCGAGGACGCAGAGCTGATGCGCGCGCACGAGGATGCGATTCTCGGGACGGCGCATCACCACTGAAGCGCGCCGGGTGCCCGATGCGATCGCTCGCGGCGTTCCGCTTAGCGACGGCGAGATCGCAGCCCGCTCTCTTCGGAGTCGCCGTCGTGGCTCCGCCCGGGGCCGAGCCTACTCGCCCGTCGCGGCTTCCACGCTCTCGACTGTCGTGAGGGGGATGATGTCGGCTGGCGACGGCGCGCTCTGGCCGTTGCGCGCGCGCTCGGGCTTCCGGTTGTAGAAGTAGTTGAAGCCGAAGTTCGAGTCGACATCCGGGACGAAGTTCGCCTTCGTGCCGCCCTCCGCCGTGTGTCGCTGGAAGTTCTCCCAGATGATCGTCTGTGGGCAGTCGTAGCAGATCAGGCCGCGCGCGCCAGCCGAGCCGTCCCGGCGCTGGTACATGCCGCGCGCTGTCTGAAACTGCTCGTTGTTCCAGACCTCGCGGAAGCTCTTGCTATCGAGCGCCGAGAGCGCGACCGATGGCTCGCCGCGGAGCTTGCCGAAGTCGTCCTCCTGGTAGAACGTGCCGCAACAGGGCGCGACGCCGCCGTCGTTGTGGATGATCGCCCGCTCCCAGAGGAACGAGCAGCGTTCCGGAGAGGGGTCGGAGGAGAAGGCGAACTCGCGTTTCTGGTCCCAGTCGGGGCCGATCACCCAGCCCTTCGAGATCGCGATCTCCATGCCGTTCGCGGCGGCCATCGCCTTCGCTTCCTCAATGTCACCCCGGTTGTGCGGGAAGATGTGGAACTCCCAGACGATCTTCGGCGTCGGGGATGCGAGACGGCGCTTCGCGTCGTTGACGAGGCGGACATTCGCGAGGATGAGCTCGAGGTTGCCGCGAACACGGTACTGCTCGTAGCTCTCCTGTGTCGCGCCGTCGATCGAAACGCCGAGAATTTGCAAGCCCGACCTGACGATCTTCTCGGCGCGTTCCTCGTCGAACGGGATGCTGAAGTTCGTGCTGATCACGGTGGAGATGCCGCGTTGCGACGCCTCTCCGATCATCTCGTAAATGTTCTTGTTGAGGAGGGGCTCGCCCCAGTTATAGAACTCGACCATCAGCAGGCGGTCGCCCATCTCGTCGAGCGCTTTCTGGTACAGCGGCAACTGCAGCATCGTCTTCTCGCGGCCCTGCTCGCCGGCGCCGGTGAAGCAGTACGGGCAGCGGAGATTGCAGACGTTCGTCGACTCGATGGTGAGCTGCAGCGGGTAGCCCCGCAACTTCGTGTCGCCGCGGGAGCGCTGATACCGGACGAGATAGAAATTGAGCAGCCGCTTCGGCGTCATCTTGAGCCCGGGATACCCGGGCGGCCTCTCGGAGAGAAAGTTCTTTGTGCGCCGGATCAGGCTCGTGGCGCGCGACCACGGTGTGGAGACGGCGCGGGGGATGATGCTGGTGATGGCCATACGAGCGTTTCCTTCGCGCGCCGAGGGCGGCATTCCACGTGCAACGCGCGGCGAGGTGGCAGGGCCGTCAGCCTATCACGGCCAGAGTTCGCGCTTCAAGCGCCGGACGCATCGAGGCTCACGATGGAGAACGCAGCGCCAGCGCCGGCGTTACGAGACGACCGCCCAATCGAAGCTGATGCTGTGCTTCCGTTGCTTCACTTTTCGTGAACAGAACGCATCTTCGTTGAGCCGCGCCTTTCCCTACGCGAAGACGTTGACGGCGCGCTGGGCGGCGTCGATCAGCGGCGTCGGGTAGATGCCGACCGCGAAGACGGCGACGCCTGCCAGCACGAGGATCCCCTGGGTCACGAGCGGCGACGAGATCGCCGGCGCGTCGTCGGCGGTGCCGCTGTAGAGCTGGCGCGCGACGCCG
>JBBSDV010000230.1:0-4147 GCA_038240335.1 Dehalococcoidia bacterium
CACCTCCCGCCTCCCGCCTCCCACCTCCCGCCTCCCACCTCCCACCTCCCGCCTCTGATGTGCCATCTAAGACCTCCCGCACCAACGGTCCCCAAGCAAGAACCTGGTCATAGCCACAAATGTGAGTGGTGAGAACCCGCCGCGTAGAGTCGTTCTTGCCCGCGATCGGGCGGGAGCAGCTATCACGGGCCCGGGAGCGGGCGTTCAAGGAGGGCAAGGATGACCATGGAGCTGGAGCATTTCCAAGAGGAGGCGCTAACCCGAACAGAGAAGCTGCGAATCGCGGCACGCGTGCTGATCAAGCGCGGGGTCGCCGGCAATGGCGGACGCTGCGGGCTGCAGTCGCGGCTGGCCGAGCACTTTGGCGTGACGCGCCAGCGTGTCAGCCAGATCGTGCGGCAAGAGGTCAACGCGCTCAATGCTGATTCTCGATAAGCAGAAGGCGGTCGAGCACGTGATGGCGTTGACGCTGCGCACCCCAGCTGTGGCTCCTGAGGCTCAGCCGGCGCGGCTCCACGCCCGCACGTATCATCGCGTCGCTACGTACGAACGGCGCTCCGTCGTCGCTGATGCCGTTCCGAGGCGCGGCGAGCGCCGGAGGCGGCGAATGCGCCTCGTCGTCACAACGTCGCCGATGTAGCGCTGCGGCCGCGATCACCTCGGTAGTCGAGCAGCGATAGCTTCGCGCCGCCACGAATCGCGCACCTCCCTCGGCCGGAGAGGCGCGGTTCGCGGCGGCCGCGGGGCTATCGTTGTGTGTCGCACGAGCGGATCGCTCAGGGTTGCTACGGCGTGCAGCCAGTGCTACTCCGCGTGCGTCACGACGACGAGGCGGAAGCGGCGATCGTACTTGCCGCTGGCGTAGGTGTCGCAGCAGTTGCGGCAGGCGACTTTGTCGCGTCGCGCGCGGATTGAGCGGCGACGGCACTTCGGACACATCATGTGCCAGGTGCGCCGCTGTGCCCGCTCCTTCTGCGCAAACGGCGGGCACGTGATTGTGATTCGCGGATCCAATTCGTGCGCCACAAGACGAAACTCGCGACCGTGCGGCGCGATGCGGCGACCGTAGCGCCAGCGCGCTGCCCAATGCGCGAGCTCGTGTTTGAGCACGAGCAGCGTTGCATCGATGCCGTGATCTCGGTGATAGAGCGTCGCCAGCCGAATCAGTCCGCTGTCGGGATAGCACCGCCCCGCACTCGACGTCATCCGGCCGCTCAATTCAAGGCGCGGGTACGGCGCGCGCGGCATGGCGATCACGTCGCGAAGGTGCGCCTTGATCAACCGATCCATCGCGTCTTGCAGTTCCGCCTGCAGCCAGAACTCCGGCCCGCCAAGCGGGAGCATGTAGCCTTCGGCGTTGGCTGTTCGATTGACCACTCTACCCTCGTATTAGCTTCGGATCGCGTCCGTACAGATCGGGGCCGCTACGTTGATCATCGGAGGAATAGGGTCTCCGGGGATGGTGCCGCGGGGGCAGGTGCACCGGAAGCTCCGCCCGCATCTTACATCGGCGCACCGCGATCCGGCAGATCGCCGAAGCACCCAAAGGATGATTTCTGCGCCGTTCGGGAAGAAATCCGGGTGGTGATGTCAAACAGCAGTGTTACATGGATAGGCGGAGAACCAGCTCATTCGTTACGCCTATCAAATCGGGGAACAGCAAACGTTGCATAATGTCGCGCGACGAGCACCAATCGGTGCATCATTCGGGTTATTCGGATGGGCCGTCCGGACGAGGCAAAGGCCTGCTGGTGCTTGGGCTCAGCAGGCGGTTAGTCGCCGCCGACCCCAATTAGTTCCGGAACGATGCCTTGCGGCGCAGGTTCGTATTGCTCGCGCGGGCCTTCAACCGTGATGCGCGGTAGCCAGTTCAGCCACGTCGGGAAGTACCAGTTCCACTCGCCGAGCATCTCCATGCTTGCCGGCACGAGGATGGAGCGGACGATCGTCGCATCAAGCAGCACCGCGACGGCGAGGCCGAAGCCAACCTGCTGCAGTTCGACCATGTCGCCGAGAGCGAACCCCCCGAAGACCATCATCATGATCGCCGCGGCGCCGGTGATGATGTGGGCCGTCGATCGCAGGCCATACGATACGGAGCCGCGGTTGTCGCGCGTCTTGAGGAAGCGCTCCTGGATGCGGCTGAGCAAAAAGACGTGGTAGTCCATCGACAGCCCGAACAGGACGGCGAAGAGGAAGATGGGCAGGAACGCACCGATCTGGTCGCTCTGCTGCAAGCCCAGTTGGCCCGCGCCGAAGCCATGCTGGAAGACTAGGACGATAAGGCCGTACGCCGCGCCCACCGAGAGGAGGTTCATGACAATCGCCTTCACCGGGATGACGATCGAGCGGAACACCATCAGCAGCAGGATGAAGCTCAGCGTAAGCACGAAGGCGATGACGATCGGCAGGTACTTGTTCATCGTGTCGACGTAGTCGATGGTCGACGCCGTCGAGCCGCCGACGAGCACCTCAGCGCCGGTGCCTCGGAAGGCCGCCGGGATGTAGTCGTCGCGCAGTCGCTTGACGCTTCGGCTTGCCGCCGGATCGGTCGGGTCGCCGTTCACGAGAACATTGAAGGCCGCGATGTCGCCGCGCCGGCTCGTCTCAACGGCGCTGGCGTCGGCGAACGCCGGGTCCTGCGCGAGCCGCTGCCGCAGCGCGGCGATCGCTTGCTGGACAGCGGGCGACTGCACGTCGCCCTTGATGACGACCTCGGCGGGGGTGATGCGCCCGGCGCTGAACTCGCGGTCGAGCACCATGAACGCCTGCACGGAGTCGAGTTTCGGCGGCATCTGGCTGACGCCCGCGCTACCGAGATTGATGGTGAAAAACGGCAGCGCGGCGGCGACGAGGATGGTCACCGAGCCGACGATCGAGATCACCGGGTGGCGCATCACGATCGCGGTCGTCCAGCCGAAGAAGCCCGATTCGACTTCGTGATTCTTCGCCTTGCCGCGGCCGGGGAGGTGGAGCATGTTGACCTTGTCCCCGAGCAGGCTGAGCACAGCCGGCAGCAGCGTCAGCGCGATGGCGACCGCGGAGACGACAACCGTGATCGCGCCCACCGCCATGCCCTGGAAGACCGTCAATGGCACGATGAACATTCCCGCGAGCGCGATGACGACAGTGATGCCGGAGAACAGGACCGCGCGGCTGGCGGTGTTGCCGGCCATCACGATCGCCTCGACCTTCTCGAGTCCGCCCTGGCGCTCCTCACGGAAGCGCTCGACGATGAAGAGCGTGTAGTCGATGCCGACCGCCAGGCCGATCATCCTGATGATGTTGATCGTGAAGCTGCCGATCCCGAAGAAGCGACTGATGACCGACGTAATGCCAACCGACACGAGGATGCCGGCGAGGCCGAGCAGTACCGGCACGCCCGCCGCGACCGCCGCGCCGAAGACGAACAGCAGCACGACCAGCGCCGCCGGCAGGCCGATGCCTTCCCCGCGCAGGAGGTCGTTCTCTGCCGTGTCGCTGAGCTCCTTGTTGATGCTGCCATCGCCTACTGTCATGGCGTGCATGCCGTCGCGGTCGCTCGCCTTGAGCAGCTTGATCAGCGGCTCGACGTTGCGCGCGGAGTCCACAAGGTCGCCTTTGAGGACGACGGGCAGGATGGTCGTCCGCCGGTCCTTCGAGACGAGGCTCTCGTCGTGGCTGTCAAAGTAAGAGGTGACGGACTGCACCGTCGTCGTCAGCCCGGCGATGTGCTGCCAAAGTTCGGCCACATAGCCGCTGAAGTGCGCGTCGTCGACGGTGGCGCCGACCGACTGCACGACGACCGTCTCCTTCACCGGCTCTTTGCCGTGAAGGGACTCGAGGGTCGCCGTCGCCCGTTCCGACTCCGCGCCGAGGGTAGATTGGGTCTCGTCGAGCTGGAGGTTGCCGGCGCTGACAATGGCCGCCGCCAGCAGGAGAACCCAGAAGCCCACCGTTAACCACGGGTGGCGGGCGCTGCGTCGTGCTAGTGCACTTGGGGAGAGAAACGAAAACATCTGCGTACTCCTCTGGCCTGTTTAACCGGGCCGCTCATGCGTCCCTGCCGTTAGGTCAGTTATAGGCCCGCGGCGATCCGATTCAATCAACACAGCGACGGGTTTGCGGCGGCCGATCGTCCCCCGTCCTGCCTCCGCCAAACGACGGA
>JBBSDV010000231.1:0-4143 GCA_038240335.1 Dehalococcoidia bacterium
ACTCGTTCTCGCATGGCTCGGGCGTGGATGTAGCCGGGGCGGACGTTGGTTGCGCCGTCCGTGTGAGACGTGGTCCAACAGAAGGAGTCGCCACAACCGGACTAGCCGTCGCTGCCCCGGTCGTCACAGTGACGCCCGCGCTCAGCGTCTGGAACCAGAGCGCATGCGTGGTGGGTACGATTGCTAGCGCCAGGCCGAAGGCAGCAACGACCGGCAGCAGGAACCGCCATCGAGGGCCGGCGTGTCGCATCATCGCCCGGCCAGCTTCTGCAGACCGCGCGTCGTCCAGATCGGCACCCAGCCAACATACGGGACGTCGTACATCAGCCTGCCGCGAATCTGTTCGGGCGCGACCGGCACCGGATCAGCGGTGTTGTTGTTGTCCCCCTTTGTCGAGTACATGCCGCGCCGTGTGATCTCGACGACGCGGTGGAGGACGTTCGTGCCGTTCAACTGGTAGAGCACGACGTCGCCCACCTTAATGTCTTTTACGCTGACATCTTTTGTGATCACGATGCTGCCCGCCGAGATGCCCGGCTCCATGCTGTGGCTGGGAATAAACGATGGCCGAACGCCGAAGAATCCGAAGGAAAACCAGAGCATGCCGAGCGAGACCACGCTCGTCAGCACCCACGCCGTCGATGGGGCCGAAACGGCAAAGCGATGCCCGCCCGTGCGTTCTTCTGTGTCGTCGTCGGAGCCCTTGAGACCCTCAAGCACCCAGACACCGACCGCTGGCGTCGCGACGCCGGCGAACGCGGCCGTTAGCCACGGCGGGTCTGCGAGCACCGGTGAGTACCACCGGTACACGATCGCCGCACCGCGATAAGCAATGCCGGAGAACGGTCCTCCGAGATAGACGAGAAGGCTGGCAAGGAGATTGGATGCCAGATCCGGCAGCAGCCGGCTGCCGAGAAACACCGTTTCCGGCCGGGCACCGCTCCAACCAAAGAGATCCTGATACGACACGCCGAGGGCGGTGAAGGCAATAGCAGTGCCGGCGATCGCCACCGTTGGATAGCGAGCGAACCGACGAAGCAGATACGCGCGTGTGAACTCGAACGCGGCGAGGGGCGCCGCAACGTACCAGAAGTTCGTCATGAGCCAGCGCGGTGCATGCGCGTATGGCGAATGGCCCATCGCGGTGATGACGCCGATCAGGATCGTGACCGCGACGCCGAACAACCCAACGACGAGCGCCAGGACGATCATGTTCGATTCGTGCTGGCCACGCGGCAGGCTGCGCCAGGCGATGCACGCGGTGGCTGCGGCTGCCGCCCACAACGTCGGGCCGAACAGGTAGGTTCCCGAATACGACGACCAATACGCGCCGTCGAGACGGTACTGCCATAAGTAGGCAGTGGCGAACGTGAGCATTAAGGCGAGTGCGAGCAGCACTTGGACGAGAGCATCGGGAGCACTTGAGGCGGAAGCCTCCTGCGAAAGCGCCGGACCCTCCGAGGGTGCGACCGCCCACAGCACCGGCAATGAGGGGCCGTATTGATTTCTCGCCGCACGACCGATGGTCGCGAGCGGCGAGGCGCCGATCAACGATCGTTCCCTGCCGCGCCGTGCTGTCTTCTGCCGCTCTGCCGTGCCGTCCCAGATACTCGTGATCGCCATGATTGTCCTATTGACGGCGGAGGCGCGAACACCTGGCGTCCGCGCCTCCGCCACTCTGAACTACGGCTGGTGGGAAATGCCCAACAGCGACGGATCGTACGGTGTGCCATTCACGTCGAGCGGCAGCACCGGCACGACCGGCGTTGATTTTGGATCGCCACAACCATTCCAGGCGGACTCGTTCCACTGGTTGAACTGCGCGTGCAGCTTCACGACGTATGTCGTGTTCTCGTGCGCCGTCTGGCGGACGCCCACGCGAAAGCTGCTCGCCATCTGGTCGTCGGCATGCAGCTGGCAGCCGATGCCATCGACAAGCTCTCCATAAATCGGATCGCCGATTGGCAGGTAGAGCTCCGGTCCTCCGGGCCGCGTCTTGCACGGGCTCTTCGTGCAGTGCACGACAAGGTCGGGGTTCTGCGGTGTCGACGGGTCATCGACCGTGATCTCCCATTGCTCGAGGTGCACCGGCACGTTTCCCGTATCGACGAGTTCCAGCTCGCAGTCGACGCCGTAGCCTGGATAGGCGTTGCTCAGCGTCAACGTCAGGTCGTCGCCGACGTCGTTCGTGAATTTGCCCACGTCCTTCGATGGGTTTGGCCAGCCGCGAAAATGGAAGCCCGAAGCTGTCTCGTTGTCCTGACAAGACATCCCCGTCCACTCCACCTTGACCTCGGCCGTCGAGACACTGGCATGGAGGCTCAACGTCTGAAACCAGAGCGCGTTCGCGATCGCCAGCAAGGCGAGACCGAGTACCAACGTGAGGCCCACCACTGCGAGCGGTCTGTTTCGCTTCATGCGATACATGTTCCTTTCGACCGGCGCGTGACCGTTGATCTAGAAAGCCGGCGTCGGTGTGTCGGTCGGCGGCACGAGTGTCTCCGTCGGCGGAACCGATGTTGCGGTCGCAGGCGCCGCCGTCGGCGTCTCGTTATTTTCGCGGCCACCTGTGTTCTCGAAGGAGCAGTTTTGGTCTTCGTTCCACTGGCACGCAAGGAGCTTGATGTTGCCTGAATAGGACGCAAGTTCCGGAGCGGACTGGTTCGCCCAGATCTCAATGTCACAGTTGATCCGGTTGCTCTGGTGAAGCTGCCAGATGCCCGCGTTCGGCGTCGCCGGAGGCGTCACCACCGCGAAGGGCTGGTTTGGCCCTCCGCCGACCGTCGATGAATCGTCGGCCTTTACGCAAGCGCTGACGACGACGTGCAGGTCTGTGAGCGGATTGCATGTACCACCGAGGGGCGGCGTGCACGAGAGTCCGCTCAGGTCGAGCGACGAGGTGTCGATGTGCACAGGCGTCGTGCCGATGCTGTGAATATCGATGTGGTGGACGCAACCTGCGTACGGGTAGAAGTTGGTATCGGCGATGTTCAAGATGTGACCATTGCCGTTTGCGGGAATATCCTGCGAGCAGGTCTGCACGGCCTTCGCCGGATTGAATCCAGCATCTGCGGGCGTGTTCCCGTTCGCGCCGTGCAGGAAGGTCTCGCCCGTCGTCAGCGAATATTCCTGCACCGCTCCGTGAGAGGACCATTGAACATCGAGGTCGCCGGTCGCGACCGTCGCGTTGAGAGTCAAGACCTGGAACCACAGTGCATAGCCGGCGCCGATCGCGGCGAGACCGATTACGGCCACCATGAACAGCACACCAGTGTGGCGAAACGCGTTCTTCATCTGGAATCAATTCCTTGGTTGTCGGGCCATCCGGTCCCGGACTTTGTCGATGGACTGGAAAGAGTGTTCGCTTCGCCGGGCTGTCACCTCCTATTCGTCGAGTCTCGTCATGATGTCCTCGTGACTGCGCAAGCTGCGTGTGCCGGCTAGGCACACGCGGCACCCATTTGTCTCGTGCTGCTTGGGGATTCGTCTTAGCAAGCACGCACACGCTGGACCCGCGAGGAGACAATAGGTGCACGTTGGACCGACCGTCAAGTATCTCGCTTGACATACACTCTGGTGGAGATAGCCGACTAGTTCGGTGCATGCCCTCTTGCTTCAGTAGGAAAGAGGCGACTTCGGCGCACACGATCGCGGTGATGGAATGGTGATGGAAGCGAGCAGTGCTATCCGTGTTCAGTCCGTCTGAACGTCGCCTCCGGTTGTCCTCGTGCGCGCGCCGCGTAGCTTCGCCGACCAAGCCCGGGCACCTTCAGTCTCGAGAATTGATGGGAAGCCCGCGGAAACATAGGTGATTCCCATCGGGCGCTCAGTCGTGCTCGCGCTCCTACACTGATCGGATGAACTCCATCGAAGAAGGCGCTCAGAACGGTGCCGGCGGGCGCCCGAGCCTGTTGACGGCGCACGCGCGCGACGTGCTGTGCAAAGTGCGCGAAGGCGTGATCACGTACGTCAGTCCGAACTCCATGACGGTCTCCGGCTTGGCCCCCGAAACCCTCGTCGGCCACACGATGAGAGAGGTCGTGCACCCCGACGACCTGCCCGCACTGCAAACGTTCCTCATGCCAGGCTGGACCGGCGAGATCGAAGCGACGTTCCGGATCATGACCTCCGATGGCGGATGGC
>JBBSDV010000232.1:0-4133 GCA_038240335.1 Dehalococcoidia bacterium
AGTTTCGGCGATGCAATGGGATTGGCGGTGGCGCTCGCTCTCAACACCGAGACGATTCCCTTCGGCACGTCGATCCAGCCAATCTATCTTCGACAGCCCTCCGACTTTGCGGCGCAGGCCTCGTTCATCCATGAGGTGAGTAGCGGCCGGTTCTGGTTCGGCATCGGTGTCACTCATGGGCCGGTACACAAGCGGCTCGGCATCGAGCCGGGGAAGCCGCTGTCCGACATCCGCGACTTCGTCGCCGCCGTCCGCAAAACAGCCGAGCAGGGCGGTGGCGAACTGCCGCCGATCGTTCTGGCGACGCTGCGCCGCAAGATGGTCGAGCTGTCGGCCGAGATTGCCGATGGCTGCGTCTGGGCGAACGGCTCGCGCTCGCACATGCAGGCGTCGCTGGCGCATCTGCCAGCCGAGAAGCGCAACGACCAGAAGTTCTTCATCGGCGACATGATCCCGACCTGTATCTCGGACGACCGGGAAGCGGCCGCCGCCGTCATGCGCCGGACGCTCACCGGATACGTCATGCTGCCGAACTACCGCAATTACTGGATCGAGGCCGGCTACGAAGAGGAGATGCGCGCCATCGAAGCGGCGCAGAGGGCAGGCGACATCGCAAAGATCCCGAGCCTGATGTCGGACCGCTGGCTGAGCGACTGCACGCTCTACGGCAGCGCGTCCGAGGTCCGGGACGGCATAGACGCCTGGTTCGCCGCCGGCGTCCGCACGCCGATCATCGTGCCATCGAGCGCGTCCGGTGGCCAGATGCAGGCCTTCGACGAGCTGTTCGCCGCGCTCGGCTGATTCGCGGCCGTGACGTGCGTCCCGTTGGCGCGAATGGCCGTCGCGGCGTAAGCGGCGACCAAAACGTGCGATTGTCGCGCCGCAAACTTTGCTGTGCGGTAGCGAAGGATGCACGATGCACCGTTTGCACGAAGGAGACTGCCGTGGCGGCGCTGAATGACAAGCAAGCAAAGCTGATTACCGACGGCAAGGATTTTGCCCACATTGCGACCGTGAAGAAGGACGGTTCGCCGCAGGTGACGCCGATTTGGGTCGACTACGACGGGAAGTACGTCATCTTCAACAGAGAGCAGAAGCGCGCGAAGGTGAAGAATCTCAAGCGCGATCCGCGCGTCGCCTTCACGGTGACAAACGCGGCGAACCCGTAAGAGTACATCCAGATCGCCGGCCGCGTCGTCGAGATCACGGCGGAGGGCGGCGCCGCTGGTATCGACAAGCTCGCCAAGAAGTACATGGGCCAGGACAAGTACCCCATGAACAAGCCCGGCGACGTACGCGTCGTGATCAAGGTCGGGCCGGAACACGTAACCGGCATGTAGTCGGCCCGCCATCTCGAGTCGGCCCATCCGACTAGACGACCCGTGCTCGCTTCGTCCGGTATCCTGACCCGTCACACGGAGTCAGGAGGATCTTCTCGCATGCCACGAGCGCTCATCACCGGCATCACCGGGCAGGACGGCCATTATCTCTCGGAGTACCTGCTCTCGCAGGGCTACGACGTCTATGGCCTGATCCGTGGACAGGCGAACCCCAAGCGGGCGACGCTCGAACGCACGCTGCCCGATGTGCATATCGTCGACGGCGACCTTCTCGATCAGGCGTCGCTGATGAATGCGGTACAGAAAGTGAAGCCCGATGAGGTGTACAACCTCGCGGCGATCAGCTTCGTCATGCTGTCGTGGAACCAACCGGAGCTGACGGGCGAGATCACGGGGCTCGGCGCGCTGCGGATGCTCGAGGCGATCCGCCTCAGCACCGGCGCGACATCATCGCGCTCAAAGTCGGCGCACGGGATCAAGTTCTATCAGGCGTCGAGCAGCGAGATGTTCGGCAAAGTGCGCGAGACGCCACAGAACGAGGACACGCCCTTCTACCCCCGCAGCCCGTACGGCGTCGCGAAGGCGTACGCGCACTACATCACCGTCAACTACCGCGAGAGTTACAACATCTTCGCGACGAGCGGCATCCTCTTCAACCACGGCTCGCCGCACCGCGGGCCCGAGTTCGTCGAGCGCAAGATCAGCATCGCCGCCGCCCGCATCAAGCTCGGCGTCCAGAAAGAGCTCGTGCTCGGCAATATCGAGGCGCGGCGCGACTGGGGCTTCGCTGGCGATTACGTGCGGGCGATGCACCTGATGCTGCAGCAAACGAAGGCCGACGATTTCGTGATCGGCAGCGGTGAGACGCATCAGATCAAGGAATGCGCGCGGATCGCGTTCGAGCACGTGGGCCTGAACTGGGAGGACTACGTCCGTACCGACGCCCAGTTCATGCGGCCCGCCGAGGTCGACCTGCTGATCGCCGACGCGAGCAAAGCGCGCAAGAAGCTCGGCTGGACGCCCAAGGTCTCGTTCGAGGAGCTGATCGCCATGATGGTCGATGCCGACATGGCAACGGAGTCGAAGCTGCAAGCGGCGTCGGTGTAGTCGCGACGATGTTCGACGTTAAAACTCGATCCCCGGCTGCGCCTTCAAGCCCTGCTGGAAGGGGTGCTTGATCTCGCGCATCTCCGTGACGAGGTCGGCGTAGTCAATCAGTTCCTGCGGGGCGTCGCGGCCGGTGATGATGACGTGCGTGCGCGGCGGCCGCGCCTCCAGGAACGCGACCACGTCCGCCGTCGCGAGCCAGCCGTAGGCGAGCGGGTACGTGAATTCGTCGAGCGCGACGACGTCGTACTCGCCGGAGGCGATCTTCGTCTTGCACTGCTCCCAGAGTTCGCGCGCGAGCGCTTTGTCCTTCTCGATATCCTTCGAGAGCCACGTGAACCCGCCGCCGAGTGAAATGATCTCGATACCGGCCTTTTTCGCCGCCTTGTTCTCCCCGTAGTTCGATGTCGTGCTCTTGATGAACTGCAACATGCAGACGTTGTAGCCGCGGCCCCACGCGCGGAACAACACGCCGAGCGCAGCTGTTGTCTTGCCTTTGCCGTTGCCGGTGTTGACGACGACGAGCGCCTTGCGGTTCGAATTCGGTTCGGGCGACTCCGCTGCTACGGACTGCTGTTCGTCGCCGGCGCTCGATCGTGCGTCGCTCATTACGCCGCTCCCGCGCTGTGCGCCAAAGCTCGTGCGTGACCCGCCACGGATCCTCCCGTCGTCGTCGAATATGCCTCCGGCACCACGATCGGCCGGCCGGAAGCTGGGTGCGCAATAACGGCGACACGGACCCTATATGCTCGCTCGATGAGCGCCGGCTCGATCACCTCGCTGGGTGTGCCGGAGGCGATGATTCGGCCGCTGCACATCAGTGCAACACGGTCGGCGAACATCGCGGCCAGCGTGAGATCATGGACGACCGCGACCACAGCCAGTCGCTCGCGGCGGCAGAGATCGAGCATGAGCTCGAACGTAGCGATCTGGTGCTGGATGTCGAGATGCGACGTCGGCTCGTCGAGCAACAGCAGGTCCGGCTCTTGGACGAGCGCGCGCGCGATGACGACGCGCTGGCGCTCCCCACCCGAGAGCTCTTCGACAAGCCGTGATCGGAGATGCCAGCAATTGGCGCGCTCCATCGCCGCGTGCACGATATCGAGATCGTGCCGGCTCTCGGATTGCAGGAAGCCGAGATGCGGCGTGCGGCCCATAAGCGCGACTTCGAACGACGAAAAGCGCTCTGGCAGTACGGCGCTCTGTGCGACGACGGCGACTCGGCGCGCCAATGCGCTCGCGTCCATCGCGCGGATCTTCGAGCCATCGATCTCGATGGAACCGCTCTGCGTGGGCAGTACCCCGCCGATGGCGCGCAAGAGCGTCGTCTTCCCACATCCGTTCGGCCCGATGATCGCTACAAGTTCGCCGCGATCTGCATCGAAGTCGACGCCGTGGAGGACGGGCGAGGAGGCATAGCCGGCGGTGACTCCGCGGACGCTGAGCATCAGGCGAACCGCGGCCGGTTCTGGCGCCGCAGCAGCCAGAGGAAGAACGGTGCGCCCACCAGTGCCGTCACGACGCCGATCGGCACCTCAAACGTCGGATCGATCGTGCGAGCGACGACGTCGGCGAGGATGAGGAACGACGCACCGAAGAAGCCGGAGAGCGGGAGCACGCGGCGGTAGTCAGGCCCCCAGATCATCCGCACGGTGTGCGGGACGATCAGCCCGACGAAGCCGATCA
>JBBSDV010000233.1:0-4090 GCA_038240335.1 Dehalococcoidia bacterium
ACCTTGTCTCTCCTCCTTTTTCTTCTCCCCTGTTTGTGACTACGCCAAGTGCGTGCTCTAGTTGCGGGGCGACCGACGCAGAAACTACAAACTGCGAACGAAAAACGACGAACTCCAAAGGAGACCACCGCAATGAGGCAAGCATCAGTCGCCGGGCCGCGCGCGTTCGACATCACGGAGGTCGATGTGCCGGAACCGGGACCCGGCGAGGTGTTGGTGCGCGTGCGCAGCGTCGGCGTCTGCGGCAGCGACTTGCACTTCTACCGCGGCGAATTTCCGGTGCCGCCGGGCTTCGTCTTGGGGCACGAATGCGCGGGTGAGGTCGCGACACTCGGCGACGGCGTCGCCGGGTTCTCCGTCGGCGACGCGGTGGCGCTCGAGCTGTTCACCGTGTGCATGGAATGCGCACAGTGCCGGTCGGGCAACTACCATCTTTGCCCATCGCGCAAGGCGAACGGGCTGAATATCTCCGGGGGCCTGCGCGAGTACATGGCGCTGCCGCACTACGCGCTCTACAAGCTGCCGCCGGAGGTCGATTTCGAGCTCGGTGCGCTGACAGAGCCGCTCGCCGTCTGCGTGCACGGCCTGCGCATCGTCGATCTGCGGTTCGGCGAGCGGGTCGCCGTCCTCGGCGCAGGGACGATCGGCCTGATGGCCGTTGCCGCAGCGAAGGCGATGGGCGCGTCGTACGTGGCCTGCACGGCACGTCACCCACACCAAAAGGCGATGGCCGAGCTCGTCGGCGCGGATGCCGTGTTCGGCGACGATGCGGCGGGCATCGCGGCGATGAACAAGGCAGTCGGCGGCGCGGATGTCGTCGTCGAGACGGTCGGCGGCCATGCGAATACGCTGCAGGATTCGCTCACCATCGTCGGCGTCGGCGGCCGGATCAGCGTGCTCGGCGCGTTCACGGCGCCCGTGCAGATCCACCCGATCATGTTCTTCCTCAAGGAGGCGCGCGTCTTCGGTTCGAACTGCTACGGCCGTCCGGGGCGCCAGTCCGACTATGAGATCGCGATCGAGATCATGCGCCGCAACGCGGAGTCGCTGCGCCGGATGATCACGCATCGCTTCAGCCTCGAGGACATTGCGGCCGCCTACGAAGCCGCCGACGACAAGAAGAGCGGCGCGATCAAGGTGCAGATCGCGCCGTAAGAGTTGGCACGTACGGAACACGTGCGAGCGCGACCGAATCTCGTGATCTCGTCGTCGCCCGCTTCGGAACAACGAGCAGCGGATCGGCGGTACTTTCGCGGGTATTCCCGCATTAACATCTGCGTCGTTTGGGTGCATACTCGCTGCGTCCTGAGGAAGAGGACGATCGGAGATGCGCATGGATGCCCAAACGACGACCGAGCTCGCGACCATCGGCGGCAGCGTTCTGATGCCGCCGGTGGCGAAACTCAAACTCCTGTCCGATATTCACCTCGCGGAACTGCCGCTGGCAGAGCGGCTCGTGCTGGCGCTCGATGCGGTGACGCTCGTCGACGAGCGCAAGGCGCGTGACGCCGAGAGGATGGCGGCGCGCATTCGCTTCGCCCTCGCCCGCGTCCATGACGTTCGGCCGACCGCTGGAGCTTCGCCCGGCGCATCGCAGTCAGCGCGACTCGAGGTGGCGGAGTCGATCCTCGCCGTCCACGTAGCGCGGGGGCTGTCGTTCGTCGATGCCCTGGTTGCCCGCGCACCGAAAGCGCCGCAGTCGCGGCGGGTAGCCGAGAGGTCGACCGATACGCCGCTTGCCACCCAGGAGCGCGCGGCATAGCGCCGAGCACCCCTGGCGACGGGTGGTGTGCTTCGCGGTTTCGTCGGCGCGTTGCCGCGCCGCCGGATGTGAGAGAGTGGTGCCGAGGACCAGAGTCGAACTGGTGACACCACGATTTTCAGTCGTGTGCTCTACCAACTGAGCTACCTCGGCGTTGCGCGTGAGTGTATCGGCGGCTCGTTGCCGCGGGCAAGCGAATCAGCTTCGCCGGCACCGTTCGGGCACTGTCCCCGCCCGTAGCGCGGTACCGCTGTGCCGGAAGCGTCGTCTGAGCAATGCGTAGCGCCGCCCGCGCCGGGGCGCAGCCGTCGTCTCCCCGGCGGGACACGGCGCGGATGGTGCGAAATTGAGAGGGTGGTGCGGTGGCTGGTCCGAGCGCGGCCTTCGGACAGCCTGCAAAAATGCCGTTGATTGCCCGGCTGGTAATACCGTGCGAAAGAGGCGGCCTGAAGCACTTTCTAGCGTAAGCACGGCTGCGGCCGGACAAGCCAATTGGCCAGGTGGGCGATGTGTCACCAGCTCCAATCGTGGGACGCGGCGTGCATGGCGATCCACTCCGCGAAGGCAATTTCGATCTAGCGGAGCTCCTTGAAGTTCCTGCTCCTGAGGAATGGGCATAGGCGAGAGACTTCATCGTACGACGGAAGTGGCGTGAAGCCGTCACCTGTCGGAAGACGGCTCGCACGAGTACAGTGTTCGTGGGTGGGAAGTCGGAGCGCAGGCGAATCAGGACTTCGATCAGTTCACGAACTTAATTCGAAGATTCCGCTACGCCCACTTCTTCGGAAAGATCAGGCAACCGAGGTCATTGATAAGGGTCTCGCACCTGGTGATAAGCCGTGAGAGGCTGGGGAATCGCGAGTGGAAACCCTGCTGGGGCATCTTGCACAGTTTAGCGCCTTATCTAGTCAGGGAGAGATTCTCTGTACCCAGGGCCTCGCGTATCTCCTCACGGAGCACCTCGACGCGCGGTCCGCATTTGCTGATCAGATTAGCGCACGCGCGGGCATCTCAATCAACCGGGGCATGACGTGGCACGCCGAACAGCGACAACCCGATCGCGGTCGACCAGATCTGGAGGCGCGAATCGACACGACTCCGGTTGTCAAGATCGAAGCGAAGTTGGACGCCGGCTTTCAGACCAACCAGTTGCGATCGTACGTCTCGGATCTCCAGAGGTGCCTTCAGGGTCAAGACCTCAACGGCGTCCTCGTCGTACTCGTACCCCGGGCACGTAGCGAAAGCGCGATCGCTATGGTGAAGGGCGAGTTCGGACTTGAAGGCCCAGGCCCTTGGCGGGCGCTGAGGGAAGGTTATCGGGAGGTCGCGATCGCTGTCGTGTCATGGGATGACGTTCTTATGACCCTCGGCCGGCTCGAAGCGCAACCGTTGCATGGTGAACTCAAACAGTTTGAGGGGATGTACCGCGAGTTCACGAGTTCCTACATTGCGCCCCTTGCTGGGCGGGCGGCCCTCGTCGATTGGCGCAATCACGAGGATGATTTCGTCAAGCTGGTCGATCGAGTCACGAGGCGTATGACAACGGCGCACAAGCTCCTTCCTATGGCTATCGAGCCTTTGGAACACGCAACCGAAGGACTTGACCCTCGGGGCTATAATCGCCGCTATGTCTGCCTGCGCACGCCGGACGCTGAGCCGCCGTGTTTTAGTATCGGGGTGCGCGACCCGTTTGCGGGAAATGACACGCCGATCTGGATGCGCTTCCACAACGGAACGCCTAGGTTCCCGGTCATCCGTGAACGCCTCGACTCCTCGGTTATTTCGGCGAGAGTGGTGAAGAGCGACGGGCATGTTTGGATACCGCTGGCCGTACCGCTCCATACCGACTCCGAGCAAATGGTCGATGTGTTGGTCGAGGACGCAGAAGCGATCCTACAAGTCGGCTTAGCACACCAAACGACCTAGTGCAGATAGCAGCGCGCTGGCCGGCGGCTGCTCCTCGGTTGCGTCTAGGGCTCCGCTGGCGAGACGACGCGCGCGGAGTCTCTCGACCGCGCGCGTCAGGCGCGTAAAAGCCTCTCCTAGTGGTGACAATCAGCTTACGCGCCGACTCGCAATAGTGCCGCAGTTCGAACATTTCATCGACGGGCATTCTCGCTGTTATACTTGCGCGGGGTTCAACCGAGGCCGCGTCATGACTACCATCCTCGTCGCATCGTCGGAACCGCGGGCCGGTCGCAGCGCCGTCGCCGCCGCGCTCGCATATCGGATCGCCCGCAATGGCAAGCCGGTCACGCTCGCGCGCCTTTCCGGCGACGAGAGCGCGAGCGATGATGCCGCTACGTTCGGGGCGCTCGAGTACGTCAC
>JBBSDV010000234.1:0-4065 GCA_038240335.1 Dehalococcoidia bacterium
CGGCGCGCAGCCGATGCTGCTGCCGAGCTGCTGCACGTTGCCGCGCACCGCGCCGGCGCCGCCCGGCGAGAACACGAGGTCGCACGGGTTCACCGACTGGATCACGAAGTTGTCGTACTCGATCTGGAACTCGTACGCGCCAAGCCCGTCCTCGATCGACACTGATGCGGCGCAGTTCCAGCTTCGTGGTGAGGTCCACCATCGATATGTCTGCGCCGCCGGAGTTGGCGACGTACATGGTTGTGCCGTCTGGGGTGATGTCGAAGCCTCGCGGGCCCGAGCCTACCGCGATCGGCGTCTCGAGGTTTGCGACTGAAGCGAGTACACGTCGATCCGGTTGTTGGTGGCGTCGGCAACGTAGACATGTTGACAGCTGTCGTCGTCGAATCGGATCTCGTCCAAGCGCGCACCGGCGACGGGCACAACGAGCGGCGATCCGACGAGCGGGCATGGTTGACTGGCCGCCGAGGCCCGGGTCGTCCCGTGACCGACAGCAGCGAAGGCAACCAGACCGATGACGGTGGCAAGCGTCAGCGCGCCTACGACACGTAGCATCACTGCACCTCAAGAAGTTCCGGCGGGGACGCCGCTACGCTACGAGGAAACCCGCATGCTGTCAATGGGACGTCAACATTTCGGTGGGCTTGTCGCGTGTGCATCAGATGCTGGGTGCAGCGCTCACGCTCGACGTGTACGAGCCACGCTCCTCGCCCTTCCAGCTCCTACCTTCCGGCCCTCCAGCCTCCCATTTCCGATGACCCGCTTCCCATTCCTCCCGCCTGCTATACTGCGCCGGTTTGCGCCTGTACGGGCGCATCTTGGAGCTTCGGAGGACGCGGCCGCCCGGATCGGGTCGGCCGTACTTTATGCCAGCAGTTGTTGTCATCGGCGGGCAGTGGGGGGACGAGGGAAAGGGCCGCATCGTCGACCTGATCGCGCAGGGGGCCACGGTCGTCGCGCGCTATTCGGCGGGCAACAACGCCGGCCATACCGTGATCAACGACATGGGCGAGTTCAAGCTCAACGTCGTGCCGGCGGGCATCTTCTATCGCGAGAAGACGTGCATCATCGGCAACGGCGTCGCCGTCGATCCCGCCATTCTGCTCAACGAGATCGAGACGCTGTCGTCGCGCGGCGTGAGCGTCGAGAACCTGTTCATCAGCGACCGCTGCCACGTCGTCATGCCGTGGCACCCGCTGATCGACATCGCCGACGAGAAGTTGCGCGGCGCCGCGGCCATAGGCACGACGGGCCGCGGCATCGGGCCGTGCTTCACCGACAAGGTGGCGCGCCTCGGCATCCGCATCGGCGATCTCGTCGATCCGGAGGCGTTCCGGCCGCGGCTCGAGTTCGTCCTTCCCTATAAGAACAAGGTGCTGGAGCAGCTCTACGGCCTCAAGCCGCTCGCCTTCGATGACGTGTTCGCGGCCTACACCGAGCTCGGCCGGCGGCTGGCGCCATTCGTGCGCGACACTGCGCTGATCGTCCACGACGCGCTCGACCGGCACGAGACGGTGCTGCTCGAGGGCGCGCAGGGCTGCTTGCTCGACCTCGATGCGGGCACGTACGAGTACGTGACGTCGTCGGTGCCGTCGTCGTCGGCGGGCGGCGCAGGTATCGGCATCGGCATCGGGCCAACCGTGATCCAGCAGGTCGTCGGCATCTACAAGGCCTACATGACGCGCGTCGGCAACGGCCCGATGCCGAGCGAGTTGCTCGACGAGACGGGCCGCATGCTGCAGATTGAGGGGCCGCGGCCGGAGATCGGCACGACGACGGGGCGCAAGCGGCGCACCGGCTGGTTCGACGCCGTCGCGTCGCGGTACAGCGCGATGGTCAACGGCGTCACGAGCGGCGTGCTCACGCGCCTCGATGTGCTCGACAACTTCCCGGCGATCCAGATCTGCACCGCCTACGAGACCGAGGACGGCCGCGTGCTGCAATCGATGCCGGCGAGCAGCGTCCTCCTCGGCAAGGTGCGCCCGGTGTACGAAGAAGCGCCCGGCTGGCTCGCGCCGACGAGCGTCTGCCGGACGTGGGACGAACTGCCGCAGAACGCGCGCGACTACATCCGCCGCATCGAAGCGCTGCTGCAGATCCCGATCGACATCGTCTCCGTCGGCCCCGAGCGCGACCAGGCGATCATCGTCCACGACGTCCTCAAGGTGAAGCCGCGGATCTAGGCCTCCGGCCGCTGATCGCTGGCGATTGGAATTTGAAGGTCGACGAGCGCGCCGGCTTCTCGAGCCAGTTGTATGTACGTGCTGCGACATTCGTGTGGCGGGTGTACTACATCCATCGATGTACTGCAGTCCGTTCTCCATCCGTATGACGCGCAGCGCCTAGGCGTCGTACAAAGGAGCAACGATGATCAATAGCAACTCTGCCGCCAACCCGGAGATCGATGTCGTGCTCGAGCGCTTCGCGCAAACGGGCCCGGAGTTCGGTGTCGGGCTGTCGAACCACGGACCTATGGCAGTGGACGCTCTGGTCGCCCTGGGCCGCGGCGACGAGGTGCGCTCGTGGTCAGAATGGTACATCGGGCGTTTGCAGGAGCACCCTGATGCGCGCAATCGAATCGATGATGAAGGATGGCGAGACGCGCTGGGCCAGATCGAACGCGTCGGCGACTGGATCGCGTACTTCGACCGACGACTGGAAGAGCGGCCGTGGCGTGACGTACTCGATGTCTGGGTCGCGCGGCTCGCTCCGGGGATGATGGCCGGGGCGACGCACGGGATCCTGCGGACCGCGCACGCAGTACGCATGCTCGCGGCCGAGATGAACGCTCTGCGCCTTCACGAACTGTCCGAGGGACTTGGGTACTGGGCAGCTCGCTTCCAGCTGTTGCCCGGGAGTAGCGGCGGACGTGGCGCGATGACCGCGTCGGACGCGTTGCCGCGAGTTCCGTTGGTCGACGCTGGAGAGCCGCGCACCTTTTTGATCTTCGACCAGGTGAAGGCTGTCGCTACTCTGGAGTTCGAGCCGGTCATCGATCTTGTGGCGGCAAGCGGTGAGGTCGGAGCATTCGTCAGCGATCTCACGCGGACGTTCGCGCAGCAGTATCTCGCAAACGCAGCGACTGCCGCGATCGCCTTCATCCACTGCGTCACGGCGCCGAGCGCACTGCGCATCCTGACTCCGCACCTCAGTGAAACAACTACGCGGGCGACGATGGCGTACACCTGGCAAGCTGTCGCCGCGATCTATTCAGCTTACGGAACTTCACCGTCGATGGCGGACGGAACGTTGCCGATGGAACATGGCATCGCGGCGCCCAACGTCGATGACCTGATCGATCGCGCCGTTGCGACCCGCGACGAGCACGCGATCAAGTTCACCGATGCCTGTCTTCGGGAATACGCGCTCACACCCGATCCCGCATTTCTGTTGGCAGCATCGGACTACGCAAACCGCGCGCGCGTCTGAGATCGCGGTGCGCTACAATGACAAAACCAGAACGTATGTCCGCCGCCGCGGAGCGGCACAACCGCCGAGCGTGAGCCGATGACTGCTCTCGATTCCTTCCACCCCGCCGTACGAACGTGGTTTACACGCAGGTTCGATGGCCCGACCGACGCGCAGCTTGCTGGCTGGGGGGCGATCGCCGCCGGCCGCGACGCGCTCATCGCCGCGCCGACCGGCTCGGGCAAGACGCTGACGGCGTTCCTATCGAGCATTAACTCGCTGATGCAGCGCGGCCTCGGTGACGAAGGGCTGCCCGACGGCATCGACGTCGTCTACATCTCGCCGCTGAAGGCGCTGAGTAGCGACATCCAGCGCAATCTCGAAGAGCCCCTCGAGGGGATCCGCGAAGTCGCTCGCGAGCTCGGCATCGCGCCACCCGACATTCGCACGGCGCTCCGCACCGGAGACACGACTCAGGCGGCTCGCGCGACGATCCTCCGCGATCCGCCGCACATGTTGATCACGACGCCGGAGTCGCTCTACCTGATGCTGACAGCCGATCGCAGTCGGCGGCTGCTGCGCAACGTCCGCACCGTGATCGTCGACGAGCTGCACGCCCTGATGCGCGACAAACGCGGCAGTCATCTCATGCTGACG
>JBBSDV010000235.1:0-4052 GCA_038240335.1 Dehalococcoidia bacterium
CTCGCGCTACACCATTTCCGCCGCCGCATGCGGCGCCGCTCTCATCGCCACGTGCGTCAACGTGATCGCGACGGTCAACGGAGGCAGCGCCGATCCCAAGTGCGGCACGACGCTGTCGATGGATTCGGTCGGCAACAAGACCTCCAACATCGTCAATACCATCTGCTGGAAATGATCGACAGCCGATGAAGCCGGTGATGAATCCGACGATCAACAAGAGCGCGTATCGCGCCGGCTTCACGCTGATCGAACTGCTGACCGTGGTCGCGTTGATCTCGATCATGCTGGTGATCGCGGTGCCGAGCTTCACGTCGTTCATCTCGAACTATCGCGTCACGTCGGCGATGAACGACTTTCTGCAGGGTGTGACGCTCACGCGTACCGAGGCCATCAAGCGCTCGCGTCGTGTGCTGATGGTCCCAAACGACAGCGCCGGGGCTCCCAGCCTGGGCGGCGATTGGAAGTACGGCTGGACCATCTTCGTCGACGTCAATTCGAACAAGGTGTATGACGCCGCAACCGACACGTTGATTTTCAAGCACGACCCGCTGAACTTATCGATCGTGGTGACCGACGCCGCTGTCGGCCCTGCGAAACCATTCACGGATGGGTTGAGCCAGACCGACGTGTCGTTCGACGGCACTGGTTATGCGCGCCGGTTGGATAACGGCGCGGTCCTCTCCGGCGGGATTGTCATGACCGACACGACGGGTTCGTCGGTGAACATTCGCACGATGTGCCTCGCCACTCTCGGTCGACCCCGCATCGTCAAGGCGCTCGATCCCTGCACATCGGGTTGAGCCTGCGGTTTGCGATCGGGCTCGGGCGACCCCATCCGCGCGGACTAATTCGTATGCTCGTTGTCGCGATCGTCGCGATGCCCGTCAATGGCGGGTATGCGACAGCACCTGTCCGACCCCCTTTGCACCACGCCGTCCGCGCGTCGCGTGGGTTGCTGCGTTCACGGCAGCATTCACGTCGACCGCTCGTGCGGCGTCACGCTGATCGAGTTGATGATCATCCTCGCGATCATCGCCGTACTGCTCGCCAGCGCTGTTCCGAGCTTCGTACGCTTGCTGTCCAATCAACGCGCGTCGAGCGCCGTCAACGACCTCGTGCACGGCATTGCACTGGCGCGCGCCGAAGCGCTCAAGCGCGGTCGCCGCGTCTATATCGCGCCGCTCGCAGGTCAATGGCGCAACGGCTGGGCGGTGTTCGTCGATCGCAACGACAACCGCGCATACGACGCGACTAGCGGTCCTTTGGGCGACGAGTTGATCTTCTTGCACGACGCCTTGCCTGCATCGATCGTCATCTCCAACTCGTCGGCGTCGCAGCTTGAACCCTTCACCGATACCGGTTCGCCGCCGCGACCGTACATCATGTTCGATGGCAGCGGCTATCCCCGCAAGCGCAACGGGGCGCTCAGCCCCGGCGGGCTGGTCGTGACCGATGTCACGGCCAGCGGTTCGGTGATCCGCACGCTTTGCCTCGCGTCCTCGGGTCGCATCCGCATCGTCAAGGATTACGCGGGCTGCAAGAACTCCTGAGCGAGCGCGTCGGGGTTTGCGACAATGAGGCTCCGCGCGCCGTGTGTCCCGCTGATCTCACCACCGAGTCCGATCGCCGCTCATGCTCCCCAACAGCTTCGACTCGCATCACTGGATGCGTCGTGCGCTCGAACGCGCCCACGACGCGCTGTACCGCAGCGACCCGAATCCACGCGTCGGGTGCGTGCTGGTCCGCGACCACACCGTCATCGGCGAGGGCGCCACGCAAGCCCCGGGCGGACCGCACGCCGAAGTCGAAGCCTTGAACGACGCGAAGTCGCGCGGCCTCGATGCGCGCGGCGCGACCGCGGTTGTGACGCTGGAGCCGTGCAGTCATTTCGGCCGCACGCCGCCGTGCGCGGACGCATTGATCGCCGCCGGCATCACCCACGTCGTCGCGGCGATCGAAGACCCCAATCCGCTGGTGGCGGGCCAAGGCTTCGAACGCCTGCGCGCGGCCGGCATCGCGATAGAGAGCGGCGTGATGGCCGACGAGGCGCGCGAGCTGAACATCGGTTTCGTCACACGCATGACCACCAAGCGCCCGTGGGTTCGCATGAAGCTCGCGGCCAGTCTCGATGCGCAGAGCGCGCTGGCCAACGGCCGTAGCCAATGGATCACGAGCGAGGCCGCACGACGCGATGGCCATCTGTGGCGCGCGCGCGCGTCGGCGTTGCTGACGGGGATCGGCACGGTGCGCCTCGACGATCCGCGCCTCGACGTGCGCGAGTTGGACACGGGGCTGGACACGATGGGCGCCTCGTCGCGTGAGACGCCGCCGCGGCCACTGCGCCAACCGCTGCGCGTGCTGGTCGATAGTCGCTTCGAGGTGCCGTTGGCTGCACGCATCGTGCGCAACGTCAGCGAAGGCAAGCGCCTGCTGGTGGTCGGCGCCGTAGCCGATGCAAGCAGGGAGGCGGCGTTGGCCGATGCGGGATGCGAGACGCTGCTGCTGCCGAACGCCGAGGGCAAGGTCGATCTGGTCGCGCTGATCGATGAACTCGGACGTCGCGACGTCAACGAACTCCACGTCGAAGCGGGCGGCAAACTCAACGGCTCCTTGATCAACGCGGGATGCGTCGACGAAGTGCTCGCGTACATCGCGCCGTGCCTGCTCGGTCCGGGGCAGCCGATGTTGGAGTTGCCGGCGATCGACGATTTGAGTCGACGCTGGTCGCTGACCTATCATGACTTCGTGCGCATCGGCGACGATCTGCGAATCCGCGCGCGCTTTCATCCATCGCCGACCGGCGTTTGAACAAAGGACACAGCAATGTTCACCGGCATCATCGCTGCCGTCGGCCGTATCACCCGCGTGGTTCCCCAATCGTCACAGCCGCACGCCGGCGTGCGGCTGACGATCGCCGCCGGCACGCTCGAGCTCAGCGATGTCGCGATCGGCGACAGCATCGCGATCGCGGGCGCGTGCATGACGGTGGCCGCGCTCGATGGCTCGTCGTTCGAAGTCGCGCATTTCGAAGTCGACGTATCGCGCGAGAGTCTCGATCGCACCGCCGGGCTCGATGCCGAGGGCGAGGTCAATCTCGAAAAGGCGCTGCGCTTCGGGGACCGCCTCGACGGTCACCTCGTCAGCGGTCACGTCGATGGCACCGGCGCCGTGATCAAGTTCGAGGCTATCGGCGAGTCCTTCACGCTGATCGTGCGCGCTCCGGTGACGCTGGCGCGTTTCATCGCGTTGAAGGGCTCGATCGCGGTCGATGGCGTCAGTCTCACGATCAACTCGGTCGACGATCACGAGCGCGGTTGCGATTTTTCGATCAACCTGATTCCGCATACGGTCGCGGTCACCACTCTCAAGGATCTGAAGATCGGCGATCGCGTCAACCTCGAGATCGACACGATCGCGCGCTATGTCGAACGCATGATGGGTGCAACGACCGCCGTCGCTGGCGAGGCGCGCTACGGACTCTTCGGCATCGCGGTCCCGATCACCGCAGGCGGCGGCAGCACCGGCAACGCCGCGAGGGCAGTCGGGTTGTCCTGATTCTCGGCCAGCCACAACATCGATCCGTGCACGCGGTCGTAGCCGCTGGGGTGGTCGTAGAAGATGAATTCCTCCAGCGGTCCCGGCCGAAGTTTGCGATAGGTCGACAGCCGCATCGCCGCCATCGCAAACGCATGCGGCTCGCGCGCCGCGTTCAGGCCGAACGCGTCGGCCTCGGCCTCGGCCTGACGGACGATCGAATGGGTCAGCGGGGTCATCACGAAGAAGAACGTCGAGAACACGATCAATGCCAACGGCAATGCCGCCGGATCGTCGCGCCCCTCCAGCCGCAGTCGCTTGCCCCAACGCGCCAGCGACCAGTCCATCGCGCGGTGCACGCAGTAAAGCCCCAGTGCGATCACCAGCGTGAAATAGATCGTCAGCCGCAGTCCGTGATTGAGCACGTAGTGACCCATCTCGTGACCCATCACCGCCTTGATCTCAGGCAGCGATGTCTTGTCGACCAGGTTGTCGTTGAGGCTCACGCGCGTGGTGCC
>JBBSDV010000236.1:0-4038 GCA_038240335.1 Dehalococcoidia bacterium
CGGCTGGGCGCGAAAAAAGGCCGTCCATAGTCACTGGTCCGACCTTCAAAGCCTACGAGGTTAGCTGACGGCTTAGGGGAGAAGGCTCCCCTCCCCGCAATTGCGGAGTTCAGCCCGGGATCCGTTCGGGTCCCCCGCTCTCCCGCACCGGCGGAAGACTCGGCTGTTGCGTATTCAGTTGTCTGTACAGCCCGATCTTAGGGCGGATGAGAACGGCCTGTCAAGACGCTGCAACATCTGTTGCGTTGGCCCTCGAAGCTACGACGGCGGCTCGATACGGATCTGTTAGGTGCGGTGAGGCTGCGCGATGCTGTTCAGTCCGCATGTCGGCGAGCGACTCTCCGCGTGCCGCAGTGGCCGTTGATGGCCGCGCACAGCTAAAGACGAGCGTGCAGCATCAACGACACCGGTTCGAGCCAAGAGAACATCTTCTACACGTACGACTCCTGAACGCTTCACGGAGAAGCACCGGGGGACGACAGGCTACCTGGTCCTTCGTACGGATATGATGGTTCGACGACAGTGAGCGGCCGCACCGGCAACATGCCCTCGAAGATGGACGGTGGCCCAACGACGCCATGACGTCTGGCGTGGAGCAGGTCCACGCGTCCCCCACCTACAATAACGTAAAGCACGTACGACAATAACGGAAACCTGACCGACGGCAGCGGGCGGTGATCCCCGTCGGGGTTTCGAATAAGAGCATCATGGTACGGGACGGTAGGCTAATGCGTATCTCTTCAAACGACAAACTCCTCCTCATCGAAGTGTTGAACAAGCACCGGCCAGATTTGTTGACTTTCGTACTCGACAAGACAGTCGTTCTGGACGAGCTCCAACGCGACGCTGTCAGCGAACTTCTCGTTGCGGAGATGTTGACCTCGGAACTTGAGGGGCCGATGCGCGAGACGTCGTTAAGTCGCAGGGGCGAAGCACTTGATGATCTGGCTGGTCGTATAAGGATGATCGGAATCCTCGGAAGCACAGGGCCGGATCATGCTTGTTGATCGCGACAAGGTCGGGGGCACGGTTCATCGATCCCGACCGTTGACCTCGTGAATCACCGGCGGGTGTCTATCGTCTCGCCGCTTATTCGCGTCCTTCGCGCCTTCGCGGTGAAGTAACCTGCCCGGCTCTCGCTGCGATCATGCGGTTCTCACGGGCGAGCCACCCCGCGCGCTCCGCAACCTCGATCGCCAGCAGCCCGGCGGCGTTGACGAGGATGAGGAGGACGGCGAGGGCGAAGCCGGTGGACGCGCCCTGGGCGGCTGTCGCGCCGGCGTGCTTGACGAGCGCCGAGAAGCTCGACTCGCGGACGCCGAGGCCGCCGAGCGTCACCGGCGCCAGCACGGCGATGGCGACGAGCCACGTGACGAACGCCCAGTACCACCACGAGACGTGGATGCCGAAGGCGCGGCCGAGCAGCGCGATCGTCGAGATGTACAGCGCCTGGATGACGATCGAAAAGACGAGCATCTGGTAGACGGCGACCAATTCGCGGCGGTGGGCGAGGAGGTTGCGAAGGAAGTGGTCGTGGCGCACGGCCGGGAAGGGCATTCGCGGCAGCACGATCGCCAGCGCCAGCGCCGCCAGCGCGCCGGCGCCAAGCGCGACGACGCCGAGGGCGATGCTTCCGTAGTAGAACGCTGCGCCGAGCGCACCGAGGCAGGTCATCGCGCCGTAGCCGGTCGCGCGCTCGTAGAGCACGCTCATCGTCACGTCGGCGGCGCGGGCATTGGCCTCGCGCTGGATGCGGTAGACGCGGTAGACGTCGCCGCCGACGGCCGTCGGCAGGACGTTGCTCAGCAGGTTGCCGACACAGTAGGCGCGGATCACGTGGGCGAGCGGCGCTTCGACGTCGCGGGCGCGGAGCAGCACCAGCCACTTGATGACGACGAGCACTTGCACGACGACCATCAGCCCGAGCGCGGCGAGCAGCAGCCCGGCGTTCGAGCCGCGTACGGTGTCCGCCAGCTCGCTTGGCTTGAGTTTGAAGATCAGGCCGGCGACGACGGCGAGGGTAGCCAGCACGCGCACGACGGCGAACAGGCGGCTCGACATAAAGCCACCGCTCCGTGCGGCGGGCGCGTCAGGTGCGGCGGCGTTTACGTCGATGGCCAAGGATGCTCTGCAGTAAACCCAGCGACGCCAGCACCGTAATCAGTGAGCTGCCGCCCTGGCTGACGAGTGGCAACGGCACGCCCGTCACCGGCACCAGTCTAATGTTTACGCCGATGTTCACAAACACCTGGAAGAGGATGAACGTCATGACGCCGACGGCGATCAGCCGGCCGAAGACGTCGTCGGCGAGACCGGCGACGCGCACGCAGCGGAAGAGCAGCGCGATAAACAACCCGAACAGCACCATCGCGCCGATAAAGCCGAGTTCCTCTGCGCCAACGCTGAAGACGTAGTCGGTGGTCTGCGTGCGGAGGTAGTCGAGCTGCGTCTGGCTACCGTGCGTGAACCCCTTGCCGAAAAAGCCGCCGGAGCCGATGCTGATCTCCGCCTGCAGGATGTTGAACCCCTGGCCGAGCGGATCCTTCTCCGGGTCGAGCCAGATGCGCAGGCGGTCGAGCTGGTAGTCCTGCGCGCCAAGGATCGCGAGCGGCACGAGCGCCGCGACGCCGCCAACCAGGCCGAACAGGTGCCACGGCCGGACGCCGGCGATCAGCGCCATGCCGAGCCAGATCATCCCGAACACGAGCGCCGAGCCGAGGTCGGGCTCGATCAGCACGAGCATCGCCGGCACGGCGACGATCACCAGCGACGTCAGGAAGACACGCAGCGACTTCATGTTATGCTCGTTGTCGGCGAAGAACTTCGCCAGCATGATCACCGTCGTCACCTTCGCGATCTCGGATGGCTGCACCTGAGTGCCGCCGAGGATGATCCAGCGTCGTGAGCCATACGCGCTGGCGCCGACGGCGAAAACGAAGAGCAGCGCCGCGATCGACACGACATAGAGTGTCAGGCTTAATGGCCCGAAGAGCCGGTAGTCGAATCGCGATAGCCCAAGCATCGCGCTCAGACCGCCGATCGCGAAGACGATCTGCCGCGAGACGGGATGCGAAAACGCCTGGCCCGGCGATCCGTACGTCGTCAGGCTGCCGCTATAGATCAGCAGCGCGCCGTAGATCGTCAGGCCGATCGCCGTAAGCAGCATCAAGTAGTCGAACTCGCGCGTCGGCGTGTTGCGGAGGTTCACGGCGTCTGCCCCACGGGCGCGGCGGGCGCGCCATCCACGCGCTGCTGCTGGCGATGGAAGTAGTAGTCGAGGATCTTCGATGCGAGGGGCGCGGCGTTCGTGGCGCCCACGCCGTTCTCAAGGAACACCGTGATCGCGATCTGTGGGTTGTCCGTCGGTGCGAAGCCGCTGAACCAGGCGTGCGTCTTGTAGCTGCCGTCGGGGAAGCGCTCGCCGTATTCCGCCGTGCCGGTCTTGCCGCCCACCTTCACGCCGGGCACCGCGCCGAGATTGGCGCTGCCCCAGCTAACTGCCTGCCCCATCGCATCGCGCAGGATCGCGAGATTCTCCGGGCTGACGCCCACGTTGCCTTCGACCTTCGGGCCGGCGGGGACGATGACGTGCTGCTGCGCATCGCGGACTTCGCGGACGACGCGCGGCGTGAGAAGCGTGCCGCCATTGGCGACTGCCGTGGTGACGCGCACCATCTGGATCGGCGTCGCCGCGACGAACCCCTGGCCGATGCCCATGTTGTAGGTGTCGCCGAGGAACCAGTCGTCGCCGAAGGTCTGCTTCTTCCACGCCGGGTCGGGGATGTTGCCATCCGCCTCACCGGCGATATCGATCCCGGTCGCGCGGCCCAGCCCGAACTGCCGCGCGTATTGCGCCAGCCGGTCGACGCCGAGACCCTTGAAATTCTCGCCGTACGCGTTGTAGCCGCCGCTGAGATAGTAGAAGTAGACGTCGGACGACATCGCGACGCCGCCGTAGAAGTCGAGTGTGCCGAGCTCGCGCCAGTCGCGGAACGTGTAGACGACCGACGGGTCGTACTGGTTCGGGATATTGATGAA
>JBBSDV010000237.1:0-4036 GCA_038240335.1 Dehalococcoidia bacterium
CTCGTAGCCCTCGGCGTCGTCGCGCTTCGTGCGGAAGCCTAGATCTCGGAAGGCCATGCCCATCGCCGCGTTGTCGCCGTTCAGCAGCGTGCGCGTGAACCGCACCAGCACGTCCTTGAATGCGGGCTCGAGCTTCTTCGCCTGGCCGAAGTCGATCAGCACCAGCTTCGGCCCGGGCAGCACCATCAGGTTGCCGGGGTGCGGGTCGGCGTGGAAGAAGCCCGACTTCACGATCATCTCGGCAAACGCAAACACGAGGATCTTCGCGACATCGGTCGTATCGGCGCCGATCCGCTGGAGGCCGGCGTAGTCGGTGATCTTGACGCCGTCGATGTACTCCATCGTCAGCACGCGACGCGTTGTGTACTCCCAGTAAATGTCCGGGACGACGATGTCCTCGACGTTCGCGAAGTCGGCAGCAACGCGCTCGGCGTTGTGGCCCTCGTTGATGAAGTCGAGCTCGAGCGGGATGTGCTTCCGCATTTCTTCCGCGACGAAGCGGTAGTCCATCGAGCGATCGAGCTTATTGAGGACACCGATGAAGAACGTCATGTTGGCCAGGTCGATGTCGACGATCTTCTCGATCCCCGGATACTGCACCTTCACGGCGCAGACACGGCCGTCGTGCAGCACCGCGCGGTGCACCTGCGCCAGCGACGCCGACGCGACGGGCTCGCGGCTGAACTCCGAGAAGATCGCCTCGATCGGCTTCCCGAGTTCGCGCTCGACGTGCGCCCGCACGTTCTCGAACGACTCCGGCGGCACCTCGTCCTGGAGCACCGAGAGCACATCGACGTAGGCGTCGGGGAGCACATCAGGCCGCGTGCCGAGAAACTGCCCCGTCTTGATGAGAAGCCCCTGGTTCTTGACCGCCGTCTGATAGAACTTCGTCGCCGCCCAGAAGTGGTGCTTGTTGCGCCGCTTCTCGCCCCATTCGGTGCCTTTTCGCTTCTCGCGAAAGCTGATGATCTTGTAGCCGAGAAACACCCGCGCGAGCATCTGCCCGACGTTTACGAAGCGCGCGATGCGGGTGGTGGGCGCGTTTCCGCGCATGCGTGTGCCGTACGCCGCCGTTCGCTGAGCCATGTCCGCCATCCTCTGAAAATGAATGTAGTTCAGTTATATGTTACATCCTTCACAATCGCCGCGCACGAAGCGGGATGTGAGAAGTGGGAGCTTAGAGGGAGAGGCGAGAAGCGGGACGCGATGTAGGGATTGGGAAGAGGTGCTTCGGACGTGGCGAAGGCAGGTGCAGCCGCCGCGAAGCTCAACATCAACCGCGAACTCTGAAGGGAACGGTGAAACTCACTCCACCGGCAAAATGAGGTGCAGATCGCCGAATTCGTGCCAGAGGTACTGCTTCCGAATCGCCTCGCCGTACGCCACACGCAGGTGCCCGCAACCGGCGATCGCTGCTAGCATCAGCAGGTGGCTCGCTCGCGGCTCATGCAGGCCGGTCAGCAATCCATCCACCGATCGCACGCCGCTCGCCGGCGTGACGACGACGTCGGTCCAGCCTTCGCCAGCGTGCGTGACGCCGTCCGCATCGGTGACCGTCTCGAGCGTGCGGACGACGGTCGTGCCAACGGCAATGATCCGCCGATGCTCGGCGCGCGCCACCGTGATTCGGCGCGCGCTCTCGTCGCTCAGGCGATAGCGCTCGGGATACGGACGCTCGTCCTCCTCGAGGCTCGACACGCCGGTGTGCAGCAGCAACGGCACAACCTCGACGCCCGCGGCGACGATCTGGGTGATCAGCCCCGGAGTGAAAGCGCGTCCTGCCGACGGCATCTCGGCACTCCCCGCCTCCGTCGCGTAGGCTGTCTGGTAATAGGACACGGGCCAGCGCTCGCGCACGTACCCGTAGCGAATCGGGTATCCGTGTCGGTGGAGGTAGGCCTCGATCGGCTGCGGCGTGTCGATGTGCGCGCGCCACAAGCGCACCGGCGCCTGCCGCGAGACCGCGGCCTCGAGCGTGGCGTTCGCGCCGTCGGGCAGCGCGATCCGCTCCCCCGCTACGCCGTCGAAGTACGGCTTCGTGCCGGCGTCCGTCGGCGTGCGCAGCTCGCTTACCCACTCGTCGTCGTTCACCCGGGTCGAGAGATGCAACTCCAACGGCGTGCCGCCGCTCGTCCAGGCGTCGAGCGCAGCGTTGATCGTGCCGCTCGTGTTGACGACCAGGACGTCGCCGGCGCGCAGAAAGCGCGTGATGTCGCGGAAGCGGGTGTGCTTCACGCTGCCCGCGCCAAGCTGCGACACCATCAGCCGCACTTCATCGCGCGCGAGGCCGCGCGCCTCCGGCGGGTCGTGCGCCTCCAGCGCCGGCGGCAGCTCGAAATCGAACGCGCCGCACGGCAAATCACTGCTCCCGCTCCGTTGCTCGATCTTTGTTTCCAGCATTGTCATGTCATTCGATTCTGTCGCGCTTCACGCGACCGTGACGCCGAGCGCACGCGCGCTGTAGCGCCCGCTTGGCAAGTCTCCTTCGATGAGTTCCATCAGGCCGGGCACGCTCTCTTCAGGCGGCGGCCGGTCGCTGATGTCTTCGTCCGGAAACGCCTCCTGGTGCATCGTGGTCCGCATGTCGCCCGGGTCGACCCAGAACACGCGCGTCTCCGGCAGCTCGACTGCCAGCACGGCGGAGAGCTGTTCGAGCGCGGCCTTGCTCGAGCCGTAGCCGCCCCACCCCTCGTACGCCTCGACGCCGGCATCGCTCGTGATGTTGATAATGCGGCCATCGGTCTTGAGCGCATCGCGAGCGTGGATCGCCTGCAGCAGTGCGATCGGTGCGAGGACATTGGTGCGATACACAGCCTCCAGCACGTCCAGCGGATAGTCGAGCAATGCGGGCTGCGGGCTGGGTCCGAGGATGCTCGCGTTGTTGACCACAATGTCGATGCCGCCGGCAGCTTGCGCCACGCCGGCCAGCTCGGCCCGATGCGCGCCATCGGTTATATCGCCCGCGATCGCCGTCGTCTCCGTGATATCGACCAACTCTGCGCGCGCGGCCTCGAGCGCATCGACGCCACGCGCGTCGATGATGAGTCGCCACCCGTGGTGCCCGAGCTCGCGAGCCAGTGCGAGCCCCAGCCCGCGCGATGCTCCGGTAATCAATGCTGTGCGTGTCATCCGTTCCTCCTCGTCGGATATCCGGCGGTGTTTTTGCTTCGCCGCCGGTGCAAAAGCCCTTCTCGTCCCTTCACATTCATCCTAGGCATCGCACGCGGTCGCCACATCGGCTCCCAAGCTCGGCCGCCTACAGAATCAGCACTAGGACTCGAGATGTATGGGGCCGGGAAGCGGGCGGTGGGAAGTGGGAGTGGGAAACTGGACGTCGGTCAGGCACCCGGTGGACGCTCAAACGCGGGCTAGAACTCCGCGACACGAACGGCTGATGCGGCCGGCGCGAACGCTTCGCTCGCGGAGGTGTCGCGTCGAGGGCGGCGACGCATAACGACGGCGCGTCATACAATGCGTGCAGCAGCTTCCGATTCCAGAAGCTCGGCGCTCTTCGCGCCCGACGACGCTGACACAGCGAAGGAGCCTCTCATGCCCGCACCGCTGGATAGCTATCGCAGCCGCTCCGCGCTCACGGTCGGCGACCGCCAGCTCGACATGTTCCGGCTATCCGCGCTCGCCGAAGCGGGCATCGGGCACGCCGACCGGCTCCCGTTTTCGCTCAAGATCCTGCTCGAGAACCTGCTGCGCAACGAGGACGGGCGCTCCGTCACGAAGGAAGACATCGCCGCCCTCGCCGCCTGGGATCCGGCCGCGCCGCTCGATTCCGAGATCCAGTTTCGGCCGGCGCGCGTCCTCATGCAGGACTTCACCGGCGTCCCCTGCGTCGTCGATCTCGCGGCGATGCGCGATGCGATCAAGGAGCTCGGCGGCGACCCAAAGCGCATCAACCCGCTCCAGCAGTCAGACCTCGTGATCGACCACTCGGTGCAGGTCGACCAGTACGGCACTTCGGCGTCCTTCGCCTTCAACGCGGCGAAGGAGCTCGAGCGGAACCGCGAGCGGTATGCGCTACTGC
>JBBSDV010000238.1:0-4035 GCA_038240335.1 Dehalococcoidia bacterium
CGCCGCCGGTGTCGACGAAGAGCACCGCGACCGAGACGGCGAAGAAGCGTGACGACGCACGCGCGTTGCGCGCGGCGACGATGCAGACGGAGATCGTGCCCGTGCCGGTGGCTGCCGACCAGTGCACGTGCGCGAAGTGCGGCGCCACGAACTTGCGCCCGGTCGGCAACGGCAAGCCGTCGATCGTCTATGAATTCGTGCAGCCGCACTTCCGGCGGAAGATCTATCGCCGCGAAACGCTCGCCTGCCGATGCGGGAACATGATCACAGCGAAGGCGCCTGATCGCGTCGGCGAGAAGACACGTTACGCACCGAGCTTCATCGCGCACCTCGCGGTGGCGAAGTGCGCGGACTCGATTCCGCAGTACCGCCTCGAGAAGGCCTACCGCAATCTCGGAATCCCCATCTCGCGCAGTACGATGTGCGATCTGCTCCATCGCGGCGCGCGCGAGCTCCAGCCGATCTACGCGGCAGCGCTCGCACTCGTGCCGGCAGCGGCCGACGTGCACGCCGACGAGACGAGTGTGCGGCAACTCGGCACCGACAAGCGCGCCTTCTTCTGGGACTTCGTGACGAAGGACCTCGTCGTGTATCGCTACGCCACGAGTCGCAGCGGCGAGACGCCGAAGCAGGTGCTCGGCGACTCGACGGGACGACTCGTCGTCGATCAATTCACCGGCTACAACGCGGTGAGCAAGCCCGGAAAGCGCGTCCGCGCCGGGTGCATCGCGCACGCCCGCCGCAAGATCTACGAGCAACGCGAGCATCCCGAGACGAAGGAGGCTCTCGACCTGATCGGCGCGATCTATGTCGTCGAGCACGAGGCGAAGAGCGCCGGAATCGTCGGCACCGACGAGCACCTCGTGCTGCGCCGTCGCCGGTCGCGACCTCTCTTCGCGAAGCTGCTCTGCTGGGGCCGTCGTCACCGTCGCGCCTTCGAGCCGCGCTCCGGAATGGGCCGCGCGATCAACTACCTCCTCAAAAACTTCCGCGAGCTCGGACGCTTCCTCAGCTACGCGTCGATTCCGCCCGACAACAACATTGCCGAGGCGGCACTCCGCCGTATCGCCGGTGACGTTTCATTGTGCACCCTTTCTTCAAGTGCCCGGAATGACGAGAGTGCGGCCGTCGCGAGAATTGCGACACGGGCGACCGGCACGTTTGCGACGGCGGCGTAGCGCGCCCAGCACTTCGGGCCGTTCGAGATCAGCGGCGACGATCTGCCAGGGAGCATCGAACACATACTGCTTCGCCGGCAAGATCCCATCGCGGATCAGCTTGCGAATGGCGTGGCAGCTTACGCCCATCTTCGCGGCGGCTTCGACCATGGTGAGGCACTTCCCATCCTTCACGGCGGATTCGTAGCCAGCGATTCCCTGCGTGCGGCGATAGCCTCCGACGCGTTTCGCGTCCCAGGTGTGGCCGAAGGGCGTAGACGTGCCCATGCGATTGAGGGTGGCCGCGATGTGATCGTCCGACCATCGCGTGCCCATCTGGCGAATCACTTGATCGACCTCGGCGGAGTTGCGCATCGTGTGCTCGCCAGGCCTGGGTTTGCGAACGCGAAGCTCGGAGTGCTGTCCACCGCGCCAGTGGATCACGAGTACGATTTCGCGACTCGAGTCTACGACGTCGACGACGATTTCCTCGATGAGCGCGCGAACGAGTCGCTGCTTGGTGCGCATGTCCGCAGAGGACGAATTCCACACCGAGTCCAGATCGCCGGCCAGCGAGAGAAGCGCATCTCGATCGGCCACGGGCGCCTTCGATACCGAGCTCGCGAGGAGTCGTGCCTCACACTCTCGCAGTCGTGTAATCGCCGCGTTCCAGCGTGCCTCGAGCTCGGCGGCGACGAGACGATTGTCCGGATCCACCTGCTCATAGCGGCGGGCGGCGAGCTTCACTTGGTACTCGGCCTGCTGCCGCTCCAATTCGAGCGCACGCTGTCGCTCGTCGATCTGCGAGATGGCATCGCGCTCTGCCATCAGCGCAGCTTCCACGGCGAAGGGTTCGACGACAAGAAGAATTTCTGCCGCGATAGCGAGGTCCGGTCGTCGCGCGCCGAAGGCGATGCACGGATCAACGCCGTGCATCGAACGGCCGTCCCGGCAGGAGTACCGCGGCTTGTGATAGTGCCCCGAGTAGACAACCCTCAACATCCGTCCGCAGCGCCGGCATCGAAGTAGACCTGCCATCAACGCTTGGCCGCCACGCGACGACTTCGCTCCGCCGGCTCGCTGGCTGTACGCGTTGCGCGAGAGACGGTGACGAATGAGCTCGAACGTCTCCCATGAAACGTACGCCTCGTGATGGTCGCGCGTGAGCACGGTCCACTCGTCCATTGGCCGCGCGCGCCCGTAACGCTTTCGAAGCGACCCGTCGACGAGGTCCGTCTGGACCTTCGATTTCCCGTAGGCGTAGGCGCCGGCGTAGAAGGGATTCCGCAGGACGGCGATCACGTTGCGGTACGCTGGCGCGCGCCACGTGAGCTGTGAAGCGCTCTTGCCATCGATTGGACGCGGGAAGAGGAGTCCCTCACGGCGCATGTAGAAGAGGACCTGCGTGGCGCTCCCGAGACGCTCAAAGAGTCGAAAAATCGTGCGGATCGCGTCCTGGATTCGCCGATCGGGATCCATCATCAAGTCGGCGTCGCGGGACCAGACGTAGCCGACCGGAACGCCGATCCGAAGCTCGCCGCGGCGCGCCTTGGCGACAGCGGCGTCGACCAGTCGTTTTCGAATCAGACTGAGCTCGAATTCGCTCATCGTTCCCTTGAGCCCGAGGAGAAGGCGATCGTTGGGCAAGGCGGGATCGTGAACACCATCGCCGTCGATAACGAACGCGCCAACAAGTCCACAGAGCTCGAGGAGGTGATGCCAATCGCGACCGTTGCGCGCCAGGCGCGAGGCTTCGAGGCAGAACACCGCGCCGACACTACCTTCGCAGATGCGGCCGACGAGATCGCGAAAGCCTGGTCGGTCCATCGTGCCGCTCGCCGAGCGCCCGAGATCTTCGTCGATCACGCTCACATTCCGGAAGCCGTAGCCTCGTGCGAGATCGACGAGCTCGTACTGCCGCCGCTGGCTCTCGAGATTGTCATGTACCTGCGCGCCGGTGGACTGACGGACGTACACAACGGCATTTCGAGCGAGCGCCTCCTTCGGCAATTCACGAAGGGTCATCGACCACCTCGCTCTCGTTGCGAGCGCCCGCGACTTGAAGGAGCAGACGGCTGAGCAGCGCCACGACCTGCGCTCGATCTTTCGCGTCGAGCGTTCCCCTCGTCTGAAATGCAATCGCGATCTGGGGGAGACGCGGCGCTGACCTCTGCTCTCGGCAACGTGCTTTCCTCATCGGATTCCTCCGACGCCACCGTGCCAGAAGGCGCTCCCCTTCGGATCTCATCGAGGAGGCATCGCAGCTCTCCGAGCGCGACGAGCGACGTCCGCCGCGAGCCCAACGTCATGCTCGAGCAGAACGCGGCGTCGAACATCCACGCCGGAATGACGACCCCCGCATCATCGGCGATGGTGCAGACGAAGACATCCTCGCCGCCTCGCTTCTCGCGGTAGTGCACCTCGATTTCCGCGGCGCGCGCTGGGTGCCATGGATACTGGACCTCCGCGCGAAATGCGACATGGGCAGAATGAGCTTGGACTTGCCACCGCACGCAAGGCCTGGCTCTTCTTCGGCAGCGACGATCACGCGAGCGCCGCCGCCAACCTCTTCTCGCTCGTGGCATCGTGCAAGCTCCACGGGCTCGACGCCGAGGCCTACCTCGCCGACGTCATCCGCGTGATGCCCTACTGGCCGACCGACCGTTACGTCGAGCTCGCCCCCAAGTACTGGAGCGCCACCCGTGGCCGGCTCGATCCCGAAGAGATGAAGCTGCCCCTCGGGCGCGTCACCGCGCCGTCTCCGCTGACCGCGGAAAAGCAGACTTCGACGAGCTGAACGCGCCTCCGACACGCACACGAGGATGACGACCGCGGCGCCCGCCGTCGAGTACGCCTCCTCGTGCAGCGGTTACCGGAA
>JBBSDV010000239.1:0-3943 GCA_038240335.1 Dehalococcoidia bacterium
ACCGCGTCGGCTAGCGGCAACCGGCGTCGGTCGCCGCTGCCGCCAGGTCCGCGACGAACGCCGCGTGCGCGGGCGCGCCGATCACGTCAAGCGACGGCGCGGGTTGGGAAAGGATGCGTTGCTTCGCCGAGAGGATGCGCGCAACCGACGCGTCGAGCCGCGCCTCACCGATCCGGCCGTCCGAGAGGGCCTGCATGATCGCGGCATGGACCGACGCGATGTCGCCGGCGTCCTTCGCCAGCACGATATCGACGCCGGCCTGCAGCGCGATGACGGCTGCCTCAGCGGAGGTCCAGCGGGATTGGATCGCGCCCATCTCGAGGTCGTCCGTGATGATCACGCCGCCGAAGCCGATCTCGTTGCGCAGCAGCGACACGATTGGCGCGGAGAGTCCGGCGGGCAGGCCGGAGGGATCGAGTGCCGAGTACGCCACGTTCGCCATCATCACGAGGTCGCTCGTTCCGGCGACCACGCGAAACGGCGGCAGTTCAGTCGCGTCGAGTTCGGCGCGCGTCTTGTCGACCGTGACGGGACCGTCGTGCGAATCACCATCCGTCGAGCCGTGGCCGGGAAAGTGCTTTGCGGTTGCGGCGGCGCCGCCGGCGTGCAGACCGTCGATATATGACGGCATCACCGCGACGACGGCCGCCGCGTCGACGCCGAACGAGCGGTCGCCGATAACGGTGTTGGCGGGGTTGTCCAGCACATCGGCGTCCGGCGCGAGATCGACGTTGATGCCGACCGAGCGCATCTCGAGCCCGGTGATGCGGCCGGACTCGCGGGCAAGATCGGCGCTACCGATACAGCCGATTTCGCGGGCGGGCGGAAACTGCGTGAACGGCGGGTCGAGCCGGATGACGCGGCCGCCCTCCTGGTCCGTTGCGATCAGCATGCCGACGCCGTTGGCATCGAGCGCGCGCTGCTGCAGGCCATCCGTCATCGCCAGGATGCCGGACGGCGCGCCCATGTTCTGCGACAGGAGCACGGCGTTGCCGACGTGGTAGGAGCTGATCAGCGACGCGATCTCATCGTCGACGAATGGGCGCGAGAAGCCCGCCATGATGAGTTGTCCCACCTTCGCCTCGAGCGTCATGCCGACGCTTGGCCGCGTCGGAGGAGTGGGGGACGGGGCATCGGGGGTGGCGGCCACGGGCGGTGTTGCTGGAGATGGATCTGCGGCCGGAATGGTCGGTACCGAAGCGCTTCCCTGAACCGAACTCGGCGCAGCGGGCAGCGTCGGCGCAAGCGGCGTTACCGCGGTCGTGGAGGATGCAGTGACGGTTGGGGAGCCCGTCCGCGCGGCGCTGCCGGCGCATGCCTCGCCGAGGAGAGCGGCCGCGATCGCGGCGATGATGAAGATGAACAGGAGGTGGCGGGTACTGCCCGTTCCGTTTGTTCCGGTTCGCAATCGCATCATGCCAGCGTACCGCACGCCGGCGTGTCTCACGCGTGACCGTTCGAGTCTTGGAGCGATCGACGCTCGCGTCGTCGTTCGCTCCCGTATCGCGCCTGCTTGCACCTCGCGCTTCCGGTGTCACAGGCGCGTCGCCACGAAGATGGCCGGCAGGCACCGTTGCCGGTACAACATACGAAATGTCACGACTCTTCGGCCTCGAGTACAAATATCTCGTGGCGATCGTCTTCATCTTCGGGCTGTTCATGGATCTGCTCGATACGACGGTCGTCAACGTCGCGATTCCGACGCTGGCGCGCGAGTTCTCGTCGAGCACGTCAGCCGTCGAATGGACCGTGACGGCGTACCTGCTGAGCCTCGCGGTCTTCATCCCGGCCGCTGGATTTCTCTCCGATCGATTTGGCACGAAGCGCGTGTTCCTGCTGGCGATCGCGATCTTCGTCGTCGCCTCCGCGCTCTGCGGTCTCGCGCAGTCCATCGAGCAGCTCATTGCGTTTCGATTCCTGCAGGGCATCGGCGGCGGGATGATGACGCCAGTAGGCACTGCGATGCTCTCGCGCGAATTCCCCGGCGCCGAGCGCGCGAAGGCGTCGGCGATCATTTCGGTGCCCGTCGTGCTCGCGCCGACGCTGGGGCCGGTTGTCGGCGGTTATCTGACGGAGTACGTGAGCTGGCGCTGGATCTTCTACATCAATCTTCCCGTCGGCATCGCCGGTTTTCTGTTCGGGCTGCGTGTGCTCGAGGAGCACAAGGAGGCGTATGCTCAGAACCGCATCGACGTGCTCGGTCTCGTCACCGGCAGCCTGGGAGCGGCGTCGACGCTGTATGCGATCTCACGCGCCGGCGCCGATGGCTGGACAAACGGTAGTGTCGTTTGGTTCGGGCTTGGCGGCATCGCGTTGCTCGCCGTCTTCACGTGGATCGAGCTGACCGTGCGGTACCCGGTCCTCGATCTGCGACTGTTGAAGCGATGGTTCTTCGCATCGAGCAACCTGATGATGATGCCGGCGTTCGGCGCGTTCGGCGGATTCATCCTGGTGCTGACGCTTTATCTGCAGGAGCTGCGTGGCTTCTCGCCGCTGCAAGCCGGCCTGATCCAGGGGCCGAGCGCGATCGGCACCGCTATTTCGCTGCCGCTGGCAAGCCGCCTCTATGCGAAGGTGGGGCCGCGGCGGATGCTGCTCGGCGGCTTCGCGCTGGCGGCGCTGTCGCTGCTGCCGTTCCTCATCCTCGACGTCGATACGCCGGTGTGGCTGATCATTGCCTTGCTGCTGATCCGCGGCCTGCCATTCGCCTTCGCCGTTGTCGCTGCGCAGACGCTGCTGTTTGGCCCGATCGAGAGCTCCAAGCAGGGGCCGGCGTCGTCGATCTACAACACGCTGCGGCAGATCGCGGCGTCGTTCGGAGTAGCGCTGATCATCACGATCTTTATCGACCGCACGAAGAGCCACGGGGGAAACCCCGCCAGCGTCTCGGCAGCGAGCGGTGCGGCCGCGAGGCACGCCGCCGTGCTTGGCTATCACGACGCCTTCTTCGCGTGCTTCCTGTTGTTTGTAATTCCGCTCGCGATCGCCTTCTTCATCAACGACAAGAAGGCGGAGGAAGCGCTCAGCCGACGCGCGCGTCCCGTCGCGGACACCACCACCACGGCGGCCGGATAGGGCTGCCAGACATACGAGCGGGGCTGACACGTCGATCAGCACGGCTTCTCGGAACCTCATCGGCCACGCATTGGCCGTCGCGGTTGCGCGGTAGTGTTGCCGATCGGGCGGTGAGCACTGCCGTTTGGATGCAATTCGTTAGCAATTCCGAATATTCTGTAGCAGCATCATGGAAGACAACAAGCCGCCATCGGACGACGACAACAAGCGCGACGCGAATGCGACGCCGGTAGAACCGCGCGCGGGAACGCCGGGCGGCAAGCCGGAGCCGATGATCCGGTTGAAGCGCACGCGCCGGAGTAGCGCGCCGTCGTCGCCTAATGGCGCGAGCGCACAACCGTCGCGTACGCCGGAACCACGAGCGTCATCCGATGACAGCGAGCGAACTCGCGCGACGCGCCGGGCGACCGAATACAGCCCGGAGACCCAGACGGAGATCCATCACGGTGCGAAGCCCGGCAACCGCTACGCGCGGTTGACGCGCGCGCGCGAGCGGCGCTTCGAGTCGGGCGAGTCCGAGGATACGATCCGGGCGACAACGATCGCGGATGTGCCGCGAACCGCAACGGGGCGCTTGTGGCGCTCGGCGAAGCGGGTGCTGGTCGGGGCGCCGCTCGCATCATCGCGTTTGTCTGAAGAGAAGCTGAGCAAGACGAAGGCGCTCGCGATCTTCGCGTCCGACGCGCTCTCGTCGACCGCGTACGCGACGGAGGAGATCCTCCTCGTGCTGATCCTGGCCGGCACCGGTGCACTCACGTACTCGATCCCGATCAGCATCGCGATCGCGACACTGCTGGTCATCGTCGCGACGTCGTACCGCCAGACGATCCGCGCGTACCCGAACGGCGGCGGCGCGTACAAGGTGGCA
>JBBSDV010000240.1:0-3922 GCA_038240335.1 Dehalococcoidia bacterium
CCGCCGTCACTCGGCGCGCCACCAACCACCCCAATACCCGGCCCCGCTGCTGTTCCTTCTCGCTCAAGATGATCCTGTCTTTCATGACTGACAGAATCGCTGCTCACTTAAGGACTGACAGAATCACTGCTCACCAACACCCACCAACCGGGTGAGTTGACAGCCTCCCGCGCGCGGTCGTATGATGGGCGAAATCACGCCGAATTGGCGAGAGACGTCGAGCAGGATAAGCACTTGAGAACGTCCGATATCAACAGCACCGTCGCCAGGGTTCGAGGCATCGCCGCGGACAACCCTGGAGTGATTGTGGGACGGACGAGTGTGCCCGGCGCGAGGCGTGAGTGTTGACTTAGCCGACCGCGAGAACCGACGTCCGCCCACTATCGCAAACAACGCGAAGTGGGTTTTTTGTTGCCCGAACGATGGCCTGTTGGCCGGGTTCACAGTTCACAGTTCGCAGTTCGCGCTTCGGAACAGCATCGGCAGAGGTCACCAAGGCGCGCGGAATAGGCAGGGAGAGACGATGGGTCAGATAACGAAGAGCAAGGACGAGGCGGGCGCGAGGACGGAACCATCGCAGGAAGGGAACGACGCGATGGTGGCGCACACATTCTCGCCGGCGGCGCCGCCGCTGCGGGTGCAGCACGTCGTCAAGGCATTCGGCGGCGGCTTCGATGTCGCGCGGCTGCTGCCGTGGCGCCGCGGCGTGGAGGCAGAGCCGGCGCGGCGCGTCGTCGACGATGTGTCGCTCGAGATCCGGCAGGGCGAGATCTTCGGCGTCATCGGCGCGAATGGCTCCGGCAAGTCGACGCTGATCCGGATGATCAGCACGCTACTCCTTCCGGATGCCGGCGAAATGACCGTGTTCGGCCTCGATGTCGTGCGTGACGCGATGGATGTGCGCTCGCTGATCAATCGCGTTTCGGCCGATCCATCGTTCTTCAAGACGATGACGGCGCTCGAGAACCTGCTGTTCTTCGGCCGCGTGTACGGCCTCACGCCGCAGGAGATTAAGCGCAAGACGCCGGAGATCATGGAGCGGCTCGGCTTCGAGTGGCAGCGCGCACTGGAACCAATGAGCCACCTCTCGCGCGGTCAGCAGCAGAAGGTGGCGGTGGCACGATCTTTTCTCACGTCACCGATCCTGATGCTGCTCGACGAGCCGACGACCGGCCTCGATCCGCGCAGCAAGCGCGATGTGCAGACGTTCGTCCGGGAAGTGCAGCGCGATCATCAAGCGACGATCTTGCTGACGACGCACGACATGGACGAGGCGGAACTGCTGTGCGATCGCATCTCGTTCCTCTCCGGCGGCAAGATCGTTGCCGAGGGGACGCCGCTCGAGTTGCGCGAGCTCGTCGCCGCGGGACGGCCGGTCGAGGGCATCGACATGGAGGACGTGTTCATGGAGCTGACCGGCCGCCACTTCGACGAGGATGAGCTGCCGGAGGAGCCGGCGGTACGCGCGCGATGATCGAACGACGACGCGCAATATCGCGAGAGAGGGACAAAAGGAATCATCGCCGGCGTGCTCGGCAGGAGGCAATGACATGGTCACGATTGCACATCAACTGAAGTTACCGAAGCGGCCGGCACGCCACACACTGGCGTGGGCATTCATTGAGCGCCAGACGAACCTCTGGAAGCGCTACTGGGCGTGGGAGCTCGTCTGGCTCGTCTACGGCGTCGTCAACACGCTCGCCGTCACGCTGATCGCGAACCAGGTCGATCAGTCGGGAATCGCGAACAGCGCGAACATCTCGAAGCTCGTCCTGTTCCTGCTCATCGGCACGCTCGTCTGGGCGTATCTGTCGGCGGTGCTCGACGATATCAGCCTCGTGATCTCGTGGGAGCGCTGGGAGGGAACCATCGAGCACACGCTGATGGCGCCCGTCGAGCGCTGGCTGCACCTCAGCGGCATGGTGCTATTCGGCATCCTCCACGCGATTGTGCGAACGCTGCTGATCTTCGCGATTGCCGCGCCGTTCTTCACGATCGATCTAGGAAACGCCAACTGGTTTGCGGCGGCGATCGTGCTGCTGGTCGGCAGCTTTAGCGTCGCCGGGCTGGCGATCTTCTCGGGTATCTTGCCGATGTTGTATCCGGAGCGCGGACAGCAGATGTCGATGATGATCCAGGCGTTCGTGCTGCTGGTCTCGGGGGTGTACTACGAGGTCGACGTGCTGCCGGCGTGGCTGCGCATCTTCTCATTCATCTCGCCGGCGACGTACATCCTCGACGGGATCCGGGGCGCGATCATCGACGGCAACAGCTTGTTCGACGTGTGGCACGAGCTGCTCGCGCTCGTCATCTTCGGCGTCGTCCTGATACCGGGCGGCATGCTGACGTTCGCGGCGGCGGAGCGCTGGGCGAAGAAGACCGGTCGGCTGAAGCGACAAGGCTGATCGATCGTCGGGCCGGGTCTTTGGGTGCTGGTCGAAGCGCTGACACGCTTAGATCTGATTGAACCGATCGAGCCCCGGAATGTCCGAGAAGTAGCCGTTGAAGACGGTCAGCTCGTTGGCGAAGATCAGCACGCCGACGAAAATTACGAGCGCGCCGGTGGCGATCTCGACTAACGGCATCGCGCCGCGCATCCGGCGCAGGAACGCCGTTGCCGGCACGACGGCCATGCCGGTGAGGATGAACGGCACCCCGAGCCCGAGCGAATACACGAGCAGGAGGTACGTCCCCTTTGCCACCGATGCGCTCGAGGCTGAGAGCGTCAGGATCGAGCCCAGAACGGGGCCGATGCACGGCGTCCAGCCGACGGCGAACGCGGCGCCGACGCCGAACGATTTCGCGTAGTTGAGGCCAAATGCACGGCCGCGCGCGTCGTCTCCGAGCGCCACATTGCCACGATTCGCGGATCCGGACGTCGTGCTCCCGCCGCGTGCTCCAGCGCCGACAGCGACGGGAACGGAGGATGTCGCCGTCTCGAACGAGTAGGTGCGGTACAGAAACGGGATCTTGATGACGCCAATCAAGTTCAGCCCCATGATAATCAGGAAGACGCCGCCGATCTTGCCGAGTAGCGGCAGGTGGTCGCGGATGGCGTAGCTGGAATCCGCGCTGACGATCGCGCCCAGCAGCCCCACCGACGCGCCGACGATCGTGAACACGACCGTGAATCCGAGCACGAACGCGGCTGCGTGCGTCACGGTCTCGCGGCGCTCGTCGGCGCGCGAGCGCGGGTTGAGCGTCGAGGCCGTGCCGGTGAGATGCGCCAGGTACGCCGGCACGAGCGGCAGCACGCACGGCGACAGGAACGAGAGCACGCCCGCCGCAAATGCGAAGACGAACCCATATGGCCCGGTCAGATACTCAACCCACGCTTCGGTCATTTCATAGTTTGTCGTTTGTCGTTTGTAGTTTGTAGTTCATCGCTCGCGGCGAAACTTGCACGAGATGCCGAGTTCACGTTCGGGCGTCGGAGCTGAATTGATATGTGACGGCATGGGCTTGTGAATCTACACCAACCCGGGACGCTCGAACTACCAAACACAAACTACACATTACAAACTTCAGTCGAACGGTGATTCGCCCTCGGGGGCGATGCCGAGGAGCTCGAGACGCGCTTCGTCGTACTTCTCCTTCGCCCGCGCCTCACGGTTCAGCAGCCCCTTGAATTGGTCGCCGACCGGCGTTCGCGTACCTTCAAGGAAGACCGCGTGGAGATCGCCAAGCTTCTTCTGCCAGTCGTTGTACGCGGCGAGGTATGCCTCCCGCCGCTCATCGCTCACCTTCATCTACGCCTCCGGCGGGCGTTCAGCTTCCCGCGCTCAAGGCTACCGCGCGAGGAGCAGCGCGAACCAGCGGCCGGCGTCGAGCTCGCACCTACCGCCGCTGGCCCAACGCGGCACCCGCGCGGACGAGGAGGAGTCCGAACGCCATGAGGAGCAACGGCGCCACCCACGGAAGG
>JBBSDV010000241.1:0-3911 GCA_038240335.1 Dehalococcoidia bacterium
GCGCCCCCCCGGCGCCGGGGCCCCCGGGCCCGACCGCGGCGCCCCCCGCGGCTCGCCGCGCGAGCCATGCTGCGCTGGGCATCGACGTACGCATCGTTCGGCGACCGCCGCGCGCAGGCGCGCGAGCAGGCAGTGATGCGCACAGCCGAAGACGTCACGCGGACGATGGGCGACATGAAGGGCGCCGTGATGAAGTTCGGGCAGATCCTCTCGCTGATGAGCGGCATCCTGCCCGACGAGATGGCGGCGCAGCTCGCGTCGTTGCAATCGAACGCGCCGCCGATGGCCTACTCGCTCGTCGAGGGCGTCTTCGCGCGCGAGTTCGGCATGCCGCCGCAAAAGCTCTTCCGCAAGTTCGAGCGCGAGCCCTTCGCCGCCGCCTCGATCGGCCAGGTGCATCGCGCGGTGCTGCAGGACGGAACGCGCGTCGCCGTCAAGGTGCAGTACCCCGGCGTGCGTGACGCGATCACGCACGACCTCGCCAACGTCGGCATGATGATCAGCCTCGCCGGTGTGGTCTCGCCGGGCCTCGATGCGGGGCCGATCGTCCGCGACCTCAAGGACGGCATCCTCGCCGAGCTGGACTACTCGCGCGAAGCCGCGTCGCAGCAGCGCTTTTACGACGAGTTCGCCGGTCACGCGTTCATCCGCGTGCCACGCGTGCATCCGGATCTGACGACGCAGCATGTCATCGTCCAGGAATACCTTAACGGCAAGCCGTTCGCGTCGGCGCTCGACCTGCCGCAAGCCGAACGCAACCGCATCGGCGAGATCATCTTCCGCTATGCCTTCGGGTCGATCTACCGGCACCATCTCTTCAACGGCGACCCGCACCCCGGCAACTACATCCTGCTGCCGGACGGCGCAGTCGGCTTCGTCGACTACGGCTGCGTCGCCGAGTTCTCGGATGTCGCCGTCGCCGGATTCGAGCGCATCCTCCGCGCGATCATGCGCGGCGACATCGATGAGTGGCGCGCGGCGGTCGAGGCCGTCGGCATCCTGCGGCCAGATGCCCCGTTCACGACGGTCGAGCTCTGGGAGCACATGCACTGGTACTGGGCGCCGATCCTCGAGGACGGCGTCACGTTCACGCCGGAACTGGCGGCGGAGATGGTGCGACGAAACACGCAGACGACCGGCATCGGCGGCCGCATCAACCAGCACTGCAACGTGCCCGAGGGCATGGTGTTCCTGACGCGCATCAACTTCGGGCTCTCGGGGCTGCTCGCCCAGCTTCGCGCCCAGGGCCCATGGCAATCGATCGTTCGCGAATACATCGATGGCGCACCGCCCGCGACCGACCTCGGCCGTCGGTCGGCGGCGACATCCCGCGGAGAAGCCGTGTAGCCGGATGCCAGGCGCATGCACGTGTCGGTAACGGGAGCGAGAGCGCCGCATCACCGTCTCGGCCGCGGGCGAGCTTGCGGCGCGGGGCATCGGGGTCAACGCGATCAACCCCGGCCCGAACGACACCGGCTGGATGCCGCCCGCGCTCTACGCCGACATCGAGGCGCGCAGCCCGATGCGACGGGTGGGAAGGCCGCAGGACGTGGCCGAGCTCGTCGCCTTCCTCGTGTCACCCGCATCAGCGTGGATCACCGGCCAAGTGCTCAACTCCGACGGCGGCTGGAGCAAACTGCTCGGCTAATCGAAGGATCGTGCATGGGCGCAACGTCGCGCCGCGAGCGATCGAACCCTAATTGAGATTGTTGACGGTGAGGAAGGCAGGCGGCGTCATGCGCTGGAGCACCATGTAGGAACCCGTCGGCGGCTTGATCTCGAGGGTGAAGATCTTGTTGATCGGGATCGTCGCCCCTGCCCCGAGAAGGTTCATGTCGATGCGGATCAGCTCACCCGGCTCGAGGAGGGTGTTCGCGTTGCCGGTGATCACCGTCGTCGTGTAGGCCACGTCGTTGACGACGATCGCGTCGTCGATGTAGCTGACCACCGTACGATTCGTCGTCGCCGTCGGATCGAGGTTTACCGAGTCGCCGCCGGCCGCCAACGTTATGTCGAATTGCACTGTCGTCACGTTCGTGCCGTTCGAGTTGGCGATGACGCTGCTCGACACCTCCATCGTCCCGCGCGTCTTCGCGAGGCCCGCATACACGGCCTCCTTGCCGCGCTCGGAGCTAAACAACCCAGTGCTCAGCACGATAAACGCAAAGACCGCCGCCACAACGACGAACGCGATCAGGATGATCGCCGTCTCGAGACCCGTGATCCCACGCTCGTCGCGCAACGCCCGCAACTTGCCCACGAGCGCATGAAGTCGTCTCATCGTCGCATCGCCTCCGAGCCGCGCCCGCCGCTCGCGCGCGCTCCCAACTCCACCGCTTCCGTAGGGGAATCCCCTACTCGATCTTCGGCGCATCACGCGCACGGTTTAGGGGTGGCGGCTCCGCCTGGCGATGCAGGCGGCGGAATCGTTCAGAATGCGGCGAATCGCAATCCAACATCCAGCGTCGATTGGACCCTAGTGCGAAACTCGGACGAAGACGTGCGACGTTGGCGCGATGTAGCCCCGGACCAGCTTTGACACTCCGCCAATAGCTTCGATACAATGACTCACGATGCCTGCCGAACGGCGGGGTTTTTGTTGTTTTGGAGGCGCCGTGTACGCCCTCGTCCGCACCGGAGGCAAGCAGTACCGTGTCGAGGAGGGCCGTTCGATCAAGATCGAGCGCCTGCCAGGCGATGCCGGGGACACCGTCGAGCTGGGCGAGGTGCTCCTGATGGCCGACGGTGACGCGATCACGGTCGGCGCACCAACGATCGAGGGTGCGCGCATTGTCGGCACGATCGCCGAGCAGGGCCGCGCCAAGAAGATTCTCGTCTTCCACTACCGCAACAAGACGCGGCACCGGAAGAAGAACGGCCACCGGCAGCAGTTCACTCGCCTCGTCGTCGACGACATCCTCGGCGCCGGCCAAGAGCCGAAGCCCAAGGCCGCGAAGGCCGAGACCGTGGCAACCGCAGCGCCCGTCGCCGAGGCCCCGAAGGGTCGGCGTGGCCGCAAGAGCGAGCCGGAAGCAGCTGCCGTCGATACGCCGCCGGCGGGGGACACCCTTGACGAACCATCCGTGGCGCCCGCACCCGTCGCTGAGAAACCGAAGCGGACGCGCAAGAAAGCAGAGTAAGCCATGGCACACAAAAAAGGCGTCGGCAGCTCGCGCAACGGGCGCGACAGCAACTCACAGCGCCTCGGCGTCAAGCGCTCGGACGGCCAGGTGATCCGCTCCGGCACGATCATCATCCGCCAGCGCGGCACGCGCGTGCACCCGGGCCGCAACGTCGGCGTCGGCCGCGACCACACCCTCTACGCGCTGCTCGATGGCGCCGTGAAGTTCGAGCACTACGCCAAGGGCCGGCGCAAGAAGGTCAGCGTCGATCCAGTGGAGGCGGCCGTTGCAACGGCGGCGGCTGCTGCGGCAAGCTAGCTCGTAACCGGCACTTCATTCGTCGACCCGGCAGCAACAACGCGAAAGTCACAGGAACATGAAAGACAAGATTCACCCCGACTACGTCGAATCGAATATTCACTGCGCGTGCGGGAACAGCTGGCAGACACGCTCGACACGACCCGACGTCCACGTCGAGATCTGCAGCAACTGTCACCCGTTTTTCACGGGCCAACAGCGGATCATCGACACGGCCGGCCGCGTCGAGCGCTTCAACAAGCGCCGCGAGAAGTCGGAAGCCGCGCAGAAGAAGTAGCGTTGGGCGACCAACTGCGTCGAACACGGGCGAGCCATTACGGCTCGCCCGCTTCGCTTGTGTAAGTTTGCAGCTCACAGTTGAAAGTTTGCGGTTCCGCCTTGGCTCGAGTCAGTGGGCACTCGCAACGACGACAATGACCGATAATCACCAGTCACAGCCACCAAACTCCCGTCACCAATCACCAATCACCA
>JBBSDV010000242.1:0-3890 GCA_038240335.1 Dehalococcoidia bacterium
AGGGGAGTCACGAGGGGCAGGATCGATGTGCGCGTCTTTCCGACCGGGAGTGGGAACACAAAATCAGTCTGGCCCTCTTGGCACCCTCGGAGGGCGCAAGTGTATGCGTTTGGCCTGCTCTAATCAAACTGCGCTACTCGAACAGGGGCGTTCCCGCGCTTCGACGCCGGACCGAAGATACGCGGCGTGGTAGCTTGGGCAGACGATGCAAGGTCCTCGGTTCCACACAGAGGCAGCCACCTGATATATCCACACGAGCATCCGGTCACAGGCCTCCTCACGAAAGCCGACGTCTATGCCTGAGGGCGGACGGTTTCGGAAGGCGGAACTGCGGGAGCGGTTTTACCCGCCGGAGTTCCGGGGGATGTACGACCGGTTCTCGGACGTGATCCATGAGCACGTGCGGCGCGGCGATGTGATGCTCGACGCGGGGTGCGGCTCCGGGCGGGTGTTTCAGTACCAGTTCGATGCAGAGCAGCGGCCGTCGCTCATCGTCGGCGTCGACATGACGGATGAGCCAGCCGGAAATCGCAACATCGATGCGGCGGGGCGCGCCGATCTTGCGGCGCTGCCGTTCCGCGACGGGACGTTCGATATCGCGATTTCAAGCCATGTGGCGGAGCACCTGGTGCAGCCGGAGGCGGTGTTCGGCGAGCTGGCGCGCGTGCTCAAGCCCGGGGGACGGCTGCTGATCCTGACGCCGAACCGCTGGCATTACGTGACGATCAGTTCGGCGCTGCTGCCGTACTCGTTCCACCGCACCTACAACTCCTGGCGCGGCATCGATGTCCACGACATCTTCCCTACGGTGTACCGAGCCAATACGGCGCGCCGGATGCGGGCACTGTACGAGGGCGCCGGCATGCGCATCGAGCACCTGTACCAGTTCGAGACGGAGCCGGAGTACCTGGCGTTCAGCACGGCGAGCTATGCCCTCGGCGTGGGGTTCGAGCGGATTGTGAATCGCTTCGAGGCGCTGAAGGATCTGCGGGTGAACCTGCTCGCGGTCGGCGTCAAGCGCTAGTTCTGTGGCTCTCGCGCTGCTTGAGTTTCCTGTCGAGACGGCGGCGGCGGCGTTATCCGAGCTTTGGCGCCTCATTCGCCGTGCGTACCCGGATACAGATTTATGAAAGAAGAAAGGGCAATTTCCGGGGGGACACCCCCCCGGAGCCCCCCGGCAGAGGCGCTGCGCCCTCTGCACACCCGCTTCATTCGACGGGCGACCGGCGGGCGACGCGAGTGGCGCTGCGCTCGACCGACGGAGCGAATCGCGCTGCACTCGACAGGGGGTGCGGACCGAGGCTGACGCGTCACGCGGCATCGGATGGTCAACCACGAGTGAGCGCTGGCCGTAGAAGCGGACAGGTCTGAAGACCTGATGCGTACGGGTGCCGAAGCAGCTGCCGTTGCCGCGATCGCGTCTCCCGCTTCTCGCTTCTCGCGTCCTGCTTCCGACCTGATCGCGACTCAGACCAGGCGGCGGGCGATCATCTCCTCGGCGATCTGGATGGCGTTGAGGGCTGCGCCTTTGCGGATGTTGTCGGAGGAGATCCACATCGCGATGCCGTTCGGGTTCGATGAGTCCTGACGGATGCGGCCGACGTAGACCGGGTCTTTGCCCGCCGCGGTGATCGGCATCGGGTAGACGCTGTTTGCAGGGTCGTCCTCGACGACGACGCCGGGGGCATCGCGCAGAATCGCGCGCACTTCGTCGGCCGTCATCGGGCGCTCGAATTCGGCGTGGACGGCGAGGCTGTGGCCGACGAAGACGGGCACGCGGACGCACGTCGCCGAGAGCGGCAGCTCCGGTTCGTGCATGATCTTGCGCGTCTCGGCCATCATCTTCCATTCCTCCTTCGTGTAGCCGTCGTCGCGGAATACATCGATCTGCGGCAGGACGTTGAAAGCGATCTCGTGCGGGTAGACCGTCGCGGGCGACTGCGTGCCGGCTGCCCAGGCGCGGGACTGGGCATCGAGCTCGGCGACGGCGCCGGTGCCGGTGCCGGAGACGGACTGGTACGTGTCGGCGATGACGCGCGTGACGCGGTTGCCGGTGTGCAGCGGCCAGAGGCAGAGCACCAGCGGCGTCGTCGAGCAGTTGGGGATGGCGAGGATGCCCTTGTGGCCCTCGACATCGGCGGCGTTCACCTCCGTGGCGACGAGCGGCACGTCCGCATCCTGCCGCCAGACGCTCGAGTCGTCGATGACGACCGCACCGGCATCGCGCGCGATCGGCGCGTACTCGCGCGAGGCAGCGCTGGACGCCGAGATGAAGACGAAGTCGGCGCCCTTAAACGACTGCGGCGTCGTCGCCTCGACCTCGATCTCGCCCTCGCCGAAGGGAATGCGCTTGCCGGCCGAGCGCTCGGTCGCCAGCAGCCGGAGGCTGCCGATGGGGAAGCGGCGCTCGGCGGCGATCTTGAGGAACTCGAGGCCGACGACGCCGGTAGCGCCGACAACGGCGACGGTATAGAGCTTCTGCGCGCGGTCGTTAGCCATGCCTGATCATCGACTCCTGCTGGTCTGGGTTGCAGGTGTCAGGATAGCGGATAGCGGATAGCGGATAGCGGATTCCGGGCGATTGGTGAGTGATGATGGGTGATCGGTTGCGTGGCGGCCGAGTCCCTTGTCAGTTAGCGCCGGTATCGGGTCTGCAGCGACGGAAATTGGGCAGGTGCATTGTAGAGAATGCCGGGACGCGTGAGAATGAGCCATGCGCTACCCTGCTACGAGGAACGATCGTCCCCATTGCCGTCCTTGGCACGGCGTTCCTCTCGTCCTGCTCGTCGGGACCGAGCAATGTTGCGCCGACCCTCACCTCCGCACCGAATTCCGTGCAGCAGTACTTCACCGCACTCGATGCGGTATTCCATGAGGCGATTAACCTCGCCGCCGTGGATCCGTCATCGCCCGACGGGACGGCGAGTGTGCGGAATGCAATGGCCCGTTTGAACGATCTGCACCGGCCCATGTCACTCATTCCCGTTCATTCCCGTTTGCTGAAAGCCGGTAAAAGATACGGCGACTCCGTCGGCGCGTTGCAAGAGTCGGAAGCGGCGGCTGCGACGGCGGGACCGATGACCGAGATCCCGGCCCAGGTACGACGCGACTTATTGGACGTGCAACGGGCGGAGGCTGACGTCGGCGAAGTCTGCATCGACCTCAATCAATTCGCAAAAGACGCCGGCGTTGAGTTTGCGGCGTGTAACGGTGAAGGCGCGGTACGAGACGAAGCTTGCGTCGACTACGACAGCTCGCCGCCTTTTGCGACTGCGGATACGTTAGAGGATGCCCGGCGGATCGTAGACGATCTCGTTGGCGAGCCGCTTCCGATTCCAAGCGTGGTCCCAGGGTGGGTAGTCCAGTTCTCCGCAAGGAAGGCTATTTTCGGCCGCTCTCGAGCACCTGCGGCCGCTTCCGGCACGGCGATGCGGTCTGTTACGCCAGTCCCGTCGGACGTACCCGAAAAAGGCGCGGGAATTCGACTCTCCGGCGAGGGTCACGAACATCCCCAAGTCTCGATCGTATACGGCCCGCCGCCGCCGTGCGCCGAATACGCCTACGCTGAGCAGACTATTGCACAAGGTAACGCGTCAGCGGGCGTTCGATTCGAAACCTACTCGGGATCTTCGTCGGGAATACCCTCGGCAAGCGCAAACGCAAGCCGGGAGTACGTCGGATTGAGGGGCGCGTTCGACGCGGCGACCCATGGCGTCGTGATCGCGCTCGAGTGGGATAAATCGGCAGTTCCCGACCGGCCAGAGCAGGTACGCCAAATGATTGAGTGGGTGCGGCGAGTGCTCGGCACCACACAGTAAACACACCTACCCCGTATTAACGCCGATTAGCTTGCCGATGCTGAAGGTGACGGCGGCGGCGACGGCGCCGAT
>JBBSDV010000243.1:0-3786 GCA_038240335.1 Dehalococcoidia bacterium
GATCGATCGTGCGAGCGACGACGTCGGCGAGGATGAGGAACGACGCACCGAAGAAGCCGGAGAGCGGGAGCACGCGGCGGTAGTCAGGCCCCCAGATCATCCGCACGGTGTGCGGGACGATCAGCCCGACGAAGCCGATCAAGCCGCTCACCGACACGGCCGCCGCCGTCGCAAGCGATGCGGTGGCGAGCACGATCAGCTTCACGCGCTCGACGTTGACGCCGAGCTGCCGCGGCTGATCCTCGTCGAGCTGCATCACGTTGAGGAGGCGTGCGTACGGCAGGATGACGACCACCGCGATTAGCATGTACGGCAGCGCGATACCGACCTTCGTCCAGCTCGCCGTGTTGAAGCCACCGAGGATCCAGTTGAGGATGGCGATCGTGCGCTGGTTGTAGACGAGCATCAGATACGTGACGAAAGACGTGCCGACGGACGATACGGCGACGCCGCTGAGGATGAGCGAGGTTGTCGGCACGCTGCGGCCGACACGCGCGAGGCTATAGGCGGCGGCGACGGCAATCAGCGCCCCCGCGAACGCCGCCGGCGGCACGGGGCTCAGCAGTCCAGCCGCGACGTAGAGGGGCGACACGATGATGATCGTCGCGCCGACACTCGCGCCAGCGGCCACGCCCATCACGTACGGCTCGGCGAGCGGGTTGCGAAAGATGCCCTGATAGGCGGCGCCGGAGAACGCCAAGGTCGCGCCGACGAGACCGGCGAGGACAACCCGCGGCATCCGCACCTGCCAGACGATCGCGTTGTATGTGGCATCGTGTTCGGTCGCCGGCACGAACGGCAGGTGACCGAGGACGATTGCAAGCGTGGTCTGCGGCGGAATGTGCACGGTTCCCCAGCTCACGGCGAACACGGCGACCGCGAGCGTCGCCAGCGCGGCGAGCAGGTACGTCGGCGCCAGGGTGCGCCACGTGACGAGCATTGGCTCACGCTCGACCGCGACGTTGAGCGCCCCGCGGGGTGGTGCGAGCTGCATCTAGTGGAACCTCTGCGGGAAGATGTCCTTCGCGAGCTGCTCCAGAGCATCGAGAATGCGCGGTCCCGGACGGCTGATGATGTCCGCATTAATCCCAAACACCTTGTCGTTCTTCACGGCATCGATCGCATCCCAACCTGGGCGCGCCTTTACGGATGCGACCGTTACGCCGAAGTCTTCGTCGGCGAGAATGATCACCTTCGGGTTCGCCGCGATGATCGCTTCCTGCGTCAGCTGCGGGTATGCCTGGCCACCGCCCTCGCCAGCAATGTTCTGCACGCGGAGGATGTGGTAGAGGTCGCCGACAAAGCTGCTGTTCGAGGCCGTGTAGAACGTCGAATCGAGCTCGTGATAGACCTTCGGCGTCTGCGTCGTGTCGACCCCCTGGACGGCGTCCCGCATCGCCTGCAGGCGGCCGCCGAGACTCTCGATCAAGGGTCCCGATTTCGCCGTCGTGCCGGTGACACTCCCTAGCAGGCCAATCTGGCTGAGAACGTCCTCGACGGTGGTAACCGTCTTGTTGATGTCTGAGAACAGCACCGGGATTTTCAATTCATCGAGCTTGCCGACGATGCCGTTGGTATCGCTGGCGACGATCACAAGGTCCGGCTTGAGCGCGGCGATCGTCTCTACGTTGGGCTCGAACGCATCGACCTTCGGCTGAAAGTTCTTCGCGCCATCGGGGTAATCCGCAAGCTTGTCTACGGCCGCGAGCTCGCCCTCGGCGCCGATGGCGTACAGGGTCTCGGTCGCTGCGGGCGAGAGCGAGACGATGCGCATCGGAGCGGCCGGGAGGGTGAGCGCCTTGCCATCGCTGCGCTGCACGGTCAGCGGAAAGTTGGCGGCGGCGGTCGGGACATCGCCGACGAGGGTCGGGTTGTTGCTGAACGTGGCATCGCCGGCCTTCTTGCTGCTGCCGCCGCCGCAAGCGGCCAGCGTGAGCATGAGCGCTGCGAGCAGCAGCGGAATACAGGCGTACGATCGGCGCATGACCATGATGACTTCCTCCAGAACGCAAGCCGGATCTGGAGCGGGGACGTTCTCACAAACAAACACCCCTGCCGAACGGACAGGGGCGGGACGCCGCGAGAAGCGTGTCCGCGCCTTTTCCTCGAAGGCCTGCGACAAAATGTGAGAAGCGGTCGACCTGGCTTCCAGCGCCGGTGGGGCGATGGTCACAGTTGCGGGACAGCGCCGGTGTTGCACCGGACTTCGCCGCGTCCTCACGTATTCGGTTGTCTGCCGAGCATATGCGAGCGCGGTCGTGCCGTCAAGATCGGCCCGTCGCTGAAGCCGGCGATTGTCTGGTCAGCCCGCGTCCTCGGCAGCGGCTCGCACTCGCGGGCGTGAACGCCGCAGCGTGTCCATGAAGCGCGCCGAACGGACATCGCGCTCGAGCACACAGCGCACATATTCGAGCATCGCGCGCTCGAGATCGGCGCCGAGCGCGCCGTCGACGCTGACGCGAAGAACGTCGGCATACGAGGCGTGCGCGATCAACCGCAGGAGCTTCAATGCGTTCACCGAGATGGCGCGGCTCGTGAGTTGATCGTGGCCACAGTCGGGGCAGATGACGCCGCCGGCGGGCGCGCTCCAGTAATTCGTCACGGGGGCCAGCGGCTTGCGGCAGGTCACGCACGCCTCGAGCTCGGGCCGGTAGCCGAGGGCGCTGAGCAGCGCCATCTCGTAATAACGCAGCGTCGTGTCGATGTCGCCTCCCGCGGATAGGCGGCGCAGCGTGTCGAGCAGCAGCCGGTAGAGCTCGAAGCTGGCCTCGCGCGGTTCGGTGAACTTATCGAGCAACTCCGCGGCGTAGATCGCGTGGCTGAGGCGATCGAGATCCTCGCGTAACGGCTGGAACGGGTCGAGCGTGTCGACCTGCGTGACGATGTCGAGCGACTTGCCCTGGGCCAATTGGAATGTCGCGTGCGTCAACGGCTCGACATGCCCCGCCATCCGGCTCTTGGTTCGGCGCACGCCCTTGGCGACGGCATCGATCTTGCCGAGATTGGCGGCGTAGAGCGTCAGGATCTTGTCGGCATCGCCCAACTTCCGCTGCCGCAGGACGATCGCCGGTGTGGAGTACACGCGTGGACGGGGCATGAAGTAGTCTAGCGAGTTTGCCGGACGTAGTTCACAGTTCACGGTTCACAGTTGAGCGTGCGACCTCCTCTCGCGGCCACGACTCGGCAGCGACGGCAGTTCCCGACCGAGCGCATCGCAAATGTGAGCGTTGTATCGCGGACAGAGATCTGGGTTTGCCTTTTAACCCGAAGCAAAGAATCTTGTCGGATGTGAACGATTGCGATCAACCCTTGTCCACTCGTTATGTAATCGTTTTGCATTTTTCGCAGTTTTGGCATCGGTCGAGCGGTGACTTTGCCGCGGAGAGCGATCGCTGATTGTCTCGGAGCCCGGAGGGTCCTTACTCGCGCATGAATCACCTCTGGCCAACCGGTGCGAGTCGTTATGTAATCGATTGGCACTTTTGCCGTTCTCGCTTCGGTCTCACCGCGGTTCAGCCTGCGCGACCATGCGCGATGGCCGGTACGAGTGTCGCATGGACGACGCTGATCGTGTAGCGCCGGCGTCAGTTCAGGACGCCAGCGTGTTCGGTCGCGAGTCCGTCCGGCTGCACTGCAAGATCGACGAGAGTAGAGACAATTGCTCCTTGGGCGGTACACCGCGACCGAGGTCATTCGGAGTATCCGTTGGTGACCGGGTGGTCATGGTGGCGATCGGCCTTGCCTTCGACCGCCTGCTATTCGGCCCGGCCGCGGGTGGGTTCGCCA
>JBBSDV010000244.1:0-3733 GCA_038240335.1 Dehalococcoidia bacterium
CTCGGCGGCGTCGATGCGGAGCGGGCGCGCGCCGCGATCGCCGTCGGTGCGCGGGTGGCCTGCATCGGCGCCGTCCTCGGACGCAGCGATGCCGCCGCCGGCGCCCGCGCGCTCGCCGCCGCGATCGGCTAAGATCGTCCGATCCATGGGCGCGCGCTACGTGATCATCCTGGTGGTGGCCCTGGTGGCGATGGGCCTGGCGCTGTTCGCGGTCGATTTTCCGCGGCCATCGTCGGACGACATGGCGCCGGGCATCCGCAAGGGGGATCTGCTGGTCGCCTGCCGCGTCTGCGGCAAGCCGCAGCGAGGCGACGTCGTGCTGTTCACTTCGCCCGACAACGGGCCGCTGTCGGTCCGCCGCGTCGTGGCGGTGCCGGGCGATCGCATCGAGGTCCACCAGGGGCAGACGCTGATCAACGGCAAGGCGATCGAGGAGACCGAAGGCGGCATCGTCAAGCTCGCCGACGTCGATCCGGTGTCGAGCCAGCCGCGGCCGTTCTCGCTCACCGTCGAGCGCAGCGGCGAGCACGAGTACAAGGTGATCCGCGATCTCGGCGTCACCTCGATCGGCGACCGCCCGCCCGAGACTTTGGCCGACGCCTATTTCGTCACGGCGGATCGACGCACGCTGGTGCGCGACAGCCGCGACTACGGGCCAGTGGCGCGCACGTCGATCCGATCGATCGTGCTGCGCGTGGTGTCCGCAGGCGATCACGACGCCAGCAGGCAGGGAAAGCTGCCCTAGATCAGGCGGACCTGCCCGTCGTCGTCGATCGGGAGGTCGTAGCGCAGCTTCGCCCCTTCGATTCGCAAGAACGGCGGCGGGTGGTGGAGCTCCTTTTTGAACGGCGTGATCAGATGGATCACCTCGTGGCGCAGCGCCCACAGCTTGTCCGACAAGAGCCGCCGGTGGCACTGCGACCAATGGGTCTCGGCGCACATGAACGCCGTCGCTGCGCGCGCCGCCCGCTCGACCAGCGCCGCCAGCCCCGCGGCGAACTCGTCCGAGTCCATGTGGTCGGCGTAGTTGCGAAAGCCCTCGACCTGCCACGACGGGTTCGGCGACGGCGACGGACCGCGCTTGCGCCGTCCGCCGAGACGCGGCTCCCACGCGTACTCGATCCCGCGCGCCGGCAGCGACGCCGCCAGCGCCTCGCGCCCGAACTGCGGATGGCGGCGCGATCCGGGAAAGCTGCGCACGTCGACGACGGCCGCGATACGCGCCGCGCCCAACGTCGCGATCTGATGGCGGCGGCGTGAAACTGATCCAGTCGGCGGCCTGAAACTGATCCACCCCGCAGATGCGGAAAGTTGCCGGCCGGGTAGGCCGGGAGCCCCGTTGGAGGATGCTGCGGATGGATCAGGTCTACGTTATTCGGCACAAGGTGCTCGTGGAGAAACTGTCGGTCCGCCGTGTGGCGCGCGAGTTCAGCGTGTCGCGCAATACGGTGCGTCGCTACGTCGAGGGTGCGCAGCCGATCGCGCGCGCGCCGGCCGCGCGGTCGAGCCCGGTCAAGCAGCGGCTGTGGCCGCGCGTCGAGCAGATACTCATTGACGCGCCGAAGTGGACCGGCGGTAAGCAGCGGCTGACGGCGGCGCGGCTGCACCAGCTCCTCGTCGACGAAGGCCAGGCGATCGGCGAGCGCACGGTGCGCGAGATGGTGGCCGAGTGGAAGCGGCGGCGGCAGGAGGTCTTCGTTCCGCTCGTGTACCACCCGGGCGATCTCGCCGAGGTGGATTTCTTCGAGGTGCTGGCCGACGTCGGCGGCGAGCGGCGCAAGGCGTGGATGTTCGTCATGCGGCTGATGTACTCGGGCCGCGACTTCGCGTGGATCTATCCGCGCCAGGACCAGGTGGCGTTCCTCGACGGGCACGTGCGCGCGTTCGAGCACTTCGGGTTCGTGCCGCACCGGCTCGCGTACGACAATCTCAAAGCGGCCGTTGCACGCCACCTCGTCGGCAGCGAGCGTGAGCTATCGCTGCGATTTTTGGCGCTCACGACGCACTACTTGTTCGAGGCGAGCTTCGCACGACCGCACACCGGCCATGACAAGGGCGGCGTCGAAGCGCGCGGCAAGGGGATTCGCTGGCAGCACCTGGTGCCGATTCCGTCAGGCGCCGACCTGCGCGCGATCTCGACGGCGCTGCTTCAGCGAATCGACTCGCAGACGGAGACCAAGCGCGGCTCCGACGGGCGCACCATTGCCGAGCGGTTCGTCGACGAGGGCGCGCGCATGCTGCCCTTGCCGCCAATGCCGTTCCGCGCGGCGTCGTTCCATCACGTCGAGCCGTCGCGCCGCAGCCTCGTCCAGGTGGCCGGCGCCGCGTACTCGGTGTGGAGCGAGTGGGTCAAGCTGCCGGTCAAAGCCTTCGTCGGCGTCGACGAAGTCGAGATCATTGGTCCCGACGGGCGCCGGGTGGTGCACCCGCGCCAGCCGTTCGGCGGGCGCTCCGTCGACTACCGCCACTACCTGCCCGAGTTGGCGAAGAAGCCGCAGGCCGTGCGCCAAGTCGCCGACGAGCTGATCCGCGATCTCGGCGCGCCGTACGATGCGCTCTGGCGTCAGCTCGTCGACGAGCGCGGGCCCAAGCAGGCGGCGCGCACGTTCGCGCACGTGCTCAAGTCCGTCGTCGAGTTGGGCGAGTCCATCACCGCCGAGCGCGTGCGGTGGGCGCTCGCCTCCGGCGAGCCGGTGTTGCTCGCGCTGCGCCCGTCGGATCCGGCGCCGCCATCCGTCTCCGTCGATGCGCTGCCGTCCGCGCTGCGCGAGATCGAGGTCGCCACCGGCTGCGCCGCCGACTACGACCTCCTGCTCGGAGGTGCCCAATGAGCAGCACCGCCATCATCGCCGACGTGATTCGCACGCATGCGCGCCAGCTCAAGATGCCCGGTTTGGCTCGCTCGTTCGCAGCCCTCGCTCGCCAGTCGCGCGAAGAGCATTGGTCGCACGAGGACTACCTGCAGGAGGTGCTCGCCGTCGAGGTCGCCTCGCGCGCCGAGTCCGCCGTCAAGCAGCGCCTGCGCTCGGCCGCCTTTCCCGACCTGAAGACGCTCGATCAGTTCGACTTCTCCGCCACCGACGGCGTCAGCGCGTCCAAGCTCGCCGAGTTGGCCCGCTGCGACTGGATTGCCAAGGGGGAAAACGTACTGTTCGCCGGTCCCATCGGCACTGGCAAGACGCACCTGGCGATCAGCCTCGGCGTCGAGGCGGCTCGCCAGCGACTGCGCGTGGCCTTCTGGCGCGCGGCAGACTTGGTGCGCACGCTCATCGAGGCCCGCGACGCCAAGGAACTGGGCCGTCATATGCGACGCTTAGAAAACGTCGACTTGATTATCGTCGACGAAGTCGGCTTCGTTCCGTTCGATCGTGTCGGCGGCGAACTACTCTTCAACGTGCTCGCCGCCAGGCATGGACGGCGCAGCGTGCTCATCACCAGCAATCTCTCCTTCGCCGAATGGCCGCGCGTCTTCGGTGGCGACGAGAAGCTCACCCTGGCATTGCTCGATCGCCTCGCCGAGAACTCAACCGTGATCACCACCAAGGGCAAGAGCTACAGAATGCGCAAACGGGGGACCGTGGCTTCGGCCGATGCTGCGCCGGCTACACCCGCCGATGTCCCCTCAGTCGCCCACCCCGACAAGGGGCAGAAGGGGTAAACTTCAGACCACTGAACATAGGGGTGGATCAGTTTCAGGCCGCCGAAGTGGATCAGTTTCAGGCCGCCGAAAGCA
>JBBSDV010000245.1:0-3690 GCA_038240335.1 Dehalococcoidia bacterium
ATGAAGAGATCGACGACGTCGCGGAGACGAACTTTGGCGTTATTAATCAGGTATTCGTTCTCACCGCTGCGATAGGCGCGGCGCGTGACGACGACTTCGTCGAACTCGACGGGCAGCCAGTGGCCGCTGTTGTCGAGCGCGATGCTGACTTCGGCGATGCCGAGCGGCGCGCGCTTGTCGCTCCCCGCGAAGATCACGTCTTCGGTCTTGCGGGCGCGTAGGGTGCGGCTAGCATGCTCGCCTAGCACCCAGCGCAGCGAATCGGCGACGTTCGTCTTGCCGGTACCGTTGGGTCCGACGACGCAGGTGACGCCGGGGGCGAACTGGAGCTGCGTCTTGTTGCCGAAGCTCTTGAAGCCGTGCACGTCCAGTCGCTTGAGGTACACCTAGGCGCTCTCCTGCGCGTCGATCTGGTCGAGCGCGTGCTGCGCCGCTTCCTTCTCCGCCATCTGCTTGCTGCGGCCCTCGCCGACACCGAGCGACTTGCCGCCGACCATTACCTGCACGGTGAAGCGCCGCGCGTGATCCGGGCCTTCGGTCTTAAGGAGGCGGTACGCCGGGGTCGTCTGCCACTGCGACTGGACGACCTCCTGCAGCCGCGACTTCGGGTCGTGCGGCATGCCGGTGTCGCGCAGCGCGGCCAGCTCCTCCTTAAGCGACTTGCGGATGAATGAGCGCACCTTTGCGATGCCGCCATCGAGAAAGATCGCGCCGACGACGGCCTCGTAGGCGCGGGCCATGTTCGTCGGGCGCTTGCGGCCGCCGGCGGCGTCCTCACCGCGGCCCAGCTGGAGGTACTCACCGAGTTCGAACCGCATCGCCGCGCGCGCGAGCGTATCGCGGCGGACGAGGTGCGCCCGCAACTCGGTGAGCTTGCCTTCGTCGACGTCGGGGTATTCGGCGTACAGCTCGTGGGCCACGACGACGCCGAGCGCGGCATCGCCGAGGAACTCGAGCCGCTCGTTGGAGCCGACATCGATGCCGGGGTTTTCATTGAGGTAGGACGTGTGGACGAGCGCCTGCTTGAGCAGGGCGGGGTTCTTGAACGTAAGGTGAAGCCGGGCCTCGAGCTCTCGCCAGTCTGGCAACTGCACACTCCTCATCGAGCGGGCCCGCAGGTCGCCGCGGCGGCCGAACACAGACGCGACCGCCGGAAGCGGTCGATACGGGCTGCGAACCGATGAGGAGACAGACACCCGGCACGGCGCGGGACGTGGCATCCCTGCGTCGATCGCGCTCCACCCGCTCAAGTCGGTCGCGGCCATTTGGGGTTCCTTCCCCGTGCGTCCGCCATTCCGATTGAACCCCTACCAGCCGCCAGGCCGAGGAGATCATAGGTACCGCTGACGCGAACTGTCAAGCTAATCGCGCCACTATACTTGCGGCGATGGAAACAGAAGCGCTATTGGGCGGGCAAATGCGCGACGATTTGCTCGCTCGCCTGTCGCCTACGGCGCGCGCTCTCGTCGACCAAATCGTCGCTGTGGGCGCTGCGCAGGGCGGCGTCTACGCCGTCGGTGGCGTCGTTCGGGACGCCCTCCTCGGGCGGGCCATCATTGATGTCGATCTTGCGACGGTCGGCGATGCGATCGAGATCGTCGGCGAGGCCGCGCCGGATGCGCGAGTAACTACACACGCACGCTTTCGCACGGTGAGCATCGAGACCGACGGCGCCCGGATCGACGTTGCGACAGCGAGGCGAGAGATATACAGCCGGCCCGGCGCGCTGCCCGATGTCGAAGCGGCGCCGATCGAGGCAGATCTGCGGCGCCGCGATTTCAGCATGAACGCGCTGGCGCTGCGCCTCGATGGGGCGGCGGCGCTGCTCGATCCGTGCGGCGGCAGAGCGGACATCGTGGCGCGACGCGTGCGCGTGCAGCACGATGCATCGTTCGTCGACGACGCGACGCGGATCTTCCGCGCGTTCCGATATGCCGCCCGGCTCGGGTTTGAGATCGAAGCACGCACGCTGGCGTCACTGCGGGCGGCGCTGCTGTACATCAAGACGATCGGCGGCGAGCGGCTGCGGCGCGAGCTCGAGCTGATGCTTCTCGAGCCGACCGGCGGAGCTGCGCTCGAGGCATGCGAGCAAGAGAACGTGCTTGCCGCCGTACATCCGGCGCTGGCGTGGGATCGACGCTTAAGTGCTGAGATCAGCGGCCCGATCGCAACCCTGGCGCCGCGGCTGCCGCTCGGCTTCGCGCTGCTGGCCGCGCGCGCGGCGGCCGCTGAGGCCGGGCTGATTGTCGAGCGGCTGAAGCTGACGCATGAGGAAGCGGCGGCGGTGCGCGGCATTGCCGGGATGGCGGATGTTCCGGCGATGCTGCGGCGGCCTGAGGCGAAGCCGTCGGGCGTCGTTCTGCTGCTCGATCGCTATCCCGCCGCTTCCGTCGGCGCGCTCGCCGCAACGGCACGCGACGAAATTGTCTCGCGACTGGCGCTTCGCTACCTTGAGGAGTGGCGTTATGTGCAGCCGATATTGCGCGGTAACGACGTCATCGAGTTTGGTGTGCCGGCCGGTCCCCACGTACAGCGAGCGTTGCAGCTCGTGCGAGCCGCGCGGCTGGATGGCTGGGCGACCGATCGCGGCGACGAGGCTGCGCTCGTCCTGCGGTTTGCGAAGAGCATTGGCGATTCCGAGAGTGAGCGAAAGGTGGATCCGCAGGCATGACCACGGAGGCAGAAGCCCCTTCGTCCATCTGCGTCGTTTGCGGCGAAGCTGCCGATACACGCATGTCGTCCGAATGCAACGGCTGCAACGGACGTTTCCACCTGAATCAGCGCAACGACATCGAGGGCAAGGACTGCGGACAGGTGTGGATCGACGAGCAGTATTTAGCGCTGCAGTTTGCCTGCAACAACTGTCTCCCGCCCGAACGACGGGCGGAGGGCACGCCGACCGCGGTGCCATCGCGTGCGTCTCGAGCAGAGGCGCGCGCGCCGCGTCAGCGCCGCTACCGGCGTCGCGCATGAACGGGAACGGTGGCTTGTGCGAAGTGTGCGACGGCGGCATGCGTGCAACGGAATCGCTGCGCTGCATGCTGTGCCGACGGTTGTTTCACTTCAGCACCGCCGTCGACGCCAAGACGAATTGCGGCTCGATCTCTCGCGCACGACAGTCCGGCGGGGGCGCTTGAGGCATGCTTCACCTGTGCGCCGTGTGCGCACCAACGCTCGCGGCGCAGGAGTGCGACGCGTGTGAAAAGCCGGAGAGTAGACGCTAGTGGCAGCGAGAAAACGCCGGGAGCGCGCTTCACGAAATTCCCGCCGCGGGGCCGTCGGGTCCGCATCGGCGCGAACACCCGCCGGCGCGGGCACGGACGCGCGAACGCGCCGCGGCTTGCCGGACTGGCACTGGCGAACATTCCCAGTGTTCGCGGCGCTCGTCACGGGCATGCTCATCGCCTTTGTCGTCAACGAGGGCTCGGTGAACCCCGCGGCCTACGTGCTGCAGATCGTGGCGCTGCTCGGCGTTGGATATTGCGTTGCGCACTTCGTGGTGCGGAACGTGATCGTCGCCGGCCGCCTGCGACGCAGAGACGCAATCGAGCGAGGCGAGACCCTGCCTGAAGACCTCGAAGACGTGGTGGTGTATTCAGAAGAGACGGCGTCGCCGTCAAGCGAGGGGTGACGGGACGGCGGCGCCAAGCGACGCGAGAAGTGTGTGGTACCCCCGACAGGACTCGAACC
>JBBSDV010000246.1:0-3676 GCA_038240335.1 Dehalococcoidia bacterium
CATCTTTCGCTCGCGCATCGCGTCGACGATATCAGTGTAGCTGAGATCAAGTGGCGAGCCGCGCTTTTGCGCTAATTGTGCGTGGTTCCCGGGACGCCTATGGCGACGTTGACCTGCACGAAGACAGCCACTTCCGCCGCCGCTCCGTTCTGCCCGAGTCCCTGGATATGGACGACCGCTGCGTCGCTGCCGAGCACTTTCGCCGGGTCTACGGAGATCTTCAGGGTGGCGCTGCGATCGCATGGTGCGGCGGCCGAGCAGGGCGTGTCGTCGCCGACGGCGACGCCTGCTTGCTGCGAGACCTTTATCCACGACTTATTCGAGCTCACGCGCCACGGCACGATGCCGGTTCCTGTGTTCGCGATCTTTACTTCCGCCGGCGTGGCGGACTGGCCGGGACGGACGGTGACGAGGACGATGCCGCGATCGGCTGTGAGCGCCGGGGCGCCGAGCACGGCGTTGCGCGCGTCGGACGACGGCCTCTGCGTCGGGTCGTTGTGCTGCGGCTTCGGCGTCGGGATGTCCATCTTTGTGTATGGGTACTGGAAGTTGTTGAGGTTGAGCGGCGAACGCCAGTACGGATTGTTGAGGTCGGGCAGTGTTACCGGAATCGCGTTCCAGAGCGTCTGTCCGCGCACGACGGGTGGGTGCGATGCGCAACCGTAGACGAGTTCCTGATACGGGAAGAGGCTGCGGTTGTGGCTGAGTCCATCGTTTTGGGGGCCGCAGCTGTACGGCGTACGCGGCCAGGCGCCGTAGACCGGATCCATCGGGTGGTTGCTTCGGTTCGCACCGGGACCAGTGAATCCGTTGTAGCTCCAGAGGGCGAAGTACCAGTTTTCGAGGATGTGCGGATCGCTGTTTGTGTCGATGCCCGCGATCGGGCGGGCGTCCGGCGCGCTGTTCCACTTATCGATCAGGATCGCCGCGCCACGGCCAATGTTGTATGCGAAATGCGTCGCAACGAGTGCCTGCTGGTCGGTGGGCTGGTTGTTCTCACCGAGGGGCACGGTCATGCCGCTCGTCACCTGCGCGATGCCGTACCCGCAATCGAACGAGACGAGCGCCGGGCCGATGGCGCCGAATGGCAGGCCGGGAGCGCCGTTCGAGGTGACACTCTCGATCCAGCTGATCGCCTTGAGGAGCGTGGGCGGCACGTAGACGTCTTGTGAGTTCGTTCGGCTGTCGCGCGTGCCGACTTCGATCGACGGCTGCGAGAAGAACTTGTCCTTGGGGAAGAGCATGTCGAAGCCGGCAAGATCCATCGCCTTCAAGTAGACGGCGCGATCCTCGGTCGTCTCGTATGTCGTGGGGGCGTCGACGAAGGCACACGCATTCACGGCGGGTGCGCGCTGCAGGGGCGGCAAGATGATCGTCAGTGATGCGGCGATCGCGACGGCGAAGAGCATCCGTGCTCCGAATAGCTTCCTTGCAACTCTCATCATCCACCCGCTCCCATCAACATCGTGTTCGCTATTTCAGCCAGCCGACGATCTGAACATCGGCATTGTCGGAGACGCGCTGGCGATCACCGCCGCGCACAAGCTCGACGTGACTCGCGCTCGCATCGAACGGCGTCTTCCCCTCGAGAGATCGAATCGCCAGCGCTGCGCCGTCCGGCGCCCAATCCAGCGGCAGGTCGATACCGTCGTTATTCTTCGTGATCGCGGAGGTCGTGCCAGTAGCATCGAGCGAGACGGCATTACCGCCGCCATCGAGGTTGAGCGACGCGATCGTCAGCGTGCCTTCGGGCCGCCATGCCGGATTGAGCTCGCCGCGCGCGACGCCGGTGCTCGGCGGGCCGACCGCGAGCGCCTCGGGCGAAACGGCCTCGGACGCAGCACCCGTATCAAGCGCAAGCGTCTTCGTGATGACGGCGGGGCTCTCGCCGCTGGTGGCGACGGAGTAGGCCAGCGTCGCGCCGTCGGGCGACAGCCGCCAGTCGCGGGCGATCTCGTCGCTCACGTGGGCGATCTTCGTCTCATCGCTACCGTCCGGCGCGACGCGGTAGAGATCGGTGCCCGTGTTGTTGAGGGCGGCGAAATAGATCGCTGAGCCACCGTTCGCGAAGCTGATTGGGAAGACCGACGCGCTGTGCCATGTCGTGATGGTCGAGCGCGTGCCGTCGCGGCCGAGGAGCAACAGTTCGAACGACCCGGCGGAGTCCTCGCTGCCAGCTGCGGTGTTCTTCCGAACAACGATCGACGCGTCGTCGGGCGACCAGATTGGCGGCACGAGCAGGTCGACATCGTCGGCGAGGGCCGTCACCTTGCCGTCAACGGCGACGATGGCTGCCGTCGCGGGCGACGCCGGGCCGGGCTTGACTGCATCGGTAGGAAGCGCGGTGTAGGCAATCTGTTTGCCGTCGTGGGCGAGCGATGCGAACGCGCCGAAGCCCGGGGCGTGATCGATTGTGGCGACGGTGGTGCGCGCACCACCAACATCCTCCGGATCGACAGCGACGATGTTGTCGCTGCTGTCGCCGAACTCGCTGATCAGGAGGCGCTGGCCGCGGCCCTGCACCTGCTGAAACGGCGAGACGGTCCCGCGGGGACCAAGTTTGTCGAACGCGAACCAGCCCCCGACGGCGGCGGCGCCGATGACGCCGCTCACGATTGCGGGCTTCGCGAACGCGGTGACTGCGCGCACGATGATCATAGGCGTCTCACACTCCCTGCCTGGAGGCTCCCCGGGCGATGATCCCGGAACGATGAGCCAGCCTATATTCGTTCGCGCCGGAACCCCGCCAGGCCCGGCAACTATGGCTGCTTAGGCGGCGCCGCCCTCAGGCTCGTCGTCGCCCCATGCCCGCTTCACGTGGCGGTACACATACCAGATCACCGCGGCGACGATAATCGCCGCGATTGGATAATCGAGAGGACGCATCGCGCTGCGAAGGTCCTCATAGTTCTGACCAAGCTTATACCCGCCGTACGCCAGCCCAACAGACCAGAGAAATGCGCCGACGAAGGTATACACCGTGAACTGCCAGATCGGCATCCGGGCAATGCCGGCGGGCACGCTGATGAACGTACGCACGACGGGGAGCAATCGCGAGCCGAAGACGGCCCAATTGCCCCATTTGGCGAAGAAACGGTCGGCGAGGTCGAGGTCATGTTTCGAGACAAGGATGAACTTGCCGTACTTCTCGGCCATTGGCCTGCCGCCGTAGTAGCCGACGGCGTAGGCGATCCAGGAGCCGACGACGTTCCCGATGGCGCCGAAGAGTCCGGCGAGCAGCACCCACTCGACGCCGTGGCCCTTGGCTTCGATGAGCTTCCAGCCGGCGAGCGGCATGATGATTTCACTGGGGAGAGGGATGGCGGCCGATTCGATCGCCATCATGACGACGACGCCGGGCCAGCCGATGGCGTTGTAAACGCCGGTGATGAAGTCGAGGAGCGAGCTCTCGATACCAGACAACCCTGCGCCACCGCCCCTCAATGCGCGTTCGAGCCGTCCGACATGCCGCGAGTGCGGCGCGGACGAACCCCCGCGAGTCTAACGATCGGCCGTAAAGCATGTCAACGTCGTGGGTAGTCTGTCGTTCGTAGTTTGTCGTTCGTAGTTGGGGCTGTTGCGTTAGTTGCGAGACACGTTCGTCTCTAACAATTTGGTCGCCAGCGCCAAAACTAATCGATCTGGTCGCGTGTCCGGCGAACGAGCCGATCACGCG
>JBBSDV010000247.1:0-3638 GCA_038240335.1 Dehalococcoidia bacterium
AGCATCACGAGCCCGCCGCGGCCGGACACCGCCTCGTCGAACGCCTTCCGCAAACGCTCCATCTCCTGCTCGCGCCCTACGAAGACGCCGAGCGACAGGCGATCGAGGACGTTGGAGTCGGAGTGCGTCGCGGCCTTCCCGGCAGGGTCGATGCGTTCGAGCGTGGCGAACACTTCGTCCGCGCTTGCTGGTCGCTCACCCGGATCCTTCTCGAGCAGGCGGAGGATGAGCGCTTCAAGCTCCAGCGGGCACGAGTCCGCGTGCCACGACGGCGCGACCGGTGGCGTGTTGATGTGCTGCGAGATCACTGCGCTCGGGTTGTCGGAGACGAACGGTGGGCGGCCGGTGATCATCTCGTACAGCATGCAGCCGAGCGAGTAGAGATCGGCTTTCGTCGTGATCTCGCTGCCGAGCGCCTGTTCGGGCGGCATATAGGCAACGGTGCCGACGAGCATGCCGTGCATGGTGAGCCGCGATCGTTCCAGCGCGACGGCGAGGCCGAAGTCGCCGATCTCCGCCGCGCCATCACCACTGAGCCAAACGTTGCCGGGCTTCAGGTCGCGATGCACCACGCCGTGCTTGTGCGCGTGGGCGAGTCCGCGGCAGACGTCCTTGCCGATCGCGATCGTGCGCTCGGCGCTCAGCGGCAGGTCGAGGCCATCGACGGCGCCGCCGGCCATGTACTGGCTGACGATGTACGGTTGCCCTGCATCCTCGCCGACGTCGTAGATGGTGACGATGTTCGGCTGGTCGCCGAGCTTCGCCATCGCTTCCGCTTCGCGGTGCACGCGCGACAGGCCCGCCGCGTCGAGCCCGTCCGTCTTGATCACGGAGATGGCAACATCGCGCTTCAGTTTCTCGTCGTGCGCGAGGTAGACGCGCTTGCGGCCGCCCTCGCCGAGGAAGCGTCGGACTGCGTAACGGCCGCCGGCGAACGATGACGGTAGGGGCGCCGCGGCTGGAGTTGGCGGCGCTACGTTCGCTGATCCACCGCCGCCGAGCGCCATGCCGCACTCGCCGCAGAACTTCATGCCGGGTGTGTTGACGGTGCCGCAGGACGCGCAGGTGCCTTCGGCGCGTAGCGCACACCCACACTCGCCGCAGAACTTGAACCCTTCCGGGCTATCGTGCCCGCAGGCCGAACACTGCATTGCCCCCGCTCCCCCAGAACTCGCCAGAAGGGCGGTTCGTGAGTCTTACTATATGGAAAGCGGTCGTTTATAGGGAAACGGGCCGAATCGCGTCAAGCCTGAAGCTGTGTGAGGATCAACGCTCCTTGAGGATAGGCAGGCAGAGCATCTTCGAAATGTTGAGCAGCAGAGGCGCTGCGATCGCCGGATCGGTGTCAGTCAGCTTCTTCAGTTGCGCCTCGCTCAGGCTGAGAGCGCGCGCTCTGTCGCGCACGCAGTAGACATCGCGGGTGCGAGGGCGCTCGAGCAGAAACGCGTGTCCGGCCCCCGAGCTGTTGACCGGTCTTTCTAGATGAGTCCCCGCGAGGCGCCGATCACACTCCTCTATCGAGCCGATCGATCAGTTCCTGAGGCAGCCCGCGAGCGCGCATTTTTCTTTGCACGCTCTGCACGTCGTAAGGCAGACGGCGCCACATGACCGTTGCCTGAGCCGTGTCGTAGATGGCATAACCGGCGCGCACGTCGCCATCGCGAGGTTGGCCAACACTCCCGGGATTGAGGATCAACCGCTCATCTCCCAGTGCCAGCACCTGGCCGTCGCGAGAGTAGTGCCGCCGGACGACTCCGGGCGCCACCTCATCAAACCACATTTGCAGATGTGTGTGACCAACGACGCTGAGTTGCGTAGTCTGAAGCGCGAAGTGCGCGCCGGCTTCGCCGGCACGGAGCAGGTACTCGCGATATGGCGCACGCAAGCTTCCATGGACGAGTGTCGCTCCTCGCTCAATAGAGTGCGCTGGCAATGCGCGCAGCAGGCATAACTCATCTTCGTTGAGGACGCCGGCTGTCCAATCGATGGCAAGCGCTGCGAGGCGGTTGAAGTCGCTCCTATCAAGGAGTCCGCACGCAGCCAGGTCGTGATTCCCCGCAACAGAGACGGCGCCGTTGGCCCGTAGTGTGGCTAACACTTCTGCCGGCTGCGGGCCGTAGCCGACGGTGTCGCCCGCATTCCAAATGGCGTCGAGCGCCGACTGCCTCGCAGCGTCCGCGAGCACCGTTTCGAGTGCGTCTAGATTGCCGTGGATGTCGGAGATGATCGTGATGCGCAATTCTGTTTACATCCTCCCGAAAAACCAAGCTCGCCGCCACCCGCGAGACCATGGGGATCGCTGGTTTCGCCTTACGCTTGGCGGCTGCGGGCGATCTGCCATCCGGCGACCACAGCGAAAAACAGGGTCATCGCTACGAGAATCGACCATCGCACGATAAGTGTCTCCGCGTCAAACGAACCGCCGTCTGTCGTGTACGGTACTCCTCCAGTCACTTTCATCGCCTCGACGGACCAGTGCGTGATTGTGAAATACGAGAATGCCGTCGCAACCACGCCAGAATCCGCACCGCCAACGAAAATCAATTGCGGGATCAGGATGATCGGGACGAGGCTCTGGGCGCGGTCGGCATTGGAAAATGACGCGGATATGACCAGGCCCAGCGCGAGAGCGGCGAATGCCGTCAGGTTCAGCGCACCGCGGTACGTCGTGACGGACACTGGGAGCACAAACGGGACTTTCGTGAATGGTGAGCGAATAGTCCGGCCACAGCGTTTGAATTCGAGGGATTTCATTGCGGTAGCAGATGTATCGATCACATTCTTGGAGTCCACCGACGAAGAGGTGAGCCGCACGCTGCGGATCCCCGACGACTGTCCCGTGCGATGCGATCCCTCTACTCGGGAAGTGTGGATCGACAATGCGAAGATTGAGCTCCGGCTGTCGGTGCAAGAGTTTGAGTTAGTGCTGATCCTGTGCAGTCGGTACGGAATCGTGTGCTCTCGCGACGAACTCGCGATGGCAATCTGGGGCGAAGGCAACTATGACTTCAACATGTTGCACCGTCTGGTCCATCGCCTGAAGCAGAAGCTCGGCGCCGAACAGGGAATCCTACAGACGGTTCCGGGCGTCGGGTACGTGTTCGGCCTCAGCCCGCCTCGCTAGCCTTGATGGCGGCTGCGCGCAACCAGCCGGCAACACCGCGGGTTGCTCGCCGGTTGCTGCCGCGGACGTCGAGCATTTGCGCTTCCACGACCTCAGGGACACGAGCGCGTCGCTGCTGCTCGCCGCAGGCTAACGTCCAAGGTCGTGTCGGAGCTTGCCGTTGAAGCTCTCGACGAAGCCGTTCTGCTGCGGGCGCGATGAAGCGCGGCCGAACACCGCGCTCGTCGGCCCGCTGGTCGAGCGCCGTGCTCGTCAGCTCCGGCCCCGTTGTCCATGGCGATCTCACCGGGTACGGTACGCTCGCTGATCACGCGATCGAAGCTGGCGGCAAAGGTCCACTGTGGCGCCGTCCCCGCCTCATGCTCCTTGATGTCGTGACGGTGTGCTCGTCCGAAAACCTGCTCTTCTCCATCGGTCCTCCTTGCCGCCGAAATCAGAGCCAGTATCCCGGAGAGCTCCCATTTACACGGGATCAGTTCTCGGGGGGCAGGTCATTCCTCTCCGACATTTTCGA
>JBBSDV010000248.1:0-3627 GCA_038240335.1 Dehalococcoidia bacterium
GCCGATGGAGGCGAAGGTGCGCGGCACGTACTCCATTGTGTGGGAGGATTCGGAGTACGGCGTGATGCGCTTCCTCGGCCTCCGCAACACCTGCAGCGAACCCGACGGGCTCGCCTTTAACGACTGGATCCCCACCGACGCCGCGACGTGGGCGGTGCTGGAATCGGTGAAGGCGCGACATAACGCTTTACCTTAAACGGCGCAATCTGCCATCTCAAATATCGACGCTCCGCTACCCGCGCATCAAGACTGGCCCCGAAGTCGACGCATTCCTGCGATTTCCGTAGAAATCTCGACATCTATTGACGCGATTCGGACTTCGTGTTACTGTGACACTTACTCCGGAGGCGCGATGTTTACTGGCATCATCGAAGAGGTGGGGACCGTCGGCAGCAACGCCGATGGCGAGATCCGCATCAAGGCCAAGACCGTCCTCTGGGGCACAAATCTCGGCGACAGCATCTCCGTGAACGGCGTCGACCTGACGGCGAAGTACTTCGACGAGGAGGGCTTCGTCGCCAATGTCATGCCCGAGACCTACCGCCGCAGCAATCTCGGCGACCTCAAGTCCGGCGACCCGGTGAACCTCGAACGCTCGCTCCAGCTCGCCGGGCGCGTCAGCGGCCACCTCGTGCGCGGCGTTGTCGAGGCGACGGGCACGATCCATTCGTTCACCCCCGAAGCGGAGGCGATCATCCTCCGCATCAACACCCCCGCCGAGATTCTCCGCTATGTCATCATGAAGGGGCCGGTGGCCATCGACGGCATCAGCCTGACCGTGATGGCGAAGGACGCGACGTCGTTCTCCGTATCGATCGTGCAGTACACGCAGGAGCACACGAACCTCGGCGCGAAGCAGCCCGGCGATCGCTTGAATCTCGAGACCGACATCATCGCCCGCTACGTCGAGGCGATGCTCGAGGATCGGCGCGAGCCCGGCGGCGCGGAGCCGGTGCTCGGCGCGTAGGCGCAGCAAACAGCCCGGAGCGGAGCGCCGGGAACCATCCCGCGGATCGAGAGGGTGCCGTGCAATCGGAACTGCCGCAGGTCTCTGAGAAGGAAGTCACTCGCGCGCGCACGCTCGCGACCGTCGAGGAGGCGATCGAGGAGTTCCGCAACGGTCGCTTCGTCATCATCATCGACGACGAGGATCGCGAGAACGAGGGCGACCTGACGATCCCGGCGCAGTTCGCCACGCCGGAGGCGATCAACTTCATGGCCCGGTACGGCCGCGGCCTGATCTGCGTGCCGATGACCGCCGAGCGCCTCGAGCAGCTGCACATCCCGATGATGGTGAATCACAACGACTCGCAGTTCGGCACGCCGTTCTCGGTATCGGTCGAAGCGCGCACGGGCGTCACGACCGGCATCTCGGCGGCCGATCGCGCCCGCACGACGCAGGTGCTGATCGACCCGAAGGCGCGCCCCGGCGACCTCGTGATGCCGGGCCACGTCTTCCCGCTGAAGGCGCGCGAGGGCGGCGTCCTCGTCCGCGCCGGCCAGACGGAGGCCACGGTGGACCTCTGCAAGATGGCCGGCCTCTACCCCGCCGGCGTCCTCTGCGAAGTGATGAATCAGGACGGCACAATGTCGCGCCTGCCGCAGCTTAAGCGCTTCGCGAAGCGCCACAACCTCAAGATCATCAGCGTCACGCAGCTGATCGAGTACCGCAGCCGCAACGAGAAACTCGTGCGCCGTGTCGCCGACACGCGCCTGCCGACCGAGTACGGCGAGTGGCAGTGCATCGCCTACAAGGCGATGACCGACCCCGACGAGCACATCGCCCTCGTCTACGGCGACATCTCGGGCGACGCGCCCATCCTCGTGCGCGTGCACAGCCAGTGCGTGACCGGCGACGTCTTCGGCTCGCAGCGCTGCGACTGCGGCGAGCAGCTGCAGTTCGCGATGAAGATGATCGCCGAGGCCGGCAAGGGCGCCATCGTCTACATGCGCCAAGAGGGTCGCGGCATCGGCCTGCACAACAAGATCAAGGCCTACAACTTGCAGGACGGCGGCATGGATACCGTCGAGGCGAACGTCGCCCTCGGCTTCCCCGCCGACCGCCGCGACTACGGCATCGGCATGCAGATCCTGCTAGACCTCGGCCTGACGAAGCTACGGTTGCTCACGAACAACCCGAAGAAGCACGCCGGCCTCGAAGGCTTTGGTCTCGAGATCGTCGAGCGCGTCCCCGTCATCGCCGCCCCCAACGAGCACAACGTCCGCTACCTCGAAACAAAGCGGACCAAGATGGGGCACCTGCTGGGTTGAGTTCGTGGTTTGTATTTCGTCGTTTGTAGTGAGTGGTTCGTAGTTTCCAGTGCAGCTGTTTCGACGGCTGGCCACTCGAGGCTTTCCATGCGGTTCATCTTCATCTGGCGGCCACGAATGGTCATTCTGAGCGCAACGAATAATCTAGCCCCGGCCAGCGACTCAACTTAGCCCGCCTTGGCGACACACCGAGTTGTCATCCCGAGCGTCAGCGACGAATCTTGCTTCGTCTGGCGACGCAGCCCGCCTTGGCTCACACCCACCGAATTGTCATTCTGAGCGCCAGCGAAGAATCTTGTCCCGCCCGGCGAAGCAGGCCCGTCCTCGCCCGCCGAGTCAGAGTTGTCATACCGAGCGCCAGCCAAGAATCTCGCGCCCTCAGGACAAGCGGGAGTGCAGAGGGCGCAACGCGCTCTGCCAGGGGTCTGGGGGTGTCCCCCGAACTCTCTCTTTTGTCTATCTGTATCCGGGTACGCGCAAGCGGACACGGCGAATCGCCGACCAAAGTCGGGATTGGTCCACTTTCCGATGGTTAAGCGGTCTCGCTTGGAAAGCAGGCAGGCTTCGGAGCGCCGGCTACACCGCCGCCGGCACGAGCTCCTGCTCCTCGAGCTCGGCGAGATCCGCCTCGGTGTTGACCATTGTCCAGCCCACCCAGAAGGCGAGCGCACTGATCAGCGTCGTCGCCGCCACTACCGGCAGCGCGATCGCGAGATAGCTCCGGCGCATCATCCCGACGATCATGAACAACGCCTGGATCGCCGCGCCGATCATCATGATGGTGCCGAGCTGCTTTGAGCGTCCCACGATTCACCTCCGTGCTATGCGTTTTTACGCGCCGCTCGTCGCCTTCCGCAGGTCCGGCGGCAACAGGTTCGGGATCGAGTCCTCGATCGGGTACCGCTCATTGCACTTCGCGCAGAAGAGCGAGCCGCGAATAATCTCGTCGTCCTTCTCTTCGTCCGTCGTCAGCGTCAACTCGCCCTTGCACATCGGGCAGGCGAGGATCTCCATCAAGTCTTTGCGCATCATCTGCTCCTTCTCGCTACGAACGACAGCATACAACGCGCGTACTGCGCGCGGAAACGCCGCGTGGGGAAACGGGAAGCGGGAAGCTGGACGGGAAAAACGGGAAGCTGATGTGGCACGTGGCATGCGGATGGGTTGCGTGGATGCACTGCGTGGACGCGCCATGTGTTCGAAGCCTGTCATCCAGAGCGCCAGCGAAGGAACTTGTTCGGTTGACACGAGGGTTCGGTCGGTGACGTCAGCAGCCTCGGTCGCCGCCAATCCCCGTCGTCCCGTCCCGGCCGCCTCCCGCGCCCCGCGTCCCGCCTCCCGCGTCGCGCCTCCCGC
>JBBSDV010000249.1:0-3582 GCA_038240335.1 Dehalococcoidia bacterium
GACGAGATATCGGGCGCGAGCGTGATCTTGGTCTCAGCGAAGCGCAGCAAGTAGCTGCGGCCACTGTGGCGGAACGTCACGAGCGCCTGGTCTTCGCCGACGAACTCGCCGCCGCCGCTGGTCGAGCGCGCCGCCGGCTTCGCCGACGGGTGCTGTCCCGCGAGCAAGCCGAAGTAGTCGCCGTTGCCGTTCGCGTCGCCGATGTTGAGCGCGAGGTACTTGTCGCCGGGGCCTTTTTCGCACGAACCGCCCGTGTAGGAGATCGACTCAGTCCCGACCATCACCGTCGCGTTCGCCGTCCCGCCCTTGAATGAACGTACGGTCGCGTCAAGTGTCTTCTGTGCGGGCTTCGATGAGCCGCCGCCGCACGCCGCTGCCAGCGCGACGGCCAGCAGTCCGAACAACGCCGCGGCGAAAGAGGCCGGACGGACCATGCGCGCTCCCTCATTGAGACTTCAACCGACGGACCTACCCAAGCCCGGGCTTACCAGGACAAAAGAGATTGCGATCGAGATCCGCCCTAGCGTGAAGCGCGAAGTCGAGCGGCCTCGGTGCTTGCCTTCGGCTGGCCTCGGTGGCCATCTGTGGATCGTTGCCGAAAAGCGAGCCCGCGCGGGAGATCGGTCTCGTGCGCTACTCCGCCGTGCCGGCCTCGAGCACGGCGTCGGCCTCTTCCTGCACCGGCGCATCCAGGCCCATGGCCTCAGCGGCCGGCGAGCCGCCTCGCGGCCGGCCGATCACCGTCAGCTCGAGCAGCTCGGCGACGTCGAACGTCTTCATCCGCTTGTCCTCGTCGGGCTGCACCGTTGGGATGCCATCCTCGAACATCTGGATGCAGAAAGGGCAGGCTGTCGCGATCACCTGGGCGCCGGTCGCCACCGCTTCTTCCGTACGAGCGACGTTGATCCGCTTGCCCTTCGACTCCTCGACCCACATGTGGCCGCCACCGGCGCCGCAACAGAAGCTGTTCGCGCGGTTGCGCGGCATTTCGACGCGCGCACCGCCGGGGATCGCGTCGACGATGTCGCGCGGGCCATCGTAGTTGCCGTTGTGGCGGCCGAGGTAGCACGAGTCGTGGTAGGTGATTGCGAGCGGCAGCTCCTGCTTCGGCAGCAGCGCACCGTCCTCGAGCAGCTTCGAGAGGAAGGTTGTGTGGTGGATCACCTCGTAGGTGCCGTCGAAGTCGGGATACTCGTTGGCCATCGTGTTGAAGCAGTGTGGGCAGTTCGTGATGATCTTCGTCACGCCCTTCGCGTTCAACACCTCGATCAACGACTTCGCCTGCTCCTGGAACAGGTATTCGTTTCCGAGACGTCGCGCCGGGTCGCCGTTGCACTGCTCCTCATCGCCGAGGCAGCCGAAGCTGACACCGGCCTCAGCGAGCAGGCGGGCGACGGCGCGCGTTATCGGGATATTGCGGTCGACCATCGCACCTGAGCAGCCGACCCAATAGAGGTACTTCTGCGTGCCGTCGAAGGTCGGGATATCGAGCCCCTCCATCCACGACGTGCGCGTGAACTGCGTGCCGCGCCATGGATGGCCGCGCTGCTCGATCTGCGTCAACGTGGCGGCCGCCGTCTCCGGCATGTTGGCCTCATTCATCGTCAGGAAGCGGCGCATGTCCTGGAGCGCCGGAATGTGCTCGATGAACACGGGACACTGCTCCTGGCAGGCGCCGCACGTCACGCAATCCCAGATCGGGTTGAATCCGACAGCGTCTATCAGCGTCAGGCTCTCGGGGATCTCGTCCTGTACCGTCCCAGGTCCGTCGCCGTGCGCCGGCAGTTCGCTCGTCTGGCCTGGGGCCAGCGGCTCGCCGGACGCGATCGCAGCGGCAGCCGGCGACGGCCCATGGCCGTTCGACGAATGGCCGTTCGCGGACGGCGGCCGCAGCGCGTCCCAAACGAACAGCGGCAAACTGATCTTGCGCACCTCGAACTCCATCGCCGTCCGCATGTCGTGCATGATCTTCTTCGGCGACAGCTCCTTACCGGTCAGGTACGCCGGGCAGTTGATCTCGCAGCGGCCGCATTCCGTGCAGGTGTACGGGTCGAGCATCTGCTTCCATGTCAGATCCTCCACCTGACCCGCGCCGAAGCGCTCGAGGTTCTCGAAGTCCTTGATCGGATAGAGCTTGCCCGTCGACTCGACGTGGCGGAACAGGATGTTGAACGTGACCGTAAGCACGTGCGAGTGCTTGCTATAGGGCAGGTAATCGAGGAAGGCGAGGAAGTCGTACAGGTGGGCGTACCAGAAGAAGTTGAGGAAACCTTGCGCCGTGCCCTGCGACATGCCGATGCCGCTCCAGATGCGAGACACGCCGTACGCCAGGAAGGACCACTTCTCGCCGCCGACCGGGTCGGTGTAGATCTCGAAGCTGTTGACGAAGACGTCGGACACGACGAGGGCCACGATGAAGAACAGGATCAGCCAGGCGTCCATGTTGAACGTCATCCGCGCCGGTTTCCAGAAGCGCCGCTGCCACGCCGCCATCGCGCAGCCGATGAGCACGAGGATGTCGAAGACATCCATCGGCGCCCGCACACCAATGTCGTAGAACACGCCGCCGAGGTGCTCAAACGAGATCGATTCGTTGAAGCCCTTGAGCAAGAAGTTTAGCGTGCGGATCTGGAGGACAAGGAAGCCCCACCAGATGAGTGTGTGGAGCATGCCGCTGTACCAGTAGCGCTTGCGCGCCACGCGCGCATTGCCGAGCAGGTACGGCACGATCGACGTGAGGCGCTCGAATAGGTGGTCGAAGCGGTTGTCGCCCTTGCCGCGGGCGATGACCGCGAGCTTGATCGTGACGGAGTAGGCGAAGAAGGCGAGCGCGACGGCGAGCGAGACGTAGAAGATGACGTTGCCGGGTGTTTCATGCGTCGGCAGCACGCGGGCCTCCTCGGATGATGCGCGTTCGTATTCGCGCTCGGATCATATCTGTGCGCAGGAGGTTGCGCTAGAAGCTGCGCGCCGCCGTCAACTCGGCAATCCGTCGACGCGCTCGAATCACGCGCGTCGTACCAGTGTCCGCTCCCGTTCAGCTCGGGTCTAGTCGTGAACACGGCATAGCAGGTCAGCGGAGGCCCTCGCGCGTGTCCGCGAAGGGCCTCCGCTGACAATCCGATACGAACGCTACGGCAACCGCGTGATGCTCAGGTCGAGTCGGTTGAACGTGTCTGGACTCGGGTAGGAGGCACTGCCAAATTGCCCCACTGCGATGTAGTACGTACCCGGTGCCAACGTCGCCGCGACGTGAGACTGAAGCGTCCCATTTGAGTCGTCGTTGCAGGCGGCGAGCGTGAAGTTACTGAAATTAGCTGGCTTGTCGCTGGCGAATACAAGCAGCGTCGTGTCGTAATTGCTGCCGGCGGTCGACACGTCGTATGTCGCCGTCTGTTTTACGGTCAGCTTGTACCAGAGTGAGCGGTAGGAGGAGAGACAACCATTGTTTGTGTACTGGTTCGGCTCGCCCGGTTCTTCGGTCGCGCCGCTGACGTCGACGCCCGTTGCCATGAACGGCAGGTCCTGATTCTGGATGTGCGCCGCGTGCTTGAGGTTGTCGTTTCGCTCAACCGCCCCGAC
>JBBSDV010000250.1:0-3569 GCA_038240335.1 Dehalococcoidia bacterium
AGACGGCGAGGGCGGACGACGCGTGCGGCAGCGTGAGGTGGATTAGGGCGCCGGGTTTGGCGACGCGCCACATCTCGTCGAGCGTCTCTGCGATGTCGCTGCGATGCGCGACCGCGCGGCCGACGAACAGCTCGTCGACGCTGCTATCGCGGAACGGCAGATGGGGTCCCGCGTCCGCGACGAACGCGATGTTTCGGCCGGGGGCGCGGTCGACGCGAATGGCGCGCGCCGCCTGCCTGGCGCGGCCGCTGAAGTCGAGGCGAATCATCATGAGGTCACTGCCTGCGCCACCTTGAGCTCTTGTTGTCGCTCGACGCCGAGGGCGAGGAGCGCCTCGACGCGGGCGAGATAGTTGTGGACAACCTGCGCGGGCACGCCCTCGTCCGTGATGTGGCCGTGCTCGATCAGGATCGCGCGGTCGCAAAACTTCGGCATGCTGAGCATATCGTGCGTGACGAGCACGAGGGTGACGCCGCTCGCACGGAGGCCGTGGATGTGGTCCATGCACTTCTGCTGGAACTGGGCATCGCCGACGGCGAGGACCTCGTCTATCAACAGGATCTCGGGTTGAACGTGGACCGACACGGAGAATCCGAGCCGGAAGAACATGCCCGAGGAATACGTGCGCATCGGCTGATCGATGAACTGCCCGAGCTCGGAGAACTCGATGATCGCCGGCAGTACGGCACGCGCTTCGTTAAGGGTAAGGCCGAGCAGCACGGCGTTCAGGATGGCGTTCTCGCGACCGGTGATCTGCGGATGGAAGCCCGAACCGAGCTCGAGGAGGGCGGAGACGCGGCCGTTGATGGTGACCTTGCCGGAGGTGGGCGGCGTAATACCGGACATAACGCGAAGTGTCGTGCTCTTACCGCTGCCATTGGGGCCGATGATGCCGAGGCTCTCGCCGCGCCGTACGCGCAGGTTGACGCTGTCGAGAGCGACGAAGGGGCTTCGCGCGTTCGAGAGAAAGCGGGGCAGGTGCAGCAGCATCGACTTTACGTCAGTGGCCTGTTTCTGGAGGGCGAGCGAGTAGTGCTTCGACACATTGTCGAAGGCGATCGCGACGTCGCCGCCGATCTCAGAGCGCATCGGCGAAGCCACCCTGCATCTTCTGGAACGATAGGGATCCGAGCGCGGCGATGGCGGCGGCAAAGACGAGCGCCGGCCAGAGATCCGCGCCGGGCAACTGGTTATGGAGGAACAACTGGCGCCAGCCTTCGATCAGCGATGCCATGGGGTTGAGTAGCACCCAGTCATGATACTTCGCGGGCACGATCGAGAGCGGATAGATCACCGGCGTCAGGTAGAACCAGATGAGGCCGACGATGACGTCGGTGAGATGCTCGAGGTCGCGGAAGAAGACATCGAGCGATGCCAGTAGGAGGACGACGCCCATGATCAGCGCCGCCTCGACGGCGAGCAGGTAGGGGATGCCGATCAGCCACGTCCAGTTCGGCGTGTAGCCGCCGATCACGAGGAGCAACACGAGCACCGGGATCGAGAAGGCGTACTGGACGCCGTTGTTGAGCACTGTCGCGAGAGGAAGGACGAATCGGGGGAAGTAGACCTTCTTGATTAGCGGCCCGTTGCCGGCGAAGGAGCCGACGCCGAGGAGCAGCGACGTCTGGAACCACGTCCACGGGAAGAGTCCGGCGAGAAGGACGAGATGGTAGTCCTGGACGTCGATGCGGATGAATTTCCGAAGGACGACGAAGAGAACAGCGCCCTGGAGGAGGGGACGGATGAGCGACCAGAGGAACCCGAAGAAGGTGTCCTGATAGCGGAGTTTCAGTTCGCGGAACGTGAGGAGATAGAGCAGATCCCACGATCTCCGCACCTGGCGATTGATACGCATTCTCCCGCGCTCGCGTGCAGTTCGGCGAATCGTAACACAAGAAGTGGCCGGAGGGCGCGTCTCGAACCGGAAAGCACGATCGCTGTTCGGTGCGGTGGCCGCGACCTGCGAATTCTCGCCGACGAGGGCTCGGTACACGTCACGCTTGCGAGGGCCTGCCGCAGCATCTCGCGCCGGTCCTTCGTCGGGATGACGACGGATACGATCGCGGCGCGGCCTCTCTCAAAGCAGATCCTGTGCCGAGAAGAACACGGCCGCGAGCGCGCCTGCCGAGGATGCCGGCAGACCTGGCGTCCGCTCGCTCGACGAGATGAGGCGCGAGCCGGTGCGCTTCACCCACTGCATCGCTTGCCGTCGCAGGTGCACAGACTGCGGGCAGACGTTGTAGGTCCATATCTCGCCGTTCTCGGGCGCCCACTTCGCTTTGTAGCCATGCCCACCGCCGAGGTCGATCTGTCGATACCCGGCTTCGCGCGCCCACTTGAAGACGTAGTCGAGCAAGAACGTGCCGACGCCGTCGCTCCTGTATTTCTCGTCAAAGAACGTCGACTGGCCGGTAAGCCGGCCGTTGTCGACGAACAACGTGTAGCCGGCGATCGTCTCGCCATTGAGCGTCATCCGAAAGGTGTGATAGCGCCCGTGCGCCAGGTAATAGTCGGCAGCGATGATCTGGTCGGGCGCAACGTCCGTCTCGTGGTTTTGCCACCGCCTGGCCCAGCCGTTCACCGTCCATGCGGCGGTTCCCGGCGCGTCGACCTCCACCTGATACTTCTTCGCGGTGCGGCGGGCGGCCTTTACGAACCGCAGAAATCCCGTCTCGCGCCAGTACGCTTCCTCGTCATCTGCGCAATCCATGCGGTACGCGGGAATCGAATACGACAGGCGAACACCGTCGTGCGGCGCGGGCGGCTCATCGAGCAGATTCATCCAGACATCGAGACCCGTCGCGGCTAGGGCGGGCATCTCGTATCCGGGCACGGCAGGCAGGGTGGTTCCGGGCATGCTGCCGCAACCCAGCTGCTCCCAGTGCCGGCGGATCTGCCGCAGGCCGACGATGGCGACCGGCGCGCCGTCGTGTGAGGCAAGGACGAACCGCTTCCTCGGGCCATTCTTGCTTCTCGCGATGAGGCGATAGAGCTCGTGCGGCGCGTTCGCCATCTCCGGCAGCACGGCCAGCGCCTCGTCCAGCTCCTCGTTCCATGAGTCGAACTGCGCGACCGTCAGGCGCTCGGTCGTCGTCTCACTACGCATGGGTAGAAGCCTCCGTCGAATTCGTGTGCTGAGACGTGTGGAACAGGATCCTCGTAGCCGAGGATCACGTCGGAGCATAGCCTATCGCGCGGCCGTTGAGGGGGAGTTAAGGCCGAGTCGTATCGGCGGGGGTGCACGACGGGTGTTGCAGGTTCGCGTCAATTTTACCTTCGATACAACGGTGCTGTAACAAACACTTGTACTTCACCAAGCACGGTGACATTTGAGGCTGGCGACCGGTTGAACATCTGTAGAATTGGCTGTTCTTGGGGGGATCCACATTGGGCGACGGCGAGATCATCGAGGCGGGAAGCGCCGTCCGGGGAACAGACGAGGAGCTTCGCCTCCTTCGCGATTTCTTTGACAACGCATCGCTCGGCATGCACTGGGTTGGGGCAGACGGCACCATCCTGCGCGCCAACAGCGCCGACTATACGCCGTACGGCTACTCCGAAGAGGAGTA
>JBBSDV010000251.1:0-3540 GCA_038240335.1 Dehalococcoidia bacterium
GGTTGTGGCGAACATGGCTCGCCATCTCTCGGCTGGCGGCGTGTTGATTTCCGGCTTTCAGTTGATGCGTGGCCGGGTGTCGCTCGAGCGCTACGACGCGATCACTGCTGGCGCGAGGCTGGCGCTTGCCGAGCGGTTTGCTACATGGGAGCGCGCTCCGTGGCGTGATGGCGGCGGCTACGCCGTCTCGGTGCATCGGCGTGGCGGCGGGCCAATGAAGTAAGAGTGAGTGCCACGGCGTGCAGGCGGTCCTGTCGCATCACATCGAGCCAGTCGGCGATTGCACCGTGTGTGCTCGCACGCATCCCCACACGGCAAAAGCTGCAATGTTCCCGAGACAAACCTCGAAACGCCCCACGGCGAGGCCGGCAGCGGCGCTACTCCCATGCATCCACAGCCTGTCGTCTTCACGTTGCGGCGCGGGAGAGAGCCTCGCCCGATTCGGTTCTGGCGACCTAATCGATTTCGCGGCGATGGTCGATGAGTTCGCGGCAGCCGCCGTCGGCCACCTCGTAGACGCGCGTGGCGACGGTCTCGAGGATCCCCGGATCATGGCTGGCGCAGATGATGGTGCCGTCGTACGTCTCGAGGGCCTGGATCAGCTTGCGGCGCGTGGCCCGGTCGAGGTGGTTTGTCGGCTCGTCGAGCAGGAGGACGTTCGTCGGCTGAATCAGAAACTTCGCGAGGGCGACGCGGCTGCGCTCGCCGCCGGATAGTACGCCGACCTTCTTGAATACGTCGTCGCCGCGAAACAAGAACTGACCAAGGACGGTGCGCAGCCGTGTGTCCGGCTCGGTCGTGGCCACTGAGCGCACCTCTTCGAGCACGGTCAGTTCGGGATCGAGGACCTCGTCTTGATGCTGGTCGTAGTACTGGCGGCGCGCGCGGTCCGCCCACTCGACCTCACCCTCCGTCGGCGCGATGAGGCCGGCAGCGATACGCAGCAGCGTGCTTTTGCCGCTGCCGTTAGGGCCAACGAGGACGACGCGCTGCGCCCGCTCGACGTGCAGGTTCACGTCGACGAGGACGACCTGGTCATCGTAGGCGTGGCCAACGTGGCGCAGCATCAGCACATCGAGCTCGGTGCGGCCGTGCGCGGTGAACTCAAAGTGCACTTCGCTTTCCTTGCGGGTGCGGACTACGCGCTCGATCTTCGCGATCGCCTTCTCGCGGCTCTTGACGGCCGTGGCCTTCGACGACTTCGCGCGAAAGCGCTCGATGAAACGCTCTTGCTTGTCGAGCTGTCGCTCCTGACGAGCGGCGGCGCGGTCCTGCAGCTGGAGGCGCTCGGCCTTCTGGCGCTGATACTCGCTGTAGTTGCCGGTGTAGCTCTCGACTTTGCCGTCGCGCAACTCGAGGATGCGAGTGGCAACGCCGTCGAGGAATTCTGCATCGTGAGTGACGATGAGAACCGCGCCCTTGTACTTCGACAGATCGTCGGCCAGCCAATTGCGGGCCGCGGCATCGAGATGGTTCGTCGGCTCGTCGAGCAGGATGTGATCCGGTCGTCGGACGAGGATCTTCGCGAGCGCGATACGCATCTGCCAGCCACCACTGAAGTCGCCGCAAAGCTTCGTCCGATCCTCCGGCGCGAAGCCGAGACCATCGAGTACGCGGCCGATGCGGGTATCGATGCGGTAGCCGTCGTGCGCCTCGAAGGCGTCGAAGAGCCGGCCCTGATCTTCAATCAGGGCATCGAGATCGCCGCCCCCCTGCTCGATCTTGCCGGCGACCTCGTGGATCTGCTGGTCGATGGCACGGGCTTCGGGAAAGGCCGTCCACATCTCGTCGACCAACGGCCGCTCGTCGACGTGGTCGGCCTCCTGCTTGAGATAGCCGAGGCTGCCGGAACGATGGCCGCAGACGCCGCGATCCGGCCGGTCCTCCCCTGCCACGAGCCGCAGCACCGTGGACTTTCCGGCACCGTTCGGGCCGACGAGACCAATGGCCTCGCCGTCGTTGATGATGAACGTTATGTCTTCTAAGACGTCGACTCGCCCGAACGAACGGGCCACATGTTCCGCATACAGCATGCACTCATGGTACCTTCCGCGCGCATGCTAGGCTTGATCACACGCCTGCCACGCTCCCAGGGAGCCACAATCGATGTCTGTTACGACTCTGCGCGAGCGCGGACACCTCCTCGCCGCTGTGATCCTCTTTGGGCTGGCGTGTCTCGCCGCTACCGCGTGCGGTGGGAGCACGAAGAGGCCGCTCGTTGCCGAAGCGCAGGCAGCGGCGACCGCGACGCCACGCCCCATCCCCTCACCCGTCGCCTACCAGGCAGAACCTCAGGACATTGAGCTTGCCGACCCAGCGTTCGACGCGCTGCCGGGTGCGAAGGCAGAATTCGGACGAATCGGCGGCAGTGCATTTCAGATCGAGGTGCCGGACGACTGGAACGGGCGCCTCGTGCTATACATGCACGGCTTCCAGGGGCTTGCACCGAAAGGGCACGTCGAGACGCCGGGGCTGCGCGAGTACCTGATTCGTCACGGCATCGCTTGGGGTGCGGCCAGCTTCAGCAGCACCGCGCTCATTCCCGGCCGCGCGGCGGACGAAACGGCAGCTCTTTGGGATCGCTTTGTCGCCGAACATGGCCGGCCGCTGTACAGCTACATCACCGGACAGTCGATGGGCGGCGCAGCGACGAACATCGCCGCGGAGCGCTATGCCGACCGGTACGACGGAGCGCTGGCGATGTGCGGTTACGCCGGGCAGTCGGCCCAGTCGAACATCGTCGGCGACTTCTTCTTTGTGGGCGCATACGTTGCCGGCGTCACGCAAGCCGAGTTCGATGCGACGTCTGACGTGCGGCAGCTGATCACCGGCCGGATACTCCCGGCGCTCGCGGATCCGGCGAAGCACAAGTTGTTTGAGGACATCCTGATCGACATCACCGGCGGCTCCCGGCCGTTCGACCGGCAGGGATTCGAGGCGGAGGAGGCGACGAACTGGCAGCGCACGGCGATCCTATTGCCGGCGCGGCTGAGCTATAACAGCGATCGCATGTATCAATTACGCGCGTCCATCGGCGTGTCGAGCGGGGACTTGAATCGCGCCGTCATTCGGCTAGCTCCGGATATCGATCGCGTCGGCGCGTTCATCGCCGGCAGCGAGATCAGCGGCGATCTCCAGATGCCGGTAGTGACGCTGCACACCACGGGCGACTGGCAGGTGCCGATCGACGAGGAGCAGCAGCTACGACGGAAGGTCGATGCCGCCGGCAAGGGCGACCTTCTCGTGCAACGAGCGGTACAGGCATCGCCGCACTGCGGCTTCCCGGAGTCCGAGTGGGAGCGCGGTTTTGAGGATCTGATGGCGTGGGTCGAGCAGGGCACGAAGCCGGACGGCGAGAACCTGCTCGTCGACGACCTGTCGGCGGCCGGCGCGCAGTACACGCTCGCACCACGGTTCGGGTCGGCGGCTGCGAATGCGGTCGTTGGCGCCGCGGATCGCGTGATGGTCTCCGGCACCGCGACGATCGATGGCAAGCCGCTCGAGGGCGGCTTTCTGTGGATCGAGGTGGAGCGCGACGGA
>JBBSDV010000252.1:0-3490 GCA_038240335.1 Dehalococcoidia bacterium
AGAATCTATTCCCAAGCAGAAAGGAGTCGATATGGTCACGAACGTTCGGGATGGGCCGTTGCAGGTTGAGGTCTGGGGAGACTTCGGCTGTTTCACGCGGCCCGAGATGAAGGTTGAGAGGGTCAGTTATTCCGTGATGACGCCATCGGCAGCGCGCGGAGTCTTGGAGGCGGTGTTCTGGAAGCCGGAGTTCCGCTGGCACGTCGAGCAGATCGAGGTGCTGAGTGAAATCAAGTTCTTCTCGATCCTGCGGAACGAGGTGAACGGCGTAGCCAGCGAGCGGGCTGCGCGCAGCTGGGCGAAGGCCGGCGGCGGTTATTTCGCCGACGAGGATCGGGCGCAACGGCACACGCTGGCACTGCGGGATGTGGCGTACCGGATCAGCGCTCGCATCGAGCTACATCCCCATGCAACCGACGATGTGGCGAAGTACCGCGACCAGTTCCGGCGGCGGGTGGAATCCGGCCGCTGCTTTGCGACGCCGTACCTCGGGTGCCGGGAGTTCTCGGCATCGTTCGGACCCGCGAGCGACCGCCGGCCGATCGACCTCACCGACGAGCTGGGCACGATGCTGCACGACATCGACTACGGATCGAAGGGCGTCGGCGCAACCGCGCACTTCTTCCAGGCGAGCCTCGACCGCGGCGTGCTGCACGTGCCGGAGTGGACGCGAGAGGAGGTCGGGCATGCTGCTGCAAAAGCTTGAAGCATACGCAGATCGAATTGTCGACTTCCCGCCACGGCTTTATACGAACGCTCCGGTTCGGTACATCATCGAGCTCGACGGCGATGGCAAGTTTCGAGAACTCGTAGATACCGCTGACCCGTCGGATCGCGCAACAAAACGCGGTGTCTGGCATGAGGTGCCTGAAGTCGTGAAGACGAGCGGAATTAGCCCGTTTCTGTTGGTCGGCAACGCCGGGTACGTCCTTGGTTTCGTCGGGGATGCTGGCAAGCCGCCGCGGGTCGCGAAATGCCACGCAGCGTTTATGGATCTCGTGAACGGGTGCGCGGTCGCGACGGGAGATCCGCGTGTGAACGCAGTCTTGACATTCCTCCGCGAGGGTCCGCTGGAGCAAATCGCGGGGACGGACGGATTTGATTCGTCCGCAAGGATCACGTTTCGGATCGACCACAAGTTCCTTGTTGACCTTCCCGCCGTGCAGGAGTTCTGGGCTGAGGAAAACGACAGGAAAAACAGCAAAGCTGCCGAAAGGAGATGTCTTGTCTGCTCGCGAATGCGGCGTGTGGCATTGACGATCGAGAAGGTCAAAGGGGTACCGGACGGTCAGATGGGCGGCACCTCAATCATTAGCTTCAACGCCGATGCGTTTCGTTCATTCGGCCTCGAATCGTCACTCAATGCCCCGACATGCGAATCATGCGGAGCTCGCTTCACGAAGTCACTCAATGAAATGCTCCGCGACCCCGATCACCGGGTGATCGTCGGGGGGCTGGCGTATGTGTTTTGGACGCGGGAGCCGGAGGCGGAGTTCTCGTTCGCCACGAACATCACGCAACCGACGGCGGCGAGCGTCGCGCAGCTGCTCACCGCCGCGAAGACGGGGCGTCAGGGTGCGGTCGCGGCGATCGACGACGACTCGGTGCAACGATTCTACGCGACGGCGCTCTCCGGGTCGGGCGGGCGCGCCGTTGTGCGGGAATGGATCGATACGAGCGTGGCGGAGGCGAAGCAGCACCTCCACGAGTGGTTCCAGCTGCAGCGGATCACGGACCGGGGCGAGACCGGGTTGCCGCTGAGCATCTCGAAGCTCTCGTATGCGACGGTGCGGACCGGCGACCGCAACAACAAGCCGCCGATCAACGTCACGCGGTCGCTGCTGCGGACGGCGCTTCGTGGCGACCCCGTGCCGTGGCAGTTGCTCTTCGAGGCGGTGCGGCGGTGCCGCGCTGAACAATCCGTGACGCGGCCGCGCGCCGCGCTAATCAAGATGGTGTTGCTCTCGCAGCACCCAGAACGTGGACAGGAGAACCTAGTGGAACTTGACGGTACAGAGGGGAACGCTGCGTACCGCTGCGGGAGATTGCTCGCCGTGATCGAGGCGGTACAGCGGGCGGCGATGCCCGGCGTCAACGCGACGATCGTCGATCGGTTTTACGGCACGGCATCATCGGCGCCGGCGTCCGTGTTCGGACGGTTGATGCGCGGCGTCCAGCCGCATCTTAGCAAGCTCGAACGCGACCGGCGCGGTGCGTGGGTCTCGCTACAGCGACAGCTTGAGGAAGTCGCAGGCGGCCTGCCGCTCTTCCCGCGCACACTGACGCTCGAGGATCAGGGCATGTTCGCGCTGGGTTACTACCACCAGCGTGCGCTGCCGTGGGGAGGCAAGCGCGCAACCGACAGTGCTGCCGAACCAAGCGACGCCGCAGCCGGCGATGAGGCTGACGACAACAGCGACAGCGAGCAGGAGAGCAACTAACGATGACGACGGATACGACCACCGCGATCCACACCGACACCGCACGCCGGCACGACTTTGTGCTCTTGTTCGATGTCACCGATGGCAACCCGAACGGCGACCCGGACGCGGGCAACCTGCCGCGCGTCGATCCGGAGACGATGCAGGGCCTCGTCAGCGACGTGGCGATCAAGCGCAAGGTGCGCGACTACGTCGACATGGTGCACGACGGCGAGCCGCGATTCGAGATCTACGTCCAGAACAAGGGCATCGCCCTCAACACCCAGCACCAACGGGCATACACGGATCTCGACATGAAGTCGACCGGAGCGAAGCAAAAGCGCGACGAGGTGGAGAAGGGGCGCGCATGGATGTGCGCGAACTTCTACGACATCCGCACGTTCGGCGCAGTGATGACGACGGGGGTGAACTGCGGTCAGGTGCGTGGCCCGATGCAGCTGACCTTCGCGCGGTCGATCGACCCGATCATCCCGCTCGACCTGTCGATCACGCGGATCGCGGTGACGAGGCCGGAAGACGCTGAGATCGTCGTCGCGGAGCAGGCCGACGGCAGTGGCAAGACGACCGGCAAGACGACCGAGATGGGGCGGAAGTCGCTGGTGCCGTATGGGTTGTACCGAGCGCATGGGTTCTTCAACCCGCACTTCGCCACGCGCACGGGCGTCGATGCGGCGGACCTGGCGATCTTCTGGCAGGCACTACAGGGGATGTGGGACGTCGATCGGTCAGCATCGCGCGGGATGATGTCGTGCCGCGGGCTGTACGTCTTCAGCCACGAGAGCAATCTCGGCAACGCGCCGGCGCAGGACCTGTTCGCGCGGGTGATCACGCCGCCGTCGACGAACACCGCACCGCGGCTGTTCTCCGACTACAAGGTCGCGATCGACGAGAGCGCGCTGCCGAAGGGGGTGACGCTCACCCGGCTCGTCGGGTGATGGAGGCGGGCGCCGGAGGGGCGGTGATGGTGGGCGACGAGGAGTTGATCGCGGTGTCGGCGATCGAGCACTTTGCGTACTGCGAGCGGCAGTGCGCGCTGATCCACGTCGACC
>JBBSDV010000253.1:0-3454 GCA_038240335.1 Dehalococcoidia bacterium
ACGCTCATCGAAGCAAATCCCGACCGCTACTACCGGCCGAAGTACGTCGGGCACAGGGGGTGGGTCGGCATCAACATGGAGGGTGTGGTCGACTGGGACGAGGCGGCGGATCTCATCATCGACAGCTACCGCATGGTCGCGCCGAAGCGCCTGTCGGCGAGTTTGTAGTGTGTGGTTCGTAGTTTGTAGTTCGACCTGCGGTCGATAGTCGTGATGCATACTGTCGTGTGTGTCCGCTCGCGCGTACCCGGATACAGATTGTGGAAAAGCGGGAATCTTCGGGGGACACCCACGAGCCCTGGCAGAGGCGCTGCACCCTCCGCACTCCCGCTTCACTCGACCCGCGATGCGAAGCGACGATCATGCGTCGGGCGGTATGTTTCGCAACACTACGCTACGTTCGATCGTGCCATGGACATAGCCGCGGGGCGACGTTTCTCTGCACCGCGAACGACAACAACGAACTACAAAAACGACGAAGGAGAAAGCGCTCGATCGTGCTGTGGATAATGGCGACCGGGCAAGGTTTCTGCGCCGCGCACGGCGAACTACAAACACCGAACTACGGACTACAAACTAACGAAGGAGCATCATGCGTGTTCTCGTAACCGGCGGCGCCGGCTTCATCGGGTCAGCGCTCACCAAGACGCTGCTGGCGGAGCAGCACGAGGTGACCGTGCTCGACAATCTCTCGAAGGGCTACCGCGAGCTTGTGCCGGCCGACGCGCGCTTCATCGAGGGCGACCTGCGAGACGAGGAGCACCTGCAGGGGTGGCTGCGCGGCCATGACGCGGTGATCCACATGGCGGCGTACATCGAGGTCGGCCGCTCCGTCGAAGAGCCGCTCGTCTTCGCCGACAACAACATCATGAACTCCGTCCGCCTGCTCGACGCGATGCACAAAGCGGGCGTCGGCAAGGTCGTCTTCTCGTCGAGCGCGACGGTGTACGGCACGCCGCAGAACCTGCCGATCCGCGAGGATGATCCGCTCGGCGTGCAATCGAACCCGTACGGCGCATCCAAGGTGGCGACGGAGGCGTTCGTTGCCACCTACAACTCGCTCTATGGCATGGATGCGATCATCCTGCGCTATTTCAATCCGTATGGCCCGAACGAGATGCACGAGCCGGAGACCCACGCCGTCCCCAACTTCATCACTGCCGCGCTGGCGAAACGGCCGATCCCGCTGTACTGGGGTGGCGAGCAGGTACGCGATTTCATCTACGTCGAGGACCTTGCGCGCGCGCATACCGCCGTCCTCGATCAGACCGGCCTCCAGTACTTTAATGTCGGCAGCGAGACCGGCACGAAGATTCTCGACGTCATCGGCGATATCACCGACATCCTGGAGTACCACGTGGAGATCGAAGATCTCGGCGCCCGAGCCGGTGACGTGCCGGCCAACTACGCTTGGTCGCAGAAGCTGATGGCGGCGACCGGCTGGCGGCCGCAGATCGAGCTTCACGAAGGTCTCCAGCGTACGATCGAGTGGTTTCGCACGCGGTCGTAATCGTTCTGCTTCTCGCGCATCCTGCACGCCGACCATCGCTTATCCGACACTACATACGCTGGATGCATCACCCTCGCAGCCGCGAGGGCACGGCGGTGCATCACAGCAGAATGGCTACGGCGATGGGGATGCGCGGAGATGCTGCTTGATGACCCGAAAACGCCGGTTGAATGCCGCGCCACGGGTCTCTGGTGTCCTTGAGACAGGCTGTGCTCTGAATGAGTGAACATAAGGGTGCGCTCAATACGGCGTGGGGGAAGGCGTTTCGCCGTGGATGGCGCGTCGACGTGGACCATACGACGCCGCGGCCACCGCACGACTGGAAGGACCCGTGCGGATGCATCGCGATGCCGGTTGCCGTCTGCCACTGCCCCTGTCATGGTTCTGGCGGCACGGTGGAGCGCGAGGAGACGAAATGAGCGGCATGCGAGCACGCTGGTGTGACGCAGAGCGGCACCTTACGATCGTATCCGCGTGCCGCCTTCGGTCGATGCAGGTCTCGGATCACACGCCCGAAACGGCGGCGATGGCCGTGCCGCGCGCGATCTCGTGAGCACGCCAGCCGCGCGTCCTGCGACGACCGTGCCATTGGGGCGTCGACCAACGATGATCCCGCCGGCACAGGCGCCGGTCGGACCGGATCCCGGCGTCGGGCGATCGGGGATCCGAACGCTCGCTCCGTACGCGCCGGCCGTTCTGCTCTTTCTATGGCTTTGCATCGAAGGCGTCATGAGGCGGGTCAACCCGGACGAGGCGGCGTACAAGATCATCGAGGTTGGGATCATCCACGGCCGCTGGCCGTACCGCGATCTCTTTATCAATCGCCAGCCGATGACCTTCCTGTGGTATTTGCCGATGGGCCTCGGCGCCAGCATCACCGCGGAGCGCGTACTCGCGGCCGCGATGATGACCGCATCCGTGCCGGTCGTGATGCGCCTTGCCGCGCGTTGGCTCTCGTCGGAGCGCGCTGTGCCGGCGGGTATCGCATACGCACTGCTCCTCGGAAACCCGCTGATGCCGGTGGTCGCGAATACTGAAGCCTTCATCCTCCTGCCGCTGACGGGGTCGTTTGCCGTCTCATCGCCGTTCTTTGCCGGCGCGCTGTTTGGCGTAGCAGTCATGACGAAGCTCCATGCTGCCGTCTTCGCGCCCGTGCTCTTGCTCATCTGGTGGCGGCGCTTGCCGCGGGTCGCGCTTGGCGGCGCCGCCGTCGTCGCCGTTAGCGTGCTGCCGTTCGTCCCGATCTGGCACGACTTCTGGGTTGCGAACGTGACATTCGCGTTGGACTACGGCCACTACACGTCGTCGGACCGGCTCCACGCCTTGACCTCGGTTCGGTGGACGCTGATTTATGCGATGCTGCCGCTTTGGGTCACCGCACTCGTCGGCACCATCCGCTGCCGCAAGCCGGCATTGCTACTCTGGGGGCTCTGCAGCATCGCGTCCGTGAAGGCGAGCGGCTTCGACTTCGACCACTACTATGCGCTTACCGCCCCGCCGATCGCGCTGCTCGCCGTCGAAGGGATTGCGTTCATGCATCGGCGGCGGCCGCTTCGCGTCATGCTCGTCGCGATGACCGCCTGGGCGCTCCTCATTTCAAGTTTTGCGGTGCGCTCTATTCTTGAGATTCGCGGCCCTGGACCTTACGAGGTCGTGGCCGAGGCCGCCGCGTCAAAGCCCGGCGAAATGTTCGTACTGGGCAGCCGTTCCGATGTGTACACGTACGCCGGCCGCACCCCCGAGCGGCGGTTCTTCTTCTCGATTCCCTACGTGATCCGCGAGCACTGGTCGGAGGGTGTACATGCCGACTTGCTGGCGTGCCCGCCGGACGTCCTCGTCGTGTTCACGCATGACGAGCAATGGCCGATCCCGTGGCAAGGCGACATCACGGCGCTTTACGGGGAGAGCGAACCCCACGATGCCGGCACGATCTACACGCAGCCC
>JBBSDV010000254.1:0-3450 GCA_038240335.1 Dehalococcoidia bacterium
ATGGGGATCGAGACGAAGGACTTCATGTCGTCGCTGCGGACGAGCAGCGTGCGCGTCGTCTCGCTCGACAGCCTCGCCGACACCGCGGGCAGCGGCAACAGCGAGAAGCTGTGGGAGATGGCCGACGAGGACCCGAACAGCGACCCCGACTCCGTCGCCGAGGAGACTATGGTGCGCGTGAAGCTGGCAGAGGCAGTCGAGCTGCTGCCGGACCGCGAACGCACGATCGTCCGCCTGTATTACATGAAGTCGCAGTCGCTCAAGAGCATCGGCGACTCGATGGGCATCTCGGAATCGCGTGCGTCGCAGCTGCGGCACAGGGCGATCCGCCGCCTGCGCCTCGTGCTGACGCAAGAGCTCGAGGACGCGGCATAGTGACGAAACGCCTGATCCCGGCGGCACTGGCGCGCTCGCGCACGACGACCATCGCGGTCACCGGCACGGGCGCTTGCGCCGACACGCTGGCGCACTCGCTGCGCGGCAATGACGGCGTCGAGATCCAGCGGCTGACGACGACGACGGACGACGACCTGCTGGCGCAGCTGGCGCGGCCGGAGATCGATGCCGTGGCGTTCGCGCTCGGCGCGGGCGCGCCGGCGGTCGCGGACATCGCGGGGGCGATCCGCCGCGTCCTGATGGCGGGGCGCCACGTCCTCGTGTCAGGGCCGGTCGCGCTCAGCTCGAAGCAGCTGCGGGCGCTCGACGACCTGGCCCGGCGGCGCGAACGCGTGATCCTCATCGATGCGATCGGCAACGCCGACGAACGAATCGCCTTCGTGCGCAAGATGACTGCGGGCACGCACGCGCTCTGGCATCCGCGATACATCCGCTCGCTGCGCACGGGCGCCCACGGCCGCTCGACGCTCGACGAGCTCGCGATCGCCGACATCGCCGCCATGCTGACGTTGATGGATGAGATGCCGGCGCGGGTGGCGGCATCAGCGCCGCGCGTTGACGATGAGAGCGGCGCGACGGATGCGGTGATGGCGACGCTGATGTTTGGCAGCGGGCTCGTCGCGCGCCTCGATGTTAGCCTTTTGGAACCGATGGTGCGGCAGGAGATCGTCATCGCTTGCACGGGCCGGACAATCGTGCTCGATGCGCTCGACCCGCGGGCGGGACTCCAGATCCAGGCGACGGCGGGACACCGCGGGCCGCAGCGCAACGGCCAGTGGTCGGAGACGATCACGGAGCACCCGACGGTCGAGGTGGCGGACCCGCAGACGCGGGTTGCGGCAGCGTTCGTCGCTGCGATCGGCGCCGGCAACGTGGCGGCGACGAACGCAGGGGCGCTTGGCGACGCCGCGCTCGTGTGGGAGACGGCACGCGCGTCGATGGCGCGTGCCGGCGAGCCCGTCGCGCTTGCGACGGCGGCGGTTGCCGGCGATGCGCGACCAGCGCTGCAGCTGCTGCATGGCGGCGGCCAGACGACCGACGAGCGGGCGGAGACGCTGACGCTCGTCGGCGGCGGCCGCGACCGGGCGGGGTAGTCTGATTCGTTCGACGGCGGGCCGCAGGGCCGACTTCGCCGTTCTTCGTTATGTAATCGTTTAGCACTTTTCGGTGTTCTCGGGCGAGTGCTGTCCGTGTGCGGGTGCCTTTTCAGGGCACGGGACGCTGGGGCGATTGTTGCAGTTGTCGGTGCGAACTCGCAGCGGGCGTTCGCACCCGGAACGCGGGGCGATCCAGAGATGGCCAGGAGCGCGCTCAGCGGGATGGCGTGCGCCTGTGTTGTTGGTTCGGTCGTGACCGGCTAGGTTCGTTGCTTCGCTCTGAAGGACAGGGTGCGGGACGACGGGCTCTACGTCGCATAATCGCAGTTGGTTCGACGTCGTGTTGGACCTTGAGGATTCCTCTGGCCGACAGGGGTGACTTCTGCCATACTCCTGACACATCCGTTCCCTCGGGCCAAGCTCAAGCGGCGGGCAGCAGGCGTCATGCGCAGCCAATTTCACATGGAGAGAGTTGATTCTATGGACGTCAAGACAACGCTTCAGCACCAAATGCAGTCCTTGCACGGCACAATGGACGCAGCGATTTGCGATTGCTCCGCAGAGGTGCTCGCCAGGAAACTGCCCAGTTCCACAATCAACTCCGTTGGTGCCGTCTACGCCCATGCAATTTTCAGCGAGGATGGGCTCGTCAACGGGCTGATAAGGGGCGGCACTCCCGTCTACTACGCCGGCGGTTGGGCGACCAAGGTGGGCCTCGAGATGCCGCAGGGCGGCATGGAGCCGGACTGGAACGTCACGCTCCCGTTGGACGTCTTTCGCCAGTACGCCGCGGCGGTAGCCCAAGCCACCGGCGAATACCTCGCCTCGGCCAGCGACCCCGAGCTGGACCGTGTCGTCGATCCCGGGTTCGCGCCACCGATGCCCGTCGGGGCGATGTTCGCGAACGTCTTGGCGTGGCACCTCGCAACGCACCAGGGGGAGATCTCGGCCCTCAAGGGCGTCCATGGCGTAAACGGCCTCGTTTTTACCCACTAGCGCGCGGTGGAGCGGGAGGCGGAACACGCGTCACTGCGTGATCCAACTGCGGCACAGATCGACACTTCGAATACTCACGGGCCCGGCGGGCTTTCCCGGCAGGTGCAACGGAGCATAGGCATGGCGATCGGCGTGTGTTCGGAAGTCAATCACTGACCCCGCAGCGCTACAGCGAAGTGGTGAAGCAGCTCGAAGCGGCGGGGGCGGGCATCCCAAAGGGCCGCATCTATCATGCTTCGTTCGGCGATACCAACGACTTGCACGTGTTCGACGTATGAAACTCGCAGGTCGAGTTCGACGCGTTCGGCACGATCCTGATGCCCATCCTGATAAAAAATGGAGTGACCCCCACCGAGCCAGAGATCATGCCGATTCACACCATCATCAAGCCATAGCGCCAGACCGCGTAGCACCTCGACCGCAGGGCCATCATCACGGGACACAGGCCCGACAATCGTCTGTACAACGACTGTCGGCTCAAATCAGCGGCCGAGTAGTTTGCTGCCGTCCGACGGACCGATATTGTCTATCGATATGGCGATCCAGAACTTACTCGGCGGCGCGTTGAGGGACTGCTACAGCAGTTGATAGATCGGCGTATTTCGCCGCGTGTTCGCGATCAGATCCGCGTGTCGGTCGAGACGCGCGAAAAACAGCGTGACGCTCTTTGAGCACGCGCCGTCTGGCGCGTGTCGGACAAGTGGGCCGACGGCAAGGTCTCGCAGTTGCGCTACGACCCAGCGGCGGATCGGTGGACGCTCTACTGGAGTGACCGGCACGGCCGTTGGCTTCGCTACGAGCGCACGCACCCGACGGCGGACATCGCGACGCTCATTCAAGAAGTCGACGCGGATCCAGTCGGCGCATTCTGGGGCTGATCCGGCCTGTAGTCGCGATCAGCGCAGCGTCGGCCGAGCGTTAAAATTGGTGAGTTCGGCAACAGCCCCTACGTTAGGCGACG
>JBBSDV010000255.1:0-3394 GCA_038240335.1 Dehalococcoidia bacterium
CGGCGAGACTTACAATGCTCTCCCGTGGTACGCCGCCTCGGTGGATACGACTGAGGCATTGCCCCGTGCCGACAGAGCGGCTGAGCAGCGAATGCTACCTGCGGGCGACGATGAAGATGTTGCTGCCGTCGCCGGGTTGTTCTTCGCGCTCGACGAGAGGGTGCAGCACCTTCGCCCACGCGCTGACGACGGGGGCAGGGTGCCAGACGGCGCGCGTGCCCCGCGTCAGGCGGCCTAGCTGCGAGAGCATGGCCGTCGGAAGGCCGATGTCGAAGGCGCGCGTGGCAGTACGCGAGATGATGCGCCGCTCCTGCTCGATTGTGAAGCCGGCGTCGCGGACGGCGGCGAGCCACCACTCGGGTTCGTGCAGGTTGATGTGCTTGAACGAACGATGCACCCGCTTGACGTAGGCGTCGGCGGCTGAGCCGAGACCGAGCTTGCGAGCGAGCGGCGGGAACGCCATGTAGCTGTCCATATCGACGAGCGGCATCGAGATGACGAGCGTGCCGCCGGGCTTGAGGACGCGCCGCGCCTCGGCGAAGAACGGCAGCACCTCGGGGATATGTTCGAGCACGCTGACGCTCATTACGGTCTGGAACGCAGCATCCTCGAAGGGCAAGCGGCGGGCATCGCCCTGGACGATCGAGCGGTAGATGTTTGCCTCGCGGCTGATCTCGAGATCGCGACGAGAGATGTCGAGGCCGACATCGCACTGCTGCTCGAAGAAGGCGCGGCCGAACTCGCCGAACCCGCACCCGACGTCGAGGATGGGCCTCGGCATCGGCACGGAGCCGAAATGCCGCGCTTCGATCGAACGCCAGAGGGCGAGTGCGGCGGGCGCCCGTTCGAGGTAGCGCACGAGGTAGCGATCGACGTTCGGCGTGTGGTTGCCGTTCTGGTGGTCGTCAGACGGGTTGGACATCATGCTCGCTCTCTAAGAATGCGGCGGCGGGGTCGGTTCGGCGACGATTCAGCAAGTTCAGGTCGCGGACGGCGTCGAGCGCGCGATCGCCGGCGAAGTAGTTCCAGAGCATCGCCGGCACGATACCGAGGGCCTGGGCCGCCACGATGCCGGCGCCGGCGTGCGACGCGGCGGCGAACGTGCCGAGCGTCAGCGTACAAGACGGGAGCGCGACGACGTGCGTCCGCGCTAGACGACCGACGACGTTCGTGGCCGGGCGATGGAGGGCGAGGCCCCAGGACTCACGCCAGGCGAAGCTAAACAAGATTGACGCCTCGATCGCGACAGCGGACGCGACGAGGGCGGGCCGGTGCAGGCCGTGGTAGAGCGCCGCCACGAGCGCGAGGTTAACGGCGACGCCGGAGAGGCCACCCGTCGCGCGGCGGTAGAAGCGGTCGCGGCGGTCGTAGCGGATCCACCAGGCGTTGAGGAACAGCTCGAGCGCGTCGGAGGCGCGCAGCTTGCTCGTGCCCTCGGCGCGATTCGAGAAGGTGATCGGCACTTCCGTCGTCCGCGCGCCGGCCATCAGCGAGTTGTACGCCAGATACGTGAGGATGGCATAGCCGCGCGGGGCGCTCTCGAGATCGACCTGGCGGAGCGTGCTGCCGCGGTACGCCCGGAAGCCGCCGGTGCAGTCGTGTATGGCGCCGATGCCGGCGATGGTGCGAACCCCGAGATTCGCCACCCGAGAGATCAGCTTGCGTGTGACGCCCCAGTCGTCAGACAGGCGCCCGCCGGGAATGTAGCGGGAACCGACGACGAGATCGTAACCCGCGTCGATCTGGGCGATGAGGCGCGGCACATCGGCGGGATCGTGCGAGAAGTCGGCGTCCATGTGGAGCACGACGTCGGCCGACAGCGTCGTTAGCGCGTGGCCGAGGCCGCGTACGTAGGCGACGCCGAGGCCTTGCTTGTCGCCTGACAGGAGCCGCACGTTCGGATAGCGGCTTTGCATTTCGCGGACGACGTCCTGCGTGCCATCCGGCGAGCTGTCGTCGACGACGAGGATCTCAACATCGTGCTTGATCGCGGCGGACGCGTCCTGCAGCCGCGTGATCAGCGTGCCAATGTTGTCGCGTTCGTTGTAGGTGGGGACGACGATGACGAGCTTCAAAGCTTGGCTCGCGTCGCGTCGGCCGCCGCCTGTACTTCACGCGGGGGTGGAGGCGCCGCCGCACGTCCGCCGCGATGGATGCCGAGAGATGCGGCGAGGCGATGCCAGATCGCGCGGTGGTGCCGCAGGAACTCGACGCCGAGCGCCGCCGGGACGAAGTAGATCAGCGCGTGCTGGGCGAAGGCGTATGTCAGCGCAAGCTCCTTCGGCACGCCGAAGACTTCCGTCAGCGTCTTCACGGCGATGGCGTGAAAGACACCGACGTACCCGGGCGACGAGGGCACAATCATGCCAAGCGTGGTTGCGGCGACGACGAGCGCAGCCGCCGGATAGCCGACATCGAGCCGAAACGCCTTCATCACCATCAGGAAGCTCAAGGTCCCGCTGACCCAGATCAGGATCGTCAGCGCCGCGATCGCTGCGAGCGTGCCGATGCTGCGTAGCGGCCGCAGTGCGGCGAGCAGTGTGCTGGTCGCGTCTTCGAGCCGGACGCCGATGCGGGGTACACGCTCGATCCATATCTTCCAGACGGCCCGATCTGTGTCGTGCACGTGCGAGAGCGCCACGAGGAGCAGGAAGCCAACGACGACGACGGCGCCGATGACGAGCGCGGGACCGCGGGTCCACGAGGGCTCGTCGATGAACGGAAACAACGAGACGACGAGCAGGATCATCGCGATGACGTCGATGCCCCGCTCGACGACGACACTGCCGGCGGCGCGCACCTTGCCCGTCGTCTCGAGCTCATCGATGAGGAATACGCGGGCCACTTCGCCGACCCGAAACGGCAGCACGTCATTGACGAGATACCCGACGTTCGTCGCGCCGAAGAGGTTGTTGTGGCTCAGCCCGCGCTGAGGACGGAGCAGCAAGCGCCAACGCACCGCGCGCAGCTGCAAGTCGAGGAGGAGGAAGGCGAGAGCAGGCGCGAGGAACCAGTAGTTAGCGCGACGGAACGCCTTCGCCGTCTCGCTCAAATGGAGGCCGCGAAACAGCAGCGTCAGGGCGACTGCCGTGACGATCACCTCGACGCCGATCAGCGCGGATCGGCGCCAGGTAAGCCATCCGGCGCGCTCGGGCACGCCATCGCGGTTTACCATCGCGGCCTCAGTGAGGCGATGGGACGAGCGGGACTGGTCACACGTGGGGCCTTACTGCCGCGCATACGCGACGACACGCGCTGAGGTTGAGTGACATAGTAATTCAACACCCTCATTTGTCAACCGAACGCAGCGCTCGCTCGAAGCCCTCGTTCCCGTATGTATCGGCGGCGTGGCGGGTGCTCGCTTGCTATGAAGCTGCCGTCTGGGGCGACACGA
>JBBSDV010000256.1:0-3386 GCA_038240335.1 Dehalococcoidia bacterium
GTGACGCCGTCGCGTGCGATCAGCAACTGCCGGTAGCCACTCGGCGGCGCGTCGGGCAGCGGTTCGCGCGCGGCGTTGAGCTTGAGCACCGAGCCGTTCATCGCGTGTCGGTGCTGCAGGACGCCACCCCCAAGCGGCAGCGTCTCCTCGAAAGCCAGGCCGACCTCCTGCTGCCAGAACTCGAGCATTGCCGCGGCGTTGTGGGTGAACAGGCCGACATCGAGATGAAGCTTCGCGAGATCCACCTACGACGCGCCGAGCGTTCGTCGCTGTCCATCGACCTGCCGGTTGACGGTAATCACGCCACGGATCGACTCCATCTTCGCCATCAGCCGGCTGAGCTGCGCGACGCCTGTGGTCTCGAGCGTGATGAAGACGTGGGTTGTGCGGTCGTCTTCGTGCTCGGTGCGCACGCCCATCATGTTGACCTTCTCGTCCGACACCATCGTCGATAGATCTCGCAACAGGCCGACGCGATCCCATGCTTCGATGTGCACTGCGACCGGGTACATGTCACCCGAGCGTCCCCATTCGACGTCGACGAGCCGCTCCGTCTCGTCCTCGTGCAGTACGTTGTAGCAGTCCTCGCGATGGATCGTGACGCCGCGGCTGCGCGTCACGTAGCCGACGATCTTATCGCCGGGCACGGGGCTGCAGCAGCGCGCCATCTGCGTGAGGAGATCGCCCGTGCCGAGCACGGACACGGTCTGGCTCTGCGCCCGGCGCGCCGGCATGCCGCTCAGCGGTGGCGCATCGAGTTCGTCGTCCTTGTGGATCAGTGGCGCCAGGCGCATGGCCATGTGGGCGGTGCTTACGCCACCGAAGCCAATGGCAGCGAGAAAGTCGTCGAGCGAGTCGTACTTGAAGATCTTGAGGATCTCGGCGCCGTTCTCGGCGAGCGAGAGGTTGAGGCGCCGCAGCTCCTTGTCGATCACCTCGCGGCCGCGCTCGATGTTCTCGGCGCGCTCCTGTTTCTTGAACCATTGGCGAATCTTCTCACGCGAGTGGCCGGTCTTGATGTAGCCGAGGTTGGTATTGAGCCAGTCCCGCGATGGCCCGCGCGAACCCTTGCCCAAGACGATCTCGACGACGTCGCCGTTCTGCAACTGGTAGTTCAGCGGCACGAGGCGGCCGTTAATCTTGCCGCCGACGCACTTATGGCCCAGCTCGGTGTGCACGCGATAGGCAAAGTCGATCGGCGTCGCGCCGGCTGGCATCTCCTTGATCTCGCCCTTCGGGGTGTAGACGAAGACTTGGTCGCGGAAGAGGTCGGTCTTGACCGACTCGACAAACTCCTCGGCCTGCGACATGTCGCGCTGCCATTCGAGCAGCTGCCGCAGCCACGACATGCGCTCCTCGTACCGCACGTCGCGCTTGTCGCCGGTCGACTCCTTGTAGCGCCAGTGCGCCGCCACGCCGTACTCCGCGAGTTGGTGCATCTCCTGCGTCCGGATCTGCACCTCGAGCGGCCGAGCGCCGATCGCCATCACGGTCGTATGGAGCGACTGGTACAGGCTCTCCTTCGGGCTCGCGATGTAGTCGTCGAACTGGCCGGGGATCGGGTGCCACAGGCCGTGGACGACGCCGAGCGCGTTGTAGCAATCACTCACGTCGCCAACGATCACCCGCAGGGCCAAGAGGTCGTAAATCTGCTCGAAGCTCTTCTGCTCGGCGGCGTACTTCTCGGCCTTCTGGGCGATCGAGAAGATGTGCTTCGCCCGGCCCTTCACCTCGGCCTCGATGCCATGCTTCGCCAGCTCGTCCTTGAGGAACTTCTCGACCTGCGATACGTAGCGCTCGCGCGCCGTCCGCTTCGTCTGGATCAGCTTTGCGATCTGCTTGTAGCGCTCGGGCTGCAGGTGCCGGAAGGCAAGATCCTCAAGCTCCCACTTGATCTGCCAGATGCCGAGGCGGTTCGCCAGCGGCGCGTAGATCTCCATCGTCTCCTGCGCCGTGCGCAGACGCTTCTCGAGCGGCTTTGCGTCGAGCGTGCGCATATTGTGCAACCGGTCGGCCAGCTTGATCACGACGACGCGGATGTCCTCCGCCATCGCAAGGAACATCTTCCGCAGGCTCTCCGCCTGGATCGACTGATCGCCGGGCCGCTCGCCGGGCGCGCGCCAGGCGATCTTCTCGAGCTTCGTCGTGCCGTCGACGAGCTTCGCCACCTCGGCGCCGAAGCGGCGAGCAATCTCGTCGTTCGGGACGGCGCAGTCCTCCTGCACGTCGTGGAGCAGCGCCGCGGCGATGCCCGCCGCATCCATGTGCAGGTTCGCAACGGTCAGCGCCGCGTCGAGGGGGTGGATGATGTAGGGGTCGCCCGTCAAGCGTTTCTGGCCGTCGTGCGACGCCGCCGCGAACTCGAAGGCATCCTCGATCAAGCGCAGCTTGTCGGCCGGAAGGTAGCTCGCGGCCTTATCCAACAGCGGCTGCACCGTCGGTGCGTGCGCGATTGTCGTCATCGATCGAGAACGGGCGTGCCGCTTCGCTTTAGCTTCATTGCACCTGCCTATTTTATTGTACAGCGTGTGCGCGTCGCGGCTGCGAACGAAGGCGCTCGGGATGCGGAGGGCGAAGCGTCCTGTTCGCAATTGCTCGATCCTCCGATCCAGTCGACGGCGCGATGGCGGTGAAGCGACCGCTAGGGGCGTGCGTGCGTTCGTTGGCGAGGCGTAGGGGACGCGTTCCGTCTGCGTCAGGTACCGGCGTCGTCGCTCGACGAGAATGATCGCGTCTGACGCCCGCCCGATGGCGAAGCCGGGGGACGGCGGTTCGAGATCCGGAGGAGATGACGATGCGGGCGTTTGCGCTTGTGATGCTGATGCTGCTCTTGTCGATCGTGCTGCTCGCCGGGTTCGCCGTCTCGACGGCGGCCGCGGAGACCGCGGCCGTCACGCAAGCCGCGACGATGGAGGTTACTTGCGGCCCTGCGAGCGTGCCGCCGAACCGCTACACACTGGTGACCTGTACCTACCGCGTCCGAAACACCGGCAACGAGCGCCTCACGAGTTTGGCGATTGCGTTCAATCCCTCGAATGCCGCACTGCCTCCAGACCAGTACTTCTTCTTCAACGAGACGATCGACGGCGTCGGCCAAACCATCTCGGGTACCGACCTGATTTATACGCTCGGCGGTCTTGCGGTCGGAGAATCACGTGCGATGGAACTGCAGACGGTAGTACGGAGTACACACGAATTCGCGGCTGAGGCGATGCTTCTCGCCGACCCGAACCAGACGCCGCTCGCTCGTTACACGATCGACCGGAGAGCCGACGCTACCGAAGGCCCGTACCTTCCCGTGAAGTTCTTCGCGGAGGCGGAAGGATCGGCGAGCCCGCTAGCAACCGAAGCGGTGTATCACCTGAGAATCATGAACGGATATGACA
>JBBSDV010000257.1:0-3363 GCA_038240335.1 Dehalococcoidia bacterium
AAAGGGTCGACGGTTCGAGTCCGTTCTCCCGCTCCATACACTTCGTTCCCCCGATTTCGCAGGAGCCGCGATGACCCAGGCACCGGTACAGGCGCAAGCGACGATGCTGCCGGCTGTAGCGTACGTCGATCCGCTGGTGTATGAGCGCGAGCGTATGGCGATCTTCGCGCGCGCGTGGATGTTTGTCGACGACGCCTCCCAGTTCAGCGCGCCCGCTGCATACGCCGCTGTCGTCGCCGCCGGGTTTCCGATCGTCGTCATCAACGACGCCGGTACCCTCCGCGCCTTCCACAACGTCTGCCGGCACCGCGGCGGCCCGTTACTGGCTGATGGTGCCGGCGATTGTCAGGTGTTCGTGTGCCGATATCACGGCTGGTCGTACAACCTCAACGGTTCACTCCAGGCAGCACGCGACTTTGGCGATGATGAGGTTCCGCGCGAGGAACTGACATTGCGCAGCTTGCGCGTCGAAACGTGGCGCGGTCTCGTTTTCGTAAATCTCGACGGCGATGCACAGCCGCTTTCCGATTGGCTCGGTGGCTTTGCCGACGAGTGCCGCGACTACCCGATGGAGTCATTTCGCTTGGTCGACCGCTCTACGCACCAGATCGCCGCCAATTGGAAGGTCTACGCCGAAAACTATCAGGAGGGCTACCACATTCCGCTTGTGCACCCCGGCCTCAACCGCCAGATCGACGCACGCCGGTACAACGTGGATGTGCGTGAAGGGTACTCGCTGCATTCAGCGCCGGCGCGCGATGGTGCCGTGACATCGGGTACGTGGCTCTGGCGCTTCCCCGGCCTTGCGCTCAACCTCTATGCGAACGGAATGTGCTTGGAGAGCTTCTCCCCGATCGGGCCGTCGGCGACGCAGATCGAGTACGCCTTCTTCTTCGCGGAAGGCACGCCCCGCGATGAGATCGAAGCCGCCATCGCATCCTCAACGATGATTCTCGATGAAGATCGCACGATTTGCGAGGCAGTACAGCGCAACTATGCCTCCGGCTTGTACACCGGTGGCGTGCTCAGTCCTCGTCACGAGCGTGGTGTCGCATACGTCCAACAGTGCGTCATGCGCGCGCTGGACGCGCTCGAAACGGCCTAACCTCCGCACGATCTAGTCCTTTGCCCGCCGTCAAACTGGAGGCGCCAAGCGCTGCGGGCCTTCCCCAACGTGCGCCTCCGCATGGCGCATGTTCGGCTGGCCCAACACGCAGATGTTGTGACACGAACGGGCGGCGCAAAATCGGCGCCGTCACTGCTGCGCTTGTGAGCGCGCGCGTTACTTAGCTGCTGTCGCGGGATGCAAGAAATAGGTTGCGCAAACGTCATCCAGCACGTCCTTCGACAACTCGAGCGGTGAGCCATCGCAGCTCGAAGCATCGACGATCGCATCGACGATGTCGCGCGGGTGGCATCCGCGCAGCTCGCGCCCGGCCCCATACCAGCGCTCCAGCAGGTACGAGACCGCCTCGTCGTCAAACGGAATGTCGACATCCTCGCAGGCGCGACGCATGATGCCGCGGTATTCGTCCCCGCTCGGGTTCGGGATCTCGATCTTGTAGCGGATGCGGCGAAGGAACGCGTCGTCGGCAAGACGATCCGGTGCCAGGTTCGTGGAGAACTCGACGAGGACATCGAACGGCACTTCCATCAGCTGACCCGTGTGCATCGTCAGATGATCGATGCTCGCTTCCAACGCGACGATCCAGCGATTCAAGAGTTGCACAGCAGGGATCTGCTGCCGACCGAAGTCGTCAATAATCAACGTCCCGCCGTTCGCCTTGAGCTGCAGCGGTGCTTCATAGACTTTGGTCGCATCGTCGTAGACCAACTCCAAACTACGCCGCGCAAGTTCTCCGCCCGCCCAGATCACCGGTCGTCGAATGTGCAGCCAGCGGCGGTCCGGGCGTGAGCGCAGGAGGTCGTCCGGCATGACATCGTCGTCAGGCTCGACGGGTTCGTGTTTTGACGCATCGAACAAGCGAATGATCTGCCCATACGCTTCGACGGCATAGGGTATCGGTACCGATCCGCCGATTGCGCTCGCGATCCGGCGGACGAGCGTTGTCTTGCCGTTGCCGGATGGCCCGTAGACCAGCATCGATCGGCGCGAGGACGCCGCCCGCACGAGCTGCGTTACCGTCTGCTCGGACAGGACGAGCGGGTGGAGAGCGCGGACAAACTGCTCGCGCGTGAGCAAGAGATTGCGCACCGAGGTCGCGCGCACGTTCGCAATGTATTCGTGAAGTGGCACCGGCACCGGGCCGACGTAGCCGCTGCGGCTGATCGCGCCCTCCGCTCGCTGCAGTCCCTTTTCGGTGAGTGCGTAAAGATATCTGTCCCCGCGCTTATCGGACGCGCCCGTCACAGTCCCAAGCCCCTCGCTCGTGAACAACTGAAGCATCTCGTGTGCAATCGCGCCCGAGACCTTGAGCGCATCCGCGAGCGCTGCTCGTGTGCAGCGGCCCTTGTGGTACATCGTCTTAAGCGTGAGGTCACGCAGAATGCCCGCCTCGATGCCGAGATCTTCGCTCCGCATCGGCTCGCTTACGCCTGCGGCGACCGGTTCGACTAGTGTCGTCATCAATACTCCCTGGCTAGGCGCGCGGAGCCTCGACGCGCTCCTCAGTCGCTGCTACGAAACGAAGTTCGTGACGGCCGATGCTGATCTGGTCCCCATTGTTGAGAACGACCGGCAGGAGGCCCATCGACACATTGCCGATCGTGGTGTGGGCGCCTGTTACCCGTTGCATGATGAATTGCTCGCCCTGCTTCCAAATCCGCACATGCGCGGCGGCGACTCCGTCATCACTGGTCTCGAGCACCACATCCGCGTCGGAACCCGAGCCGACGGTACAGGAAGCGGCATGGAGCGATATTCGATCGCCGGCGCGCGGGCCGCGAATGAAGCACAACGCTGCGATCGCCGCCAGATCCTCGTCCTTGCGCGCTTGATGTTCGGCGACGGCCGACTGCGCTAGACGATTCGTCGCGTCTGGCGCGGCGACGGCGGAGGCTGGCGCGATCGCTGCCCGATCTGGATTAACGCTGATGTCCCTTGCATCAACGGTTATCGCTGGTTGTGTTGTGCTCGGTCGGACGACGTCGGCGGATCGCGATCCGTCATTACCCACGCCCACCATCCCCGCGTCAATCGCAGCGATTGCGGCCATAACCGGAGACGAATGATCCCGCCGCGTCGGCAATACAGCTGACGCGCCGGTTGCGGAGCCCGCCGTCGTCTTCGGACGAATCGCTCGCCGGTGCGATCTGCTCGCCATGTGCTCAGGCACCTCAGGCACGGCCGGCATTGGCGGTACCGAGAACGACGAAGGCGCAGTGCTCCGCTTCGGCGGCGCG
>JBBSDV010000258.1:0-3342 GCA_038240335.1 Dehalococcoidia bacterium
ACGAAAGATCTTGGCGATTGGCGGTAGTTCGCGGATCGGGCGGGCGATTGACGTGGCGACCGTCGGCTGAGCCTCGATGGGACGAGCGGCGACGTGCGTCGCCACGGCGTGCCGGAGGCGATCGGCGAGCGCCGTCACTCGGGATCCGACGGCGGCTTCGGTGCCGGTTGGGACTCGAGCTGCTGCGCCAGCACACGCACCAAGACCTCGCGCGCTTCCTGCGCCGACATCCCCTTCTTCTCGGGCTCGGGCGTCTTTCGCGTATCGTTCATGCTGGCTCGCAGAGACGGCGAAGGAGCGTCATTGCGGCGCGCTTGTTCGTGCCGTGCTCGCCGATCGGTGGGCCGACGCAACCGGGGCAGCCGCCGGGGCAGCCGCACGAGGCGAGCACGTCGCGTGCGGCCTCCATCAGCTGCACATGAATCTCGAACAGACGGCGCGCCATGCCGACGCCGCCCGGCTGGTTCTCGTACAGGAACAGCGTCGGCCTGCCGGTGAAGGTCGAGCGAATCTGAGCGACGGCCTGCAGGTCACGCGGGTCGCACATGAGAAAGATCGGCGCAAGGTTGCGGAGGAGGTGCGCCATGCCCCAGAGGCCGTCCTGCAGCTCGGCGCGCCCCAGCCCCTCAGCCGCTTCTTCGGCGAGCGCGAACCAATAGCCCGTCGTGTGCCGGCTCTCCTCCGGGATGCTGATCTTGCCCCAGCCGATATTTTCGTTCGTGTCGAGCTTGAGCTTCTTGAAGATGGTGGCGACGTCGCGCACCGCCACTTCGCCGTGATCGACCTCGCAGCCGGTCGCCGGCGCGCGCTCGAACGACTCCAGCACCTCGAGGTCGACCGCGAGATTGGCGTCGGTGTAGTAGTCGACGTCGACCTTGCGGACGTACGCCTTCTTCTCGTGCCAGTCGAGCTTGTCGACGTGGTACTGCTGCCCCGCATGCATGTAGATCGCCTCGTCGTGGATCAGCAGCGGCGCGGCAGGGCGATCGACCTCGCCGATGACGCGCGGCTTCGGGCCTTGCTCGATGACGACGAAGTTATCGATCGCGGCCGAGCGCAGGCTGACGGCCTCTGCAGGGAAGACCTCCGCCATCCAGTGATAGCGGCCACCGGCCTTCACGAGCACGCCTTCGTCGGCGAGCATCTCGAGCAGTTCGGGCGAGTTCGCGCCGTACTCTTCGGCCTCCTCGAAGGGCAGCTCGAAGGCGGCGCACTTCATGTGGCTGATGCGGACGAGGAGGTTGTCGGGGTCGACGAGGCCGGCTTCGGGGGAGGCATCGAACAGGTACTCCGGGTGGGCGGCGACGTACTGGTTGAGCGGTGACGACGAGGCGACGATCACGGAGAACGCGGCGTCGTGACGGCGGCCGGCACGGCCCATCTGCTGCCATGCGCTCGCGAGCGTGCCGGGATAGCCGGTGAGTACGGCCGCGTCGAGGCCACCGATATCGACACCGAGCTCGAGCGCGTTCGTGGTGACGACACCCCGGATGCGGCCTTCTCGCAGGCCGCGCTCGACGGCACGGCGCTCGTTCGGCAGGTAGCCGCTGCGGTAGCCCTCGACCTTCTCAGGCTCGCCGATGCGCTGCTTGAGCGACTCGCGCAGGTAGCGGAGCAGCAGTTCGACGCGCACGCGCGACGGGGCGAAGACGATCGTCTGCACGCCGGCCTGGAGCAGCCGCGACCCGATCGTGCGGGCGGCGCTAACGGAGCTCTCGCGGATGCCGAGCTCGCGGTTGACGATCGGCGGGTTGTAGACGGCGATCGTCTTCGGGCCGCGGGGCGCGCCGTTGTCGTCGACGAGCTTTACGGGCTTGCGCACGATGTTCTGCGCCAGCTCGCGCGGGTTCGCGATCGTCGCGGAGCAGCAGATGAATATTGGATCGGAGCCGTAGAAGTTACAGACGCGACGAAGACGGCGGATCACATTTGCGACGTGGCTGCCGAAGACGCCGCGGTATTGATGCAGCTCATCGATGACGACGAAGCGGAGGTTCTCGAACAGCTTCACCCACTTCGTGTGGTGCGGCAGGATGCCGGTGTGCAGCATGTCGGGGTTCGTGACGACGACATGGCCGGCCTCGCGGACCTTGCGGCGGGCGTCGCCGGGCGTGTCACCGTCATAGGTGAAGGTGCGGATGTCAGCAGCGAGGTCGGTGACGAGACCGTGCAACTCCTGCATCTGATCCTGGGCGAGCGCCTTTGTTGGGAACAGGTAGAGCGCGCGCGTCTCCGGCTCGTCGAGGATCGCCTGGACGACGGGCAGGTTGTAACAGAGCGTCTTGCCCGAAGCGGTTGGGGTCACGACGACGACGTTCTCGCGTCGCAACACGGCGTCGAACGCCTGCGCCTGGTGCGTGTAGAGTGCGTCGACGCCGCGACCGCGGAGCGCGTCGACCAGCCGCCGATGGGTGCGGACGGGGTACGGCGCGTAGCGAGCGGGCTGCGGCGGCAGCTCGCGCCACTGCACGAAGCCGGAGCGGCCATCGGCGCTGCGGGCGAGTTGCGGGTCGGCTTTGAGCGCTGCGAGTGCGCTTTCGAGCGCCATCCTGCCTCCCTGCACGAACACCCGTACGAAATCCGAGTATAGGATTAGAACGAAGGTTCGTCAAGCGAGGAGCGGCCTCCGAGGCCGCTGCATCACTATCATCCGGCATGGTCAGCGTCTCGCCGTGTCCGCTCGCGCGTACCCGGATGCAGTTGAAAAGAGTGTAGCTTTCCGAGGGACACCCCCGAAGCCCCCGGCAGAGTGCGCTGCGCTCTGTGCACTCGCGCTTCTTAGGGTCTGGGCCGCCGACAACTGCGATGGGTGGCGGCGGCGAACCGTGGAATGCGAACTGCGAACTGCGAACTCGCTATATCCCCGCTTTTACCTTTGTGGCGAGGACGACGGTGAAGCCGGAGGTGTTGGCGATGTCCTCAACGGTGGCTTCGCGGATGCCGCGGACGGAGCCGAACTTCTTCAGCAGCGCCTTCTTGCGCTTCGGGCCGACGCCGGGGATCGTGTCGAGCGCGGACTGCATGGCCACTTTGCTGCGGACGCCGCGGTGGTACGTGATGGCGAATCGGTGCGCTTCATCCCGGAGGCGCTGGACGAGGTAGAGCGCCTGTGAGGCGCGCGGCAGGACGACCGGCTCCGAGACGTCCTGGACGAAGATCTCCTCGTGCTGCTTGGCGAGGCCGACGGTCGGGATCTCCTTCACGCCCATCTCGCGCATGACGTCGAGGACGGCCGAGAGCTGGCCCTTGCCGCCGTCGATGATCACGAGGTCGGGCAGCGCGGCGAACGAGTCATCGCGGGCGTTCGAGCGCGCTGATGCCGTGTCGGACGCCGCCTCGACA
>JBBSDV010000259.1:0-3305 GCA_038240335.1 Dehalococcoidia bacterium
CATGTAGCCGGCGTCGCGGTGAGCGAACGCCGTCGCACATTTGGCGTGACGCCGTTCGTTCCGGATCGATCGCGGCTCGTTATGTAATCGTTTAGCACTTTTGCGGGCGCGAGCGGCGTCACGTTGCCGCGAATACCGCCAGCGCAGTCAGGCCGATTGTATGGCTTCGGTGTCGCCGCTCGGAGGGGGAGGCGTCACGACCGGAGGCTCTTCCCAAAGCTCGCGCTGCGCGATCGGTCCTTCGGCGAAGCGCGAGCACTGGATGCCGAGCAGCCGGAAGCGGTCGCCGGGCGCGACGCTGCCATCGAGCAGCTGCGTCGCCAGAGCGATGATTTGCGCCGCGCCGGAGATCGGCTCCTTGAGGCTCGTCTGTCGCGTGATCGTGCGGAAATGGGCGTAGCGGAGCTTGAGGGCGATGGTCAGCGGATGCGCGCCGGCATGATCGAGCCGCTGCGCCACCTCCCGTCCGATGCGAGCGAGCTCGGCACGCAGCTCGGGGCCATCGCTGAGATCTTGCGCAAAGGTCGTTTCGGCGCCCACGGACTTGCGTTCGTACTCGACGACAATCTCGCGATCGTCGATGCCGCGCGCCATGTCGTGCAGGAACTCGCCGTGCGAGCCGAGGAGGCGCGCCGCATCGGTGCGGCTACGGGCGGCGAGATCGCCGATCGTGCGAATGCCGGCGCGCGCCAGCATAGCGTCGGTCTTCGGCCCGACGCCCCAGAGTGAGCGCGCCCGCAGCGGCGCGAGAAACGCGGCCTCGGTGCCGAGCGGCACGATCAGGAGGCCGTCGGGCTTGCCGAGATCGGACGCGATCTTGGCAATGCTCTTGCTGCCGCCGGCGCCGATGGAGACGGTGAGTTGCGTTTCGCTCTTCACGGTCGACTTTAGTTCGCTGGCGATCTCGCGCAGATCTGCGCCGTCGTCGATCCAGCCGCTGACGTCGAGAAATGCTTCGTCGAGCGAGAGCGGTTCGACGAGCGGCGTCAGGCTGCGGAAGATGCGCATGACGGAGCGCGACACTTCGTTGTAGCGATCGAACCGCGGCGAGACACGCACGGCCTCGGGGCAGAGGCGCAGCGCGCGGCTCATCGGCATGGCGGATCGGACGCCGAACTTGCGCACCTCGTACGACGCTGCGGCGACAACGCCGCGCGACTCCGGCGGCCCGCCGACGACGACGGGCCGCCCGCGCAGCTCGGGGTTGTCGAGCTGCTCGACGGAGGCGTAGAACGCATCGAGATCGGCATGGATAATCGTGCGCGGCATGGTCTGTAGCTTATCGCGAGGATAGATCTCGCGAGCACGTTGCATCGTCTCGTGACCGGGATGCATCGTCGGCGTTGTCGGACTTCCTCGCGTCGTTCGCCGTGTCCGCTCGCGCGTACCCGGCTACAGATTGAAAATGAGAGAAAGTCTTCGGGGGACACCCCCGAACCCGCGGCAGAGGCGCTGCGGCCTCTGCACTCCCCGTTCACTGGACTCGCGACGCGAATCGAGGAACACGCGCGGGATGGCGGTCGTAATTAACAATCGTTCAGAAGCAGCACGCCTCTGTGGCGCAGTATCCTCGCTCCGGATGGCCCGCATCGTTCGCGCCCTTCGCGTCTTCGCGGTCATCCGTTGGATCGAACGACTCGGAGCAATCGGAGCAACGTCTGTATGGTCAGTCCTTGATCGCGCGCAGCGTGAGCGAGGCTTCTTCGATGCCGACGAGCGGGCCCCAGAAACGCTCGCAGGCGTACTGCGAGGCACGGTTCTTGTTGGCCATCGCGTGGAACATGGGATTGAGGCCGCGCCGCAGCACAGTAATCACGTGCGGCTCGAACAGCGGCGGCGGTGCGCCGCCCGGACGTGGCGGCGGGAGGAGCGTCGGCGCTCCCTCGCGATCGGTGAGCGTGAAGTTGAGCCGTGCCCGCTCGATGCGGAAGCGCGCCGGCGAGTAGTACGAGAACGCCGCGCCATCGAAGTAGCTGTCATCAAAGTAGGTGAAGGTGGCGAGCGAAAGGCCGCGGCGATGCGTCGGATCCTTCCACGTCGTGAAGGTCGACGCGACATGCGGCACTTTGATCCGGGCGCGGCCGCCATGACGCAGCACGCGCCAGATCTCCGTCATCATGCCGATCAGGTCGTCGAAGTGCTCGAGGACGTGATAGGCGTACAGCACATCGATGCTGCTGTCGCGGAACGGCAGGCTCGATCGAATGTCGCCGATGACGTCGACGCTGGGGATCGGCGCGCTATCGAGGCCGATGGCGCCGCGGATCTTTCGAGCGCCGCAGCCGATATCGAGCGAGATCGGGGCAGCGCTGCTCACGTCATGTCTTGAGGGCGCGCAGCGTCAGCACCGCTTCTTCGATGCCGACGATCGGCCCCCAGAAGCGCTCGCACGCGTACTGCCAGCCGCGGCTCTTGTTAGCGACGGCATCGAGCATTGGGCCAACAATCTTGCGCATGAGCGAAAGATCAGGGTCGACCTGGCGATCGGTGAGGGTGAAGTTGAGCCGCGCCTTCTCGATGCGGAAGCGCGCCGGAGAGTAGTAGGAGAAGGCCGCGCCGTCAAAGTAGGTGTCGTCGAAGTAGGCGAACGTCGCGATCGACAGTCCGCGACGGTGGGTCGGGTCCTTCCAGGTCATGAACGGCGATGCGGCGTGTGGCACCTTCACGTGTGCGCGCGCACCATCGCGGCAGACGCGCCAGATCTCCCCCATCGTATCGAGGAAGCTCTCCATGTGTTCGAGCACGTGCCAAACGTAGATGGCGTCAATGCTGTTGTCTTTGAACGGCAGGCCGTACGCCATATTCGCGACGACGTCGACGCCCGGGATCGAGACAAGATCCATACCGATGGATCCGGGAATCTTCTCTTCCCCGCAGCCGAGATCGACGACCACCTTCTGCATGCCTTCTCCAGAGTTGCAATTCTGCCCTGCGTTGGCCGTCCTCGTCACGATGGCGCGAACAGACGGAGCTCAGCCGAGCATGGGTTCGGAACCCATGATATCATCCGCCGTCAGCTTGAACGGCGCGCTAGGAGCTCTTTAGGGTAATGCGACCGAGCATCAAAGAATTCGTCCATCTATTTTCGGAGGAGTTCGTAGCGCCATTGCCGATCGTTGAAATCGGGGCACTCCGTACGGAGGGACAAGACGACATAGCCGAGCTTCGTCCCTTGTTTCCGCAGCAGAGCTATAGCGGATGGGACATGCGCCATGGACCTGGAGTCGACGTCATCGCGAGCGTCCATCATCTGCCAATTGCAACGGGCACGGTCGGCACGGTCCTGATGCTCGAGACGCTCGAGC
>JBBSDV010000260.1:0-3299 GCA_038240335.1 Dehalococcoidia bacterium
GGGGGGGGGGGGGCGGCGAGCCCCCGCCGTTTGGGGGGACACGTGCGACCCCACGCCGCCATCTCAACGGATCCCGAAGCCCGCGGCTATCGCTCAACCGCAGCTGCGAGAGTCGCCAACGTCTCGCCGCGCGGCCTCTTGGGGTGGCCGCTGAAAGCGCTAGCGGTAGCTATTTGGCCGACACGAATTTCATCGAAAGCGAATTGACACAGTGGCGCGTGTCGGTCGGCGTCATCCGCTCGCCGGTGAATACGTGGCCGAGGTGGCCGCCGCAGTTCGCGCATTCGATTTCCGTGCGGCTACCGTCGGGGTCGGGCAGGTGCTTCACGGCGCCGGAGATCTCCTGGTCGAACGCGGGCCAGCCGCAGTGCGCGTCGAACTTGTTGTCGGACCGATACAGCGGTGCGTTGCAGCGACGGCAGACGTACGTGCCTTCCTGGTAGAAGTCATCGTACTCGCCTGAAAACGGCCGCTCCGTTCCCTTCGATTCGATGACATGGCGCTCCTCGGCCGTGAGTTCGTTCAGCTTCGTCTCTGGCATCGTCTTCTCCTTATTGTGAATGTGCTTGTTCAGGGGTGGCTCGAAAATTGTCGATAGTCTTCTGTCTCCGCAGCCTACCTTTACGTTACATCGACGCGCGTGACGGCGCCTCGCCCGGTTGGACACGAGTGGTGTTTCGCAGGCTATCGTCGCGATCGTGGTTTTGATGCGTGTGGTGCCCCGGGCTTAGTCGGCCAGTTCGCCGTGTTCGCTGGCGCGTATCCCGGATACAAGGTTATGACATGAGAGAAGTTTCGGGGGACACCCCAGACCCCCGGCAGGGTGCGCTGCGTTCTCTGCACTCCCGCCTTCTCTTGGCACCAAAGTGCCGGTTTAGCGATGCGTGACCACGGCGGACTCGCGTGGCGGCGCATCGCTCGGTTGGACACGAGTGGTGGTGTTTCGCAGGGTATGGTCGCCGCTCGTGGTTCCATGCCTGTGGCACGCTGAGCCTAGTCGGCCTCCGCCGCAGACAACGAAATGAGGGATGTTCGGGGGCATTCCCAGCCTCGGCCGAAGCGGCGGCGCCCTGTGCTCTCCCGCTTTATCCCGTTCAAGCAGCGAACCATGGGTCCAGTGTGGCCCGCGCCGCGTCCGGCGGCGGAACGCTCTCGTCTCATCGAGGCGCTAAATGACAACGCGAGAACGGGGTGCCACGAAACAGTTGCTACCCGAACATCCCTGCTGACCGGTACATTCCCGCGATTACGCGCCGACGGTGAAGCGTTGCATGTCGGTGCCTACGCTGATGGGCCCGGAGTAGACCTTTGACATGCCTTCGATGAAGCGCTCGACCGGGGGCCCGTCGTTCGGGATCGGCGGGATGAGGTGCGAGATCATCAGCGCGCCGACGCCGGCGTCGCGGGCCATTTCCGCGACGTCCATTGTCGGCGCGTGGTAGTCGCAGGCCTCCTCGAGGATTTGGGCCATCCGCTCGTTGTTGTTGGCGCGGGCGAGCTTGATGCGATCCTGCATCATGTCGAGGTGGACGGCCTCGCTGACAAGCACGTTCGCGCCCTTCGATGCACGCACGAGCGCATCGCACTTCCGTGTATCGCCTGAGAATACGGCGGCGTTCGCGCCCTGCTCGACCTTGAAGCCGATGGCGGGGACGACGGGCCGGTGGTCGACCTCGAAGGAGCCGATCGTGAGGTCGCCGACCGTCGCGACGGTCGCGACATCGGGCGTCGCCGGGATCTCCTTGACGATGATCTCGATGCCGTCCTTCGCGAGCTTGTCGCCGTGGTGCGCGAAGCGATACCGCACGTCGGGGTTGAGGCCGCTGCGGAAGCCTTCGGCCATTTCTTTCGTGCCTTCGGGGCCGTAGATCGTCAGCGGCTCCGTCGCTGCGCCAAGCGTCCAGCGCATCATGAGCAGGTCCGGCAAGTCGCTGATGTGATCGGAGTGCATGTGCGTGAAGAACACGGTGTTTATCGATGCAAGCGGCACGCCGGTTGCGATCAGGCGGCGCGCCGCGCCCCAGCCGCAATCGATCAGCGTGTTGCCCTCGCCGCCGATGATGACGTTGCCTGCGCCGCAGCGATTGGCGGCCGGCAGCGGGCTGCCCGTCCCGAGAAGAATCACATCGAATGCCATGCGCTACTCCTTTGCCGCGAACGGACGGCTGGTTAACTCTATGCGATGAAGTCGACGACGACGCGCGCGAGGTCCTCGCCCTTATCCTCCTGCAGGAAATGGCCGCCGCCTGTGATCGTCGTGTGCGGCTGGCCTTTCGTGCCGGGGACGCGCGCTTGGAAGCGACCGTCGGCGCCGCGCGTGATCGGATCCTCGTCGCTGAAGGCGCACAGGAATGGTTTCGTCCAGGCGCCGAGCACGTCCCACGCCTTGCGGTTCGCGCCGGACGCCGGATCGTCCGGGCGAGTCGGCACGAGCAGCGGGAACTTGCGCGCAGCCGCCTTGTAGCTCTCGTCCGGAAACGGCGCGTCGTATGCGGCGATGATCTCCGGAGTCAGGTCGCTCTTGCACCCGCCCTTGATGATGTTGCCGATCGGCAATTGCGGCGCCTTCTGCGAGAACTCCTGCCAGCGCAGAAAGGCCTCGCCCGGGGGATCGTCGCCGGTCGGAAGGAACGTGTTCGCGGCGACGATACGCGCAAAGCGCTCCGGATGCTCGGCGGCGATGCGTAGCCCAATCAGGCCTCCCCAGTCCTGGCAGACAAGCGTTATGTCGCGCAAATCCATCTGCTCGACGAACGATGTCGTCCACGCTACGTGCGAGGCATAGGTGTAGTCGTCCTGATTCACCGGCTTGTCGCTGCGGCCGAAGCCGATGAGGTCCGGGGCGACGGCGCGCAGGCCGGCTGCGGTGAGCACCGGGATCATCTTGCGATAGAGGTAGCACCACGACGGCTCGCCGTGCAGCAGCAACACAGGCGGCGCATCGCGCGGCCCCTCGTCGACGTAGTGCATGCGCAGCCCGTCGACATCGACGTAGTGCGGCTCGAAGTCGTAGCCGGGCAGGTTCTTGAATCGATTGTCTGGTGTGCGCACAGATTCCATTCGTCCCTCCTTCATCAACATGGTGCTGCAAGTCTATATCGCGGTGGTCGCCGATCGGCGCGGGCGATCGTGATCAGGTTGCCATATTGCTCGGCAGATATCACGCGGTCCTTCTGGGCCTGCACATACACCGGATCCAGTCGCAGATCCATGAACGCGGCGAGACTCGGCCAACTGACGAAGATAAATCTATCCCAAGCGGTCGGCCCGACGAGATGGTGCGTGACGTTGACGAGCAC
>JBBSDV010000261.1:0-3283 GCA_038240335.1 Dehalococcoidia bacterium
GAGATCGTCCTCGCGCCGACGCCCGTGCAGGGGCCTGATGCCGTCAGCGGCATCGTCGGCGCCCTCGCGCAGCTCAACGCTCGCGGCGACATCGATGTCATCATCGCCGGCCGCGGTGGAGGCTCGATCGAGGAGCTCTGGGCGTTCAACGACGAGCACGTCGCCCGCGCCATCTTCGCCAGCGCCGCGCCCGTCGTCTCAGCCGTCGGTCACGAGACCGACGTCACGATCGCCGACTTCGTTGCCGACGAGCGCGCTCCCACGCCGTCCGCTGCCGCCGAGGTCGCCGCGCCGGATCGCATCGACGTCATGTCCCGCCTCGCTGTCGCCGCCGGCACCATGGACTCGGTCCTTCGTCAGCGCCTCGGAGCCATGCGCGGCGCTCTCCAAACCAGCGTCCATAGCATCGAACGCCGTGCACCCGACATGAATCGTGAGCGCCAGCGTGTCGACGACCTCACGCGCCGCGCTCAGTCCGTCGCCGAGCAGTGCCAGCGCGAGCAGATGCAAAATGTCAGTCGCTGCGTCTGGCGCCTCAAGTCGCTCGATCCGTTCGCCACGCTCGACCGTGGTTACGCGATCGTCCAGAAGGGCCGCGCTGTCATCTCGACCGTCGAGGCGGCGAAGCAGGGCGCCGCACTCGATGTCCGCGTCAAGGACGGCACATTCGGCGTCCGCGTCGGCGGCGCGTCACCCGTCCAGCGCAAACGACCCAAGCGCTCCGTTCCCGACGCCCAAGCGCCACTATTTATGATGCCCGAAGAGCGGGCATAGGAGCAGACATGCCGAAAGACGCACCGCGCGAGCCGTTCGAGAAGTTGTACGCCAAACTCGAAGACCGCGTCGCAAAGCTCGAAGAGGGCGGCCTCTCGCTCGAAGCCTCGATCGCCCTCTACGAGGAGGGGATGACGCTCGCCCGCGAGTGCCAGGCGCGCCTCGACGAAGCAGAGCTCAAAATCACTAAGCTCAAGGAGTCCTTCGCCCCACTTCCGCCTCGGAACAACGGTGCCGTCCTCCGCGATCAGGCGGAGAACGACTACGAGTACGTAGCCGAAGACGAACCGCCCGAACCGTCAACCCTGACCGACGACGTCGAAGACTTCCGCTAGTCCGTGCATCGCGATCAACGACCACGTTCGCGAACGAAGGTTTGCCACCCACGCCGCCAAGGGCTACCGTGATCAAATCGAAGCGATGGCCACACCGGAGGGCGCATGCTGCGAATTGGATGGTTCTCGACAGGCCGCGGCGAAGGCTCGCAGAAGCTCCTGCGCGCCGCCGTCGATGCAATTCAATCCGGCGCCGTGAACGCCGAGATCGCCTTCGTCTTCTCGAACCGCGAACGCGGCCAATTCGAGGCCACTGATCTTTTCTTCGACCAGATCGCCGGCTACGGCATCCCCCTCGTCACGCTCGCCGATGGCCGCTTTCGTCGCGAGAACGCAGGCGAAGTCGCCCGCAAGGATCAACCGTTGCCGGCATGGCGCACGGCGTATGACGCGCGCGTGGTCGAGCTTCTCCAGCCGTACGCCTACGACCTGGGCGTCCTTGCCGGCTACATGCTGATCAGCACTGAGCCGCTGCTCGCGTGGCGTCCGCTACTCAATCTTCATCCGGCCGCCCCGCATGGCCCCGCCGGCACGTGGCAAGATGTGGCGTGGCACCTGATCGCGAAGGGCGCGCAGCATAGCGGTGTCCGCACCCACCTCAGCACGGCCGCCCTCGATGCCGGCCCCATCGTCACGTACTGCACGTATCCGATCCGCGGCGGCTCGATTGACCTTCTCTGGCGCGCCGTCGACGGCCGTGACCTCGACGCCATCCGTCAGGCCGATGGAGAGGCACTGCCGCTGTTCCATGAGATTCGTCGCCGTGGCGCCGCCCACGAGGTGCCGCTCCTCGTCGAGACCCTGCGGGCGTTCGGCGACGATCGCATCCGCATCGAAGGCGATCGCGTCATGACCGGTGACACCAAGATCGTCGGCGGCTACGACCTCACCCCCGAGATCGAGTCTTTGCTCTCGCGCCCCGTCACCGCCTAGCACCGCCGAGATGCACCGCTCCTACTGCGAACGCGCGACAGTGACGCCGATCCGAATCGGGGCATGGGCATCCATCCCGCGTGTTTCTCGACAAACTCCTCCTTACGCGGCGCGGGCATTCAGCACACCGTTCCCATCGTCAATTACCCAACGTCAATTGACCCTGTGCGCCCGAGCGCGATACGATACTGCTCCATGCATATCGCTTCTTGCACGCACTGTTCCGCAGCTCTCGCCACCGACGACAACTTCTGCCGCCGCTGCGGCAACGCCGTCGCTGCCGCCTCCGTGCCGTCGACGCGCACTCCCGCGTCAATCACTATCTGGCGGCCGCAGGCCTCCCCGGTCGTCAAGGGAGCAGCCGTCATGGCCGCCGGCACCGTCGGTCAGTTCGTCTTCCGCCGGGTCCTCTCCAGCCTGATCAACGGCGCGCCGCGAAAACCGCGCCGCCGCAACCTCATTCGACGCGATAGCGGAAACGACGGCATGGTCGATGAGGCGCAGATCATCACCGAAACGATCATGATGCGTCGCGTTCGCATCCGCCGGCAGGCATAGCGCGGGCCTGTAAAAAGCTCACGATTAGACGGACGCCCGGTGGGCAGGACACCAGGACCGGCGCCGATGGCCACCCCCTCGAAACTGCTGCTCGCGTTCTGCGCCACGCTCGTCGGCGTCTTTGCGGTATCGGCTCGCGCCCCACGGCAACACGCGCACGCCGCCGCTACCGGCTTCGACTACGTCATCAACGGCGGCTTCGAAGAGAACGTTGATGGATGGACGCTACTTCCAGCCAACGGCATCGAGCGCGATCCAGCGGATCCGAGTGCGGGCAACCCGAGCGCGAAAATCCTGATCCCGGATGCCGGTCACTTCACCTTGAAGCCGTCGCTCGTGAAGGGCGTCGCGGCCGGCACGTATGCGTTTCATGCGTCAATTCGCCACTCGGCAGCAGTCGAGATCGACATCGACGTTTGCTCCACTCACCTGTGCCCCCAGCGCATTTGTTCGAGCTGCATAGTCAACGGAAACGATGCCTGGTTCGACGTGAGTCGTTCGGTGCAACTGGATCAGACCGATCATCTCACGATCTCCATCATCGGGATCGGCGCCGCGGGCGACACCGTCAACATCGACGACGTTCGCCTCACAGGCCCGCCCCCCGTGACCTCGACGCCCACCGCGACGATCACCGAGCTCCCGCCGCCAGCGGATACGCCGCCGCCACTCACGACGCCTAC
>JBBSDV010000262.1:0-3240 GCA_038240335.1 Dehalococcoidia bacterium
CGTCGGTTAGGCCGGCGCGCTGACAGGCGTCGAATTCCTGGTCGATGTCGGCACTCGATTCGCCGTCAGGCGCGTAGAGCCAGCCGTCGAGCCGAGAGAATTCGCACTGGATCGCTTCGTGTTCGACGATCCCTTCGATGGTGCGGATCGCGACCGAGTGACTTTCCGCGGCCACGCGCGCACTGGCCGCGCCATGCAGCTTCTCGATTTCGTAATAATGGCGGTCCAGGGCATTGGCGAGATGCGCGCTGGTACGCTCGGTCTCGCCGCCGCAGATCGGACCGTCGTCCAGGACGATGACGCTTTTTTTCTGGCGCGCGAGGAAGTACGCCGTCGTTAGCCCGGCGATCCCGCCACCGACGATAACGACGTCGGCCGTGGCGTTCTCTCGTAGCGGAGCGCGCGTCGGCATCTCGCAGCTGTTCATCCAGGCGGAACGGGTCGAACCGGAGTGCTCGTTCATGGGTCCTCGCAACGGAGCAATGGGGCGAATGACGAAGGTCGGTAGGTATCCAGCGGGCCCTCGTCGAGCATCGGCCAAGTCGGCAGATCGCTCGATGAGGTCACGCCGCCGCGGGAGCGCGACATTCGTCGAGTGCTCGAGCAAGGATCTCGAGCAGGGCCTTGCCATAGTTCGGGGTTGCCTTCGCGAGGAAGTATGGCGTGCCCATGCGCCTGGCGATGTCTGATAGGTCGTCTCTTCCCGATACGAGCAAGATCGGGATCGTCTCCTCCCCGGCGTCATGCAAGAGCATCTGATGCGCCATTCCTGGGCCGCTGAGGATGGGCATCTCGACGTCGAGCAAGACGCAATCGGGGAGCGGCCCTGCGTCCAGAGACTTCAGCCCTTCCTCCCCGTTACGTCCTGTCTGAACTCGGTACCCGGCCGACTCCAGGATCTCCGTGCAAAGTTCCACGGTGTCCGGATTGTCATCCACGATGAGGACGGTTGCCATGGTCGATCCTCAGGCGGTCGCTCGGCTACGGCCAGCGAAGCCCATGATGGCAAGAACGGCGAGCGCACCGAGCACGCTTCCGATGAGGCCCGACGTGTTGAAGTCGAGCACCGAGCTCCCGGTCAACATGCTGCCGACGAATCCGCCGACGAACGAGCCGGCAATGCCGAGAAGGCCCGTCATCACGATGCCCATGCCCTGCTTGCCTGGCATGATCGCCCGAGCGATGAGACCAGCGGCGACTCCGAACACGATGAAGAGGAGGATTGACATACGTCCGCTGGATGCAACAGCCGCGCCACGTGCTCTACGAGGTCACGAAGCGAGATCGTCCACGGCTTTGCCGACGGGTTGAGTGGTTCGACGCCCGTCTGGGTCCCACGCTTGATGCGTGCGAAGCATGACCGGCCCAACTGGGGCGGCCGTGCGTAGTTAGAGTGTCGCCTCCGGGGCGTTGAGAGTCGCGTAACTACGCGTCTGCACTGCTCGCACCGAACGCCCTCCGCGTTGATGCAAATGGATGGTCCTGTCAGCGTGAGGCGGCGCGGTGCCCGCTCTGCTCGACACAGCTCCTGCCTGCGACATTGCGGCCGCTTGTCCTTGGGGGTCGAAGGGGTACGCTTGCGGGCATGCTCCGGGATTTTGTAGAGGCGAAGCGTGACGAGATCCTGGCCCAAGCGCGCCTGCGCGTGATCAAGAGAAGCGGAACCTCCACGACGGATGAGGACCGAACGAAAGGGCTTCCGGTCTTTCTCGATCAGCTCGGCGAGGCGCTTCGAAAGGCGACCGCGCACGAGGTGGTCGATCACACGGAAATCCAAAAGAGCGCCCACCAGCATGGTCACGATCTCTTTCACCACGGGCTGACCGTGGACCAGGTCGTGCACGACTACGGGGACCTCTGCCAAGTCATCACCGCGCTTGTGGGCGATCAAAAAGCCTCCATCGAGGTCGGCGAGTTCCGAACCCTCAACCTTTGCCTCGACGATGCCATCGCTGGCGCGGTGACGGCGTATTCGACGGAGCACGACCGCGAGATTTCCGAGGAAGGCACCGAACGGCTCGGCGTTCTTGCACACGAGATGCGCAACGCGCTGAACGCGGCGATCCTTGCGTTTGGGATCATCAAGGAGGGCGTCGTCGCCACTTCGGGCAGCACCAGCGCCGCGCTGGATCGAAGCCATCTTCGGCTGCAGACACTGATCGACCGCTCGCTCACCGACGTGCGGCTCGACGCCGGGCTGACCAACGTCGAGCACGTCGCCGTCAGGGAGATCCTCGAAGAGGTGGCGATCGGCGCCTCGCTGGTCGCACAAACGCGAGGGGTCCAGTTCTCTCTCGCGAAGGTCGATCCCACGGTCTTCGTCGAAGCGGATCGGCAGATCATCGCGGCGGCAGTGGCCAACCTCCTTCAGAACGCCCTAAAGTTCACGCGCCCAGCTACGACGGTGAAGCTAAGCGCGAGCACCACTGCGACGCGCGTTCTCATCGAGGTCGAAGACGAGTGCGGTGGCCTCCCACCTGGGAAAGCCAAAGACCTGTTTCGTCCGTTCGAGCAGCGAGGTTCCGATCGCAGCGGTCTCGGACTCGGGCTCTCGATATGTCTCAAGGCAGCGAAGGCGAGCAGTGGCGAGCTTCACGTCCGCGACCTTCCCGGTAAGGGATGCGTCTTCGCGCTGGAGCTACCGAGGAAGCCTCCGCCGCCCCTGAAGGTTGTGGACGGAGGAAGAGGAACGAGCAAGACGGGCTCGGCGGGGAGCGCAGGCGTACGCGCCACCGAGACCCCGAAGGCCTCCGGGTAGGGCAGCGATGCTGCGCTGAGCTAAGACGAATGCCGGGGCGAGCTTCCTGGCTGCATTGCAGGAGCACGGCATCGGTCGTACGTAGCGCATGCAACGACCCATTCAACCTCGAGCAGTTACCGCGGGATGCTTTCGCGACTTAACAAGTCAGCTCGGTGCCGCGCGAGCGGCACCTTGGTTGCGCCGCGCTCGTGTGTCGGCGGGTTCAAGAAGCGGCGCATTCTCGTCGTCGCCACGATCGTGGCGTGGAACGGTATCGCTTCCAATGGCGCTGCCCTGCCTGTTCGGCCAAGCACAAGCGGGGTCCGCCTTCGGCAAGGTAGATCATCCTCCGCACGCTCAGGGCGTCCAGGTCTGGCCGGTCTCGCAGCTCACGTGGCGCATCTTCAGCTGGACCACCACCCAGGAAACCTACGTCTTCGCCTTCGGCTCCGGCGGGGCCTCGATCCGCTCGCCGATCCGGTTCGGGGATCCGGTCGTCA
>JBBSDV010000263.1:0-3199 GCA_038240335.1 Dehalococcoidia bacterium
CTGCTGGCGCGCGTTCGCGCGCTGCTGCGGCGGTCGGCTTCGCGCGAGGGGGCTTCGGACGAGGCGCGCATCGTTACCGGCGACCTTGACCTCGACCTACGGGGCAGAACCGTGATGCGAGCGGGGAACGAAGTCGCGCTGAAGCCGAAGGAATTCGACTTGCTCTATTTTCTCGCCAAGAACGCCGGACAGGTCTTCACGCGCGAACAGCTGATCGAACAGGTCTGGGGCTACGACTTTTTCGGCGGGAGCAGGACGGTCGACGTGCACGTGCGCTGGGTGCGGGAGAAGGTCGAGGCGGTGCCAGCTCAGCCGCGGCACCTGCTGACCGTGCGTGGCGTTGGCTACAAGTTCGTCCGCTAGCGGTGCGCCCGGGTGGCGCATCGTTTTCCGCACGGCGGCTGTGTACGTCGCGATCACCGGTGCGGCGCTGCTCGTCGCGCGAGTCGCCGGCAGCGGCGCACTCCCGGTCTGGATGGCGTTCATCGGGGCGGCCGCGGTCATTGCAGTAGCGACAACCGCGATGCTGCGCCCGCGGCTTCGTCATCTCCTGGATGCCACTGGTGCGGCGGAAGCGCTGGCTGCCGGACGATTTGACGGATATGCCCCCATCACCGAGGACGAATTTGCCTCGCTGGTACTCGCTCTCAATGCGGCGGCGACGAACATCGGTGGCACCGTGCAAACACTGCGACAGGAGCGGACGCAGCTCGAGGCATTGCTCAACGCGAGCAGTGACGCCACCGTTGCCGTCGACAGATCGGGCCGCATCATGTACGTCAACGACGCGGCGACGAGCGTCTTCGTCTTGGGGCTAACGGCACCGATCGACCGCCCGTTTATCGAGGTCGTTCGCGATCACGACCTCAACGAAATCGTCGCCGCGGCAGCGCAGCGCGGCCAGCGCAGTGTGCGGGTGATTGCCTACGGTCAGCGACAACGGTGGCTGCAGGCGACCGCCGTGCCAATCGACGGCGCCGGCGAATGGGCCGCGCTCGCCGTATTCCACGATCTCACGGAAGTGCGACGGCTCGACAGCATGCGTCGCGACTTTATCAGCAATGTGTCGCACGAATTGCGGACGCCGCTCGCCGGTATTCGCGCCGCGGCCGAGACGCTGCAAGAGGGCGCGATCGACGACAAGCCCGCGGCCGAGGAGTTCCTCGGCCACATCCAGCGTGAGGTCGATCGGATGACGCAGCTCGTCGAGGAACTGCTCGAGCTGTCGCGGATCGAGTCGGGGGCGGCGCCGCTGCAGTTCGGCGAGCTCGACGTCCGCACGCTTGTGACTGACGCCGTTCGACGTTTCGCCCAGCAGTCCGAGCGTGCGGGACTTAGTCTCACGGCGGATCTGGGGAGTCCTGCGCCAATGTTCGTAACCGGCGACGGCGAGCGGCTGGATCGCGCGCTCGGCAATCTCGTTGCAAACGCCATCAAGTTCACGCCGACCGGTGGCCGCATCGTTGTCAGCGCCGCGTCGACTGACGCGGGCATTTCGGTGAGCGTGAGCGACAGCGGAGTCGGCATTGAGTTGGGCCAGCAAGACCGGATTTTCGAGCGCTTTTACAAGGCGGATCGCGGTCGTGGGGCAGGTGGTATTGGGCTCGGTCTTGCGATCGTCAAGCACATCGTGCTCGCCCACGGCGGCTCGGTGTCGATCGAGAGCCGACCGGGCCATGGAAGTACCTTCACGATGCAGATTCCGCGCCGGTAGCTGTTGGTCCGGTAGCTGTTGGTACGATGCTCGGGGCAACGCAACGCGGTGCGGACGAATCGCGGTGCTGAATACGTCAGGCCGCGTCGATTGTCGATCGATGACGTGGCGGGTGCGGCAGCAGGAACGGAGCATTGATGGGGTTTCGACGATATGGCGCGGTAGCGCTCGTCTGCGCGGCCTTCGCTGCTGCTTGCGGTGGGTCTGGGAATGGCTCGAAGCCGGCGACGGCGGTGCCGGAAGGAACCGTTGGCGAGCACGCTGCTGTTAGTGCGAATGCGTACGCGGCGATGCTCGTGCTGCCGAACGTCAACTTCGACCAAATGCTCGGCCTCCAGCCGATTCCGGGCGATGAATCGCACGCGCTGCTACTCACGAAGGACGGCAAGGTGCGGCGCGTGAGCATGACCGACGATGCCGAGGCGCCAACCAACTTTCTCGATATCAGCGACCGCATCATTAAGAATCCCGGCCAGGAGGAGGGGTTGCTCGGGCTAGCCTACGCGCCAGATTACGCCTCGAGTGGCACGTTCTACCTCTACTACAGCGCCGGCGAGCCGCGGCGACAGGTGATCTCCCGATTCGCTGCGAGCAACGGTGCCGGTGACGCGGGCACCGAGCATGTGCTGCTCCAGATCATGGATCCGTTCCCGAACCACAACGGTGGATCGATGGCGTTCGGCGCCGACGGCTACCTCTATCTCGGCGAGGGAGACGGGGGCTCGGCCGGCGATCCGAACGGCAACGGCCAGAACACGAACGCGCTGCTCGGCAAGATACTGCGCATCGACGTATCGACGATGGACTACACGATTCCGGCCGACAATCCGTTCGCGAATGGCGGCGGCAAGCCAGAGGTATACGCGTACGGGCTACGCAACCCGTGGCGATTCAACTTCGACCGCGAGACAGGCAAGCTGTGGGTCGCCGACGTCGGGCAGGGTGATTGGGAAGAGATCGACGAGGTGGTCAAAGGCGGTAACTATGGCTGGAACACGATGGAAGGCACGCACTGCTACAGCCCGAAGAGCGGCTGCAATACGCAAAGGTTGACGCTGCCGCGGACCGAGTACAACCATCAGGATGGGAGTTGCTCCGTGACGGGCGGCTACGTGTATCGTGGAAAAACGATGCCGGAGCTCGTTGGATGGTATGTGTACGGCGACTACTGCTCGGGCAAGATCTGGGCGTTTGAGGCGAGCAGCGCCGACAGCGCGCCGGTGTTGCTCGTTGATAGCGACCTGAGACTGACGTCGTTCGCGCAAGACAATGATGGCGAGCTGTACCTGGTGTCGTTCGACAAACGCATTGCCAGATTAGTTGGGCGGTGACTGGTGATTCGTTATTGGTCGTCGTTGCCTGCGGCCCCGAGGCGAACTGTGGACTGTGAACGCCCAGCATGACTGAACGACCTGAAGAACGAAGTGCAGCGAACCGCTGGCTAGCGAGCCGTACGACGTCGGGCGATGCCTATGACGCGACGTA
>JBBSDV010000264.1:0-3198 GCA_038240335.1 Dehalococcoidia bacterium
GAGATCACGCACGACTATGCCGGCCGCGAGCTGCTGCTCGTCGGTGTCCTCAAGGGCGTGACCTGCTTCATGGCCGACCTGATGCGCCACATCGCGCTTCAGCTCAGCATCGACTTCATGACCATCTCGTCGTACGAGGATGATCGGTCCGGCGCCGTGCGTATCGTCCAGGATCTGACGGAGAACATCGAAGGACGCGATGTCCTCATCGTCGAGGACATCATCGACACAGGGATGACGTTGCGTCACCTGATGCGCCAGCTCAGTACCCGGGAGCCCGCGACGCTGGAGGTCTGCGCTCTGCTCGACAAACGCGCGCGCCGCCTCGCCGAGACGCCGATCCGGTACGTCGGTTTCGAGATCCCGGACGAGTTCGTCGTCGGCTACGGGCTCGACTATCGCCAGCGCTTCCGCAACCTGCCCTTCATCGCCACCATCCGCAGCGAAGCCGTCGGCGACGAGTCGTTGCCCGAAGCCGCCGCCGATTAGGCGTGATACGCACGTCGTGCGGCCGGTCAAGTGAAGCGGAAGTGCGGAGGGACGCAAGTCGCCGCCGAGTGATCGCCCACCGGCGATGGGCATCGCCGCTCGCGTGAATGCGGAAGCGCAGATGGCGCGGCGCTCTGCCGGGGTTCGGGTTGTCCCCGAAACTTTCTTATTTTCAAACGATGTATCCGGGTACGCGCGAGCGGACACGGCGAATAGCGAGGAACCGGATAACTCCGGCGATCGTCCGCGCGAAGCAGCGCGCTGTGGTAACGACAGACTAGCGCTGGCGGCAAGCGAGGCCGTGCGAACACGCCTCAGCAGGAACTACACTGGATCACGGAGCCGGCGACCATCATCACGAAGGAACACCATGACTGAAGCACGCGAACGCCCGGCGCGCCCGCAGCGCCGCCCCGGCCTCCCCCGCATGAGCGACCTCTTCGATGTCAGCGAGGAGATGATCTCGTTCGCCGAGAAGTACCAGAAGGTCTGGGAAAGCGAAAGCAAGGCGATGCTCGCGCTCGGCGAGTTCCTCGGCGGCCGATCCGAGTCGATGCGCTACCAGGTCGAGATGATGCGCATGGGCAGCGATGCCTTCCGCCGTTACACACAGTGGTCCGAGGCGCTCCTCAACCTGCGGCCCGATACGATCATCCAGTCCTTCCTGCGACCATCAGAGCCGGCAACGCCGCGTGACGGCAAGGGCGCTCCGGGGCCGGCGCCGGAGTAAGCGAAGCGACGATGAAGTCTGCGCCGAGCAACGCCTACGGTTCGGAACCACGACCGATCTTGCGTGGCACGTTGCATCTAGCCGCCGCGCTGCTCGCCCCATTCGGCCTGGTCTTGCTGCTGCTCATCGCCGACTCGCCCCGGCGTTACGTCGGCGCGTCGATCTACGCGACGAGCATGCTCCTGCTATATGCATCGAGCGCCAGCTACCACCTGGTGCCGTGGCCGCACCGGCTGCGCCGCGTAATGAAGCGCATCGATCATTCAATGATCTTCGTCCTCATTGCGGGCACGTACACGCCGTTTTTCCTGATCGTGCTCGACTACCAGTGGGGCATTCCGATGCTTGCCGCCGTGTGGACGCTCGCCGCCGCCGGCGTGCTCCTCAAGGTGCTCCGGCCCGATGCGCCGCGCTGGCTCGGTGTTGGCCTCTACATCGGCCTCGGCTGGATCGGCATCATCCCCGCGACGCAGGTGATCCCGGCGATGTCGGCAACCGCGCTCGTCCTGCTCATCGTCGGTGGCCTGCTGTATTCCGGCGGCGCCTTGATCTACGGCGCGAGGCGGCCGAATCCGTTTCCCCGCGTCTTCGGCTTCCACGAGGTCTTCCACCTGCTCGTCGTCGCCGGCAGTCTCATCCACTTCATCGTCGTCGCCGCCTATCTCATGCCGTCGTAGCTTCGTGCGCCGTCTTCGCTCACGACGATCGCCGTGCTAGGCTCGCCGCACGCGTCGAAGAATAAGCAGGCTTCGCCGATGTCGGCGATGCGATGAAAGAGCGGACGATGGCCGATCTCACACCTGAATTCATACAACTGTTCTCGATCACCCGGGCCTATCAACGATCGCGCGCATTGACCGTGGCAGCCGATCTCGGGATTGCGGACTTGTTGGCCGAAAAGCCCATGACGGCCGGCGATCTCGCGGCCCGCACGGGGACGCATGCGCCGACTCTGTACCGGCTGCTGCGCGCACTTTCATCCATCGGTGTCTTTCTCGAGGGCAACGATCGTACGTTTTCGTTGACGCCGATGGCCGAATACTTGCGCGTTGATCACCCGATGTCGCTCGCCCCGGCCGCCCGGATGTTTGGCGGTGACTACGAATGGAGAGCCTGGGGCGACCTCGCTCACAGCGTGCGGACGGGCGAGAACGCAGCGCGGCACGCCCTCGGGATGGACGTCTGGACGCACCGGCAGCAGCATCCCGAAGACGGTGAGATTTTTGACGCAGCGATGAGGACGTTGTCGCGGTCCACCGCATCGCTGGAGATCGCCGCCTACGACTTCGGACGGCATCGGGTCGTCGCAGATATCGCGGGAGGCACCGGCGCGATGCTCGCGGCGGTGTTGGCGGAGCACCCCGGCCTTACCGGCATCTTGTTCGACCAGCCGCAGGTCGTGGCGGGAGCTCCCCCAGTGCTTGACACCTCGGGCGTGGCCGATCGCGTCGACATTCAGAGCGGCAGTTTCTTCGACCGCGTGCCGCAGGGCGCAGACGCGTACATCCTCCGCCGAATCTTGCATGACTGGCCCGACGAGGACTGCGTCCGCATCCTGCATCGCTGCCATGAGGCGATGGATGCCGACGCGCGACTACTGGTCATCGACGCGGTCATCGGGCCGCCGAACGAGGATGCGCTCGCGAAGTTTCTCGATCTGATGATGCTCGTGTCCGCCGGTGGGCGGGAACGAACCGAACAAGAGTGGATCGCGCTTCTTACTGCGGGTCGCTTCCGCCTCGAACGCGCCATCCCGGCATCGGCCAACAGTCACGTCCTCGAGGCAGTCCCGGTCTAGCACGAAATAGCCGGGCCTCGCCGCGGAGGCCTGGCATACGTGTCGATGAGAATCCTCGCCGCGCCGGTCGGCCTTCAGTGACGCCCGCATCGTACGTTCGACCGGCGGACGGTGCCGAGCGGCTCCCGGCATGCCTATCGGAACCCGGTATGACGCTTACGTCCTCGCCGACGCGCCGCTC
>JBBSDV010000265.1:0-3172 GCA_038240335.1 Dehalococcoidia bacterium
CTCGGCGATGCCGGTTGCGGTGCCGCCCGGCCACGATGCCTGCACGTCGCGGCCGAGGGTGACGAGCCGGGCGCGCCAGGCGGTTCGCGCCGACTCGCCGGCTGTGGCCTTTGCGTAGAGCTGTTCGAAGTGCATGAGGTATGCCGCAAGGATGGATTCGCGGCTGGCGTCGCGGCCGATCTCGGCGGCGATGCTGGTCGCGATGCCGGCAAACTCGGAATATGGCGCGACGTCGAGGTTGACGTTGACGCCGGCACCGACGAGGACGAACTCGTTGCGCTCGTCGCCGAGGTCGGTCTCGATGAGGATGCCGGCGAGCTTCTTGCCGTCGACCTGCACGTCGTTCGGCCACTTGATGTCGGTGCGGAGACCGGTGGCCGCCTCGATGGCGCGGAGGATGGCGAGCGGCGTAATCATGGCGAGCTCGCGGATGACGGCGCGATCGGGGCGCAGGATCAGCGTCGATGCGAGGTTGACGGCGGGCGGGTTCACCCATGTGCGGTCGAGACGGCCGCGGCCGGCGGTCTGCTCGTCAGCGACGACGAGGGTGCCTTCGGCGGCGCCGTTGTGGGCGGCTGCGCGCGCGAGATCCATCGTCGAGCCGACGGTCGGGTGGAAGCGGAGATCGCGTCCGAGTGCTGTGGTCACTAGCTGGGACTGGAACGCCGCGATGTCGAATGGTTCGGGCATGGGCGTTGATCCTCTGCTGGCGATGATGACTTATTGTCGCGCTTCTCGCTTCTTAGTTTTGGCGTGCGGGCGAATCGGGCTCGTCGCACGCCCCGCTCGTATTGCCATCCGGACTCGGTCGGCCGTCCGCCGTGTCCGCTTGCGCGTACCCGGATGCTCATTTGAGAAAGAAGTAATTTCTGGGGGGGCACCACCCAGACCCCCCGGCAGAGAGCGCTGCGCTCCCTGCACTCCCGCTTGTCGGTGTTCGACCTGCATGCCGCTCCGTATTACGCACGTCGCACTCGAACGCGACGATGCGAAGCATTCGACTAGAGAATCGCCTTCGCGGCCATCTCGAGAAACTGCGGGGGGCCGCCGACGAGGATGGTGGTGATCAGCGTCTCTTTCCACTTCGCCAGATCGTCGCGGATCTTGTCGATGGGGCCGATCAAGGCGGTGTCCTCGACGAGCGAGAGCGGGATCGCCGCCATCGCCTCGCGCTTCTTGCCGGCGAGGTAGAGGTCCTGGATACGGATGCAGGTCTCCTCGTAGCCCATGCGCGCGAAGACCTCGAAATGGAAGTTTGCGCCGCGCGCACCCATGCCACCGATGTAGAGCGCGAGCATCGGGCGCACCATGTCGGCTGCGGCGTCGATGTCGTCGTTGAGGATGATCGGCACGCTCGTCGGGCACTCGAACGTCTCCGCAGTGCAATGCGCGTTCGGCCGCGCGAAGCCTTCGGCCAGCGCCTTTCGGTAGAAGGCGTCGCTCTTCGGCGAGAAGAAAATCGGCAGCCAGCCGTCGGCGATTTCGGCCGCCATGGCGACGTTCTTCGGACCCTCGGCGCCGAGAAAGATCGGGATGTCGGTGCGGAGCGGGTGGATGGTCGACTTCAGCGGCTTGCCGAGACCGGAGCCGTCCGGGTTCGGCAGCTTGTAGTGGTGGCCAGAGAACGCGACAGGCTCTTCGCGCGCGAAGATGCGGCGGATGATCTCGATGTACTCGCGTGTGCGCTCGAGCGGCCGCGGATACGGCTGGCCGTACCAACCCTCGACGACCTGCGGCCCGGATGCGCCGATGCCGAGGATGAAACGTCCGCCCGAGAGATGATCGAGGGTCATCGCGGCCATCGCGGTCGCGGCGGGTGTGCGCGCCGAGATCTGGGCAATCGCCGTCCCGAGCTTGATGCGCGATGTCTTCGCGCCCCACCATGCGAGCGGCGTCAGCGCATCGGAGCCGTAGGCCTCGGCCGTCCACATGGAATCGAAGCCGAGATCTTCGGCGGCGCGGATCGAGTCCTCGATTCCGGCGGGCGGCCCGCTGCTCCAGTAGCCCGCGGAAAATCCAAGTTTCATCGTGCTGCTCTCCTCTGCCGGCGCTGTGCTTCTGCACGCTGTCGCTATCGCAGATTCTACGGGGACGCCCGGACTGGCAGAAGTGGAGGGTGGAGGGCGAAGGAATGGCGGGGGACGATCCACAGATGGCCAGAGATGAGCACAGATTGTTGATTGTGACGTCGAGCATTCTGGGCACCAATCGTTGGATGCAATGCATTCTGTATTGCGCTATCGCACATCGGGAAGATTGAGCTTCGAATGGACGAGCTCGACCAGCAGCGTCACGGCCGATACGACTGCGGCCGGAATAAGAACGACCTGCGCGATGAGCCACACAAAGACCGGCCAGAGAGAGCTCGCCAGGCAGCTTTCTGATGAGAAACCGCCACATGGTCGGGTGAACGTCCACGCCGCGACCGGTATCCAGAGTGCCGTCCATGCCACCTCAGCAGCGAGCGTGGCGAGCAAGACTCGGCGGAGCGTGCGCGTGCTTATTCGATCCGAGTTTTGGTCAGATCGCGACGCGACGGACGGGCCATCTTGAACCGGAGGTGATGCGTCGGGCGGACTCACACTGCACCGCTGACGCGCACCATGGCGCTCATCGCAACCACTCTCGTGACGGTGATCCATCTCGCCACGCTAACATGCCGTCGCGATGTCGCCAACGCGCGTTCTCCCGCATCATGTCGGCTATGCCACTCACCGTCGTTCGCGGCAAGAAGATCGAGATGCTCGACCCGGCGCGGCTCGCGGTCGTGCTGGCTCCGCACGGTGGGCGTGTGAGCGTCGACCTGGGTGTGGGCGACGGCGCCTGGGCGTATCGCTATGCGGCGGCGCATCCGGAACGATTCGTCATCGCGATCGATCCGGTGCGGGAGAACATGCGGGAGTTCTCGGCACGAGCGGCGAAAAAGCCGGAGCGCGGTGGACTTGCGAACGTGCTGTACGCGGTGGCGAGCATCGAGCAGCTGCCGAGCGAGCTATGTGGCCCCGCGGACGAGGTCTTCGTGACGCTGCCGTGGGGCAGCTTGATGCGGGGCGTCATCCTCGCCGACGAGGTGGTGCTTCGCGGCATCGCGTCACTCGCTCGCGGCGATGCTGCGCTGCGGATCGTGCTCAACACGCGGATCTTCGACGATCCCGTGCCGATAGATGTGCGC
>JBBSDV010000266.1:0-3144 GCA_038240335.1 Dehalococcoidia bacterium
GATGGGGTCTCTGCGGCGATCGTCGCTTGTTGTGTGCCGTTGGCCGGCGTCACGGTTGCCGTCGATTTGCCGACGACGACCTGAATCGCGCCGCGCGTCTCGCCAGGCGGCCGCAGGATCAAGAAGACGGCCACGGCCGTGCCGACGAGCATCACGAGCAAAGCGCCGCGGTAGAGATTGAACGACGGGAGCGCGCTGGCGGGATGAAGGCACTGCGCGCAGTACGTCGCGCTGCCGTGGTCGTCGCAGTACGGCTTCGCACAGCGCTTGCAGGCGTTGATCGCGTCGTGCTCGCAGGAATAACAGTTCACGGCGGAGATTCTACCAGTTCCGGGCTGGATATCCGGCGAAGCCCGGCCTCCTTCGCCGCACCATCGATCATACCGAGGCATCGGCATCGGATCCTAGATCAATCCCGCGACGGCACTGATAACGCAATGAGACATAACGGCTCTCGGCATCGGATCGCGCCATCGGCGAGGCCAATGGACGGTTTGCCCCGCACGCAGGAAGCTGAAACAACCGTTAACCTTTCCCACTATTCGGGCGTTATACGGGTACATGTACAGGACTATGCCGTGGACGACATCGAAATCCAACAAGTACCATGATCGGGACAGCGGGTTCAGATACGAGGTTCCGGGCGTTGGATTACCCGTCATTTCAAGCGATCGCCCCCGATCTGGAACGGGCAACCGTCGACCGCGCCCGCTCGGGAGATCAGGCGGCGCTCGCCGATATCTACGACTGGTATATGCCGCGCATCTACCGCTACACGGTGGCGCGTTGCGGCAATACGGCCGAAGCCGAGGACCTGACGGAGGAAGTCTTCCTCAAGATGCTGGGCGCGATCAGCGACTTTCGCTGGCGCGACGTGCCGTTCTCGTCCTGGATGTTCCGGATCGCTCACAACGTCGTCGCTTCGCACTTCCGGCGGGCGGCCCAGCGCGGCGGCACCACGGCGGAAATCCCCGAGGATCTGGCGGATGCGAAGCCCGATATGGCGCTCGCGGTCGAGGAGCAAATCACGATCGAAGAAGTTCGCCGCGCGACGGCGCTCTTGCCGGACGCACAGCGCGAGGTGATCGAACTGCGGTTCGCGGTCGGACTGTCGATCGCGGATACGGCGAAGGCGCTGGGCAAGCGCGAGGGAAATGTGAAGGCGCTGCAGCATAAGGCTGTCGGCAAGCTGCAAAAGCTGCTCATCCCCCACACAAACGGGGTGCCGGCAGTTCCGCAGATGAGGAACGGATGACGGAGTTCGAATCACGGCTGAACGACTGCCTGGAGGCCCTCACGGAGGGCCGCTGGAGCGTCGATGAGTGTCTTCGGCGCAATCCGGAGCACGCGGCCGAGTTGCGCCCGCACCTCGAGGCTGCGGCGATGCTCAGCCGGGCGTTCGATGTCGCACCGCGACGTGAGTTCGCGGCGGCGGCGCGCGAGCGATTCCTCATCGCCACCGGCCAGCGTCTGCAGGAGGCGCTCGATACGGACCCGGAACCGGCGTTCTTCGCCTCGGCGCGGCTCCGGTTCTTACTTGCCGCCCAGCGCGCGAACCTCGGCGCACGGGCACGCAAGCAGCGACGGCTGCCGATCTTTGGCTCGCCTGCCCGGGCCCTCGCCAGCGGCATGGCCGCCGTGGTGCTCCTCCTCTCGTTCTCGACCTACACCGTGGCTTCTGCGAGCAGCGCATTGCCCGGAGACTGGCAGTATCCCGTGAAGCTGCAGACGGAGCGCGTGCGGGTAGCCATCGCCTTCAGTGACGGCGCCAAGCGCGACATCAAGCTCGATAACGCCCAGGAACGCGTCCACGAGATCAAGGAGCTGACGAAGCAGGGCAAGGTGATCGGCCCCGACGTCCTCGATCGCCTTGTCGAGCAAACACAGCCGCTCGTCGAGGACGCCGCTGCCGGCGGCTGGCAGTCGGACGACGTCGCCCGCCTGCAGTCGCTCGCCGAGACGCAGAAGCAAGCGCTCGCCGAAGCCGCGCCGCAGGTTGCGCCGGAGGCGACCGACAAGCTCGTGCACGCGGTCGATGTCTCGAACTCCGGTGTCGACGTCTCGACGAAGCTGATTTTCCAGGACCCGGCACGGCAGCCGGCGGTGGTGACACCGCACGTGCAGCTGACGCCGACGCATCCGTTGTCGACGCCCACCACACTTGCAGAGTCGACGACGACGCCGGAAGCCTCGACGACCCCCGCCGAGGGCGAGACGGCGACCGTCGCCACCGAAACGCCGGCGCCGACGGCGACGCCAAGCGGCATCATTATCGACGCGACGCCATTCGAGACACGCAACAACGTGCGCCTCTACCACGTCGTAGCCGGCAGTCTGAGCGTCCTCGTGCCCGGGCCGGAGGAGGGATGGAGCCTTGTCAGCGGCGGCGTCACAGAGGGCAACGGGTTGCCGACATTGCTGAAGTTCGCGAGCGCCATCGATGCGCCGAGCGCGGGGAACTCATCGCTCGTCGTGATCAACACGCTCAATGGCGATATGTACTGGCTCGTCAACCGCAACGGCAAGGTGGACGAAGTGCAGATGCGCATCACTAAGGGGAACGGCGTATTCATCGCCGACCGGGACCTGCTGCGCTCGGCGTACGGCGACGCGGCAAACATCCCGCTATACATCCTCGACAGCATCGAACTGGCGCCAGAAGCCACGCCAACGGCGACAGCTACGGTCGTGAACACGACGCCGGCGTCGTCGCAGCCCGCGGCCACGAGGACCGCCGCGCCGTAGCAGGCGCCGTAATATCGGTTGGAGGAGGCGGGTGTCGCAATGCGCGGCACCCGCTCTCTGCGTTTGGCGCACATCTTGCCCACGCCCTTCCGTCGTCGTTCACGCGGCAGGGTTCGGCAGTGGCATCTCCCGCTTCGAAGCGTGCGTGCGCCTGGACGTTCGCTGCCAGATGATGGCAGCGATTACACTGCGAGCGGCGGGCCCTTAGCTCAGTCGGTAGAGCAGCGGACTTTTAATCCGTCGGTCCAGGGTTCGAGTCCCTGAGGGCCCACCATCAGATTCGCGGACGCTCCTCCTGGGCCGAACTGGAGACCGAAGCTTTCGTTCACGACCAGAGGATTCGTTCACTAGGTGCGCGGCGGGTGCCTCTTCGCGGGACTGGCTGATCCTACTCAGACA
>JBBSDV010000267.1:0-3143 GCA_038240335.1 Dehalococcoidia bacterium
ACCCTCCCCGTCACGTCGGGGGATACGGCGGCCCAACAGCGCCGGTAGTACGCCGCGCGACGGTCTCCAAACGTCGATTCTCCCGATCGCGCCCGTATGTTTCTCGGGCACGTTAGATGGTCCTTGTGCACGACAGATGGTCCTTGCGCGCACGACGAGCGACCAACTCTGGTCGTCCCTAACCTTCGATTTGGTGAGGCCGGTACGACGCTAATCACGTGGCCGGCCTTTTCTCCATCCCATTCTGAGACGGTCGCACTTCATCCACAATATTCGCGCTCTCAGCGATTTTGGGGGCTTGACAAGGCGGATTACGGCATTAGAATAAACTCATCATTAGGAGAGGTACTCGTCGGGAGGCGGAGACAATGACAATAAAAAATTCCTCGTACCGAAGCCGCAATGCTGTTGCTGGCCCTCGTTATCGGAAGTGTCGGTCTTCTTAATGTCGGTACGGCCTACGCTCACGCGCCGCTTGCCGGGGCAACGCAAAGTGAAGGTTACGCAAGTATTTTCGGACACAATCGTTCGATTCGCGTCCAGCTCATGAATACCTTACGCAATAACTACAGTTATATGTTGACGGACTTCACTAACGCTCGGGGTAACATTAGCAACAATGTTTCGACGTACACACTCGGTGACCCATTCTACGTGGACAACGTACCGGGTGATGCACAAACTCCCGACGTTTGGATCGTCGAGGCCGGTTCCAGTGACGAGAACGTACTTAACTTCTACTACGGGTTCCTAGCCTGCTCGTCGAGCACTGCGTGGGGAAAAGTGTACGCTCAGACATTCTACGGCTCAGGCAGCGACTGGCACACGGTTCAACAGAAACTGTGCATTTGGCCGAACAGAATCGGAAACTGCAGTAGTTGTCGCCTAAACACAAACGGACAGGGCATCCGTTTTCAATACCTAACGCTCGAGCACGAGATGAGCCATGTCGCTCAGCTCGCGCATCCAAACGGGGACGGTCACGGCGCACTCATGAATGCCGGTGCATCAATGCTAGAGATGAACAACTACGAACGCGACGCCATACGCAATCACTTCTGATAGCGGGTCTATTCAGAGCGATTGAGTTGAGACGGTTTAATGGAGGAAATGTGATGTTTTTCAGAAAATTGGCGGCGCTAAGTCTCGCGTTCGCTTTTGCATCGGGTTTGGGCGCGAGTGTAGCGACTGCGCAGGACAAGCCCGGCTTCGGTGGTACCGCGGCGATCACCGGGACGATCACCTACACGGACGGCTCACCCGTAGTGAATCGTCCCGTCGAGTGGCGACCCAACGGCAACCCGAACGGGGGGAGCACGGTTCAGACGGACAAGAACGGAACCTACGCGATCCAGGGGCTGACGGACGGAGAGTATTTCATTGGCTACTTCCCGCCGGATCGACTCCCTGCGGATAAGAACCGCAATCTCGAAGTCGCCCCGGACGCCCAGTCGGCCGAACTCGCCGTCATCGGACTGCCTGTGATCCAGCGCGTCACGATCAAGCAGGCACAATCGGTCAAAGGTATTGACTTCACCATCACGAACATCGGCCAAGAGAGGATCGCCGGGCCCGAAAGCGGCGGCGACAACGTTGCGCCTCCGCGCCTGCCCGCCACTGGCGCAACTATCGTCCGAGGTGGAGATCGCTCGTGGACGCTCGCGATCGCCGTCGCATTCGGTCTCATGGGGATCGGAGCGATTGCATTCCCTGTGCTGTCGCGGCGACGAAGCAACTAACCTGAACTTCCGATCCTGGTGAACGCGCGCGCGCCGTCCTCATGTCGGAGGCGGCGCTCTTCCCTTCCCCCGCGGCACTGGCCCGACGCGAAAGTAAGGGCCGGGCGCGGAACGGATTCGGCACTACCACCGCGAGGCGCCGGTTCGCCGTCTTCCCTTGAGGGAGAGGGCAGCGCCGCAGGCGCGGCCTGCTCGCCGTGGAGAGGTGAGGGACTCCCTCAGTTCACATCCGGATGCAACTGCGCCGTCAGCTTGTCGAGCTCCGCCAGCATCTTGTTGAGCTGAGCGAGCAGTTCCATCATCTCGGCCCGGTCGGAGCCTTCCGTCGCCTCGGCGAAGGCGGCGTCATCGAGGTCTTTGACTTCGTCCAGGTACTGCCGCAGGTCACGCATCCCCTGCGAGTCACGCCGCATCGCCGTCCACAGATCCTCGCGCGACGGCTGCTTCGGTTCGGGCATCGCTCGTCTCCGCCCGTCGCCGCCGCTAATCGCGCGGCAGGCCGAGGCCGCGCTGGGCCATGATGTTGCGCTGGATCTCCGACGTGCCGCCGGCGATCGTCGATGACACTGCCGCCAGGTAGCCGACGCCGAAGCGTCCGGCGACCGCATACTGGTCGCTGCCGCCGAGCACCGTGCCGTACATGCCGGTGAGCTTCAGCCCGAGCGCGGCGATCTTCTGGCCCATCTCCGATGTGAAGAGCTTGCACATCGACGACTCGTGGTTCGGGATCAACCCCGCGTTCTGCATACTGACGACGCGATACGACATCATCTTCGCCACCAGCGACTCGATCCAGCGATCCGCGAGCGCCAACTGTGTCGAGTGCTTGCCGGAACCAACGGACAGCTCCGGGTGCTCCTTCGCAAAACGGATGATCCCCTCGAGCTGCTTGCGGATGCCGACGGCGGAGCCGATCGACGAGCGCTCGAAGTCGAGCGTCGTCGTGCCGATGTACCAGCCGCGGTTCTCCTCGCCCAGCCGGTTGCGCGCCGGGACGCGCACATTCTCGAAGAACACCTCGTTGAAGATTGCGCTGCCCGCCATCGTCATCAGCGGACGCACTGTGACGCCCGGCGCCTTCATGTCGAGCATGAAGTAGCTGATACCGCGGTGCTTCGGGGCGTCCGGATCGGTGCGCGCGAGCATGTACATCATGTCCGCGTGCTGCGCGCCCGTCGTCCAGATCTTCTGTCCGTTGATCACGTAGTCGTCGCCGTCTCGGATCGCCCGCGTCTGCACCGAGGCCACGTCGGAGCCGGCGTTCGGCTCGGACCACCCCTGGCACCACTGCACGGAGCCGTCGAGGATGCCCGGCAGGTGCTCCTTCTTCTGGTCGTCCGTGCCGTGCACGATCAGCGTCGGGCCGAACATCATGACACCGAAGCCGCCGACGTTCATCGCGCC
>JBBSDV010000268.1:0-3097 GCA_038240335.1 Dehalococcoidia bacterium
ACATCGGCGCTGGCGGCGGGCACGCACGTCGTGCAGGTGCGGGCGACGGCCACCGCCGCGCCGCCGATGCCCGGCGTCGCGCTCGTCATCGCATCGCTGCACGAGTTTCCGCGGCAGCTGGTGATCGCCGGCGACGGCGATTGAAGTCGGCGGCTAGTGTCTCACGGACATTCGGTGATGCGATGCCCGAAGATCGGCGGCGTGGCCATTCGCGCCAGGTCGGCGGAGTTCACGACGTCGTCGCCATTCTGGTCTTCGCGCCGGCCGTGTTGATTGAAGCGGGCGGCCGCGAACGACAGGTCGGCCGCACCGACGACGCCGTCGCTGAGGCCCGTCCCCGGATTCGGTATATCGGCGCGCATGATCGCGCAGTACGCGAGCGAGGCTTTCCCGCGCGCCTGCTCGTTCGCGTCGGTGTACCCGTCGCCATCGTCGTCGTCGTCGCAAGCATCGCCGAGTAGATCCGGCCCACCCAATCCGAGCGCGCGATTGTTGCCGTCGGTGTTCCGCTGGCTGGCGTTGCCGACGGAAAGACAGTTGTCGCTGCTGTTGACGATGCTGTCCCCGTCCCAGTCGTCGCATATAGTGCCAATGAAGCAGTTCGACAGCCGCAGACCCCATTCTGTATACGGTGGCCCAGTAATCAGGAACTCAGGCGTATAGAGCGAATGGTAGCCGTAGTCCTCGCCGAGCCCCTACGTCACCAAGACCGGCACTCCGGTGCGCTGACGTAGCTGGTTGGTCAGCGAAACCATGTTGCTATTCGCGATTTGCGGCGCGGCAATTGAACTGCGAGTGACGGATTGAAAGGTATCGATGTCCCAGTCGCCGATGCCAGTGAAGCTTTCCGTGTAGTACCGACTGATTCCCCTAGTGTTGTCCATCAACGTTTGCACCGCAGCGTTCAGATCCTCGTACCATGCCGCGGCTTCGCTTGGCGATGACCATCCGAAGCCCGTTTCGGATTCTTCATCTAGCATTACGCCGCCCCACCATGTGCCAGCATTTGGTGCACTATTCTCAACGTTCGTTACTAACTCCAGTACAACGTTCTTCCAATCCTGAACCGTACCCGGGCAGTTGCCTGGTCCCTGCACGCTAATCTCGGTGACCGTCGGGCGTCCGGCATTGATGTTGCTAATCGTGATGTAGGCAATCGTGTTTAAGTCGTAGGGGCACCCGCCAATTCCGGCACCCTGACCCTCTACCACGAGAACTGAGCCGCCGTCATTAGGTGGCGAAGAGCCAGGCGCCGCATTTCGCATGAACGAATCGGGAAACGGGTCTTGCGCTGACGCCCGTGGCGTCGGAACTTGTGTCAGTGCGAATAGCACGACAACGAGACCGATCCATAGTGCACGGCTCTGCATGACGTCTCCTTGCTGGGCTTGCGCCTTTAACCGGGGAAGCAGCCCGGAAGCAGGTAGGTATGCGTGGCGAAGTTAAAGCAGTACTGATGGGGGACGAGCACAATATTCGGATCGGCCGGGGACGTGTCCAAAATTTGGACACCCGCATTAAACGGTGCCGGATAAACGGACCATTGTGCGTCGGGAGCCGACGGAGCATCTCCTCGCAGGCAGGTCGCGTCCGCCGGCTGACACTGATACGTGGCAAACGCACCCGGGGCACCGTACGTCGCCCCAGCTGTTGTGATGAAGAGTTGGCTGCCGTGCACGCCGCAACGATTGCCCTTGTAGAACCCCCCATACTGAACGAGAATCTCCGGCCAGCCGGCGATCGTCGCGCCGCAAGACGGCGTGGCCGGCGTCGGGCTTGCGCCGGGCGTCGCTGTGTTCTCGGGTGGATAGGTGATGTCGGCGTACGGACGAAGTGGGTCGATTCCCCGCGCGAGCGTCGGTTGATGAACATTCGCCAGTTTCTGGTTGTGTGCATCGAACGCTGCGGTTGCCGTTGCGTCAGCGCTGCTCGTCGCGGGCGCGGCGTCGACGGCGATCGGCGTGGTGGCCGGCACCGGCGTGGGCTGCGGTGTCGGCGAGCCGCAGATCGGCGCGGCCATCGCGAATACCGCGAATGCGCCAAGCGCGGCGTAGACGGCAAGACCGCGTGCGTACTTGAGGCGGCTACAAACGTGCTTCATAGGGATCCTCGCGCCACATAAACGCCTTCCACGACGTATACGCTTGCTCCGTCGTCAGGCGCAGCGCTGCCCATGTTCACGTCTCTCATGAACTGATCTGGGAACGGCGACTGCGCCGCGCCAAGCGAAACTGGGGAAGCAACTATGCCAAGAAGTGCAACGGCGAGCGCGCATAACATCAGTCTGAAGCGCCCAGCGTGTTGCTGAATTATTGGCATGTCGAACTCGCGATGTAGCGGTGCGTCGTCAGATTGAAGCAGCTGAAATTCCCGCTGATCACGAGCCGATCCGGCGGCACGAACGCGAGAATTTTGCCGCCGCCGGGACCGGGATCTGGGAAAAACGTCCATGCTCCCGCGGTTCGCGGCGCACGCGCGTGGAGGCAATCGTCATCGTCCTGGGCGCATTGGAATGTCGCGATTCCCCCAGCGTTATCGGCCGCCCCCACCGTGATGAATATAAGTTGCGAATCATACACGCCGCAGCCACTCACCTCCCCGTATGCGGCGACGATCTCCTCTCCGCCCGTGATTGCTCCTCCTCCACATGATGGCGGGCGCGGCGTTGTGTTCGGGCTCGGAGCACCAGCAGGGGCAGCGGGTTCCGGTACACCGATGGGCGCACTGGGATCATCGACCGCCGCGACCGTGGGTTCTCCATGGGCGACCAACTTCGCATTGATTGTGTTGAGACGTGCCACGGCCGTTGCTGTCACATCGATGCCGCTCGCGGCCGGCGCTGTCTCGGCGGCGGTCGGCGTGGTCGCGATGGGCGTGGGCTGCGGTGTCGGCGAGCCGCAGATCGGCGCGGCCATCGCGAATACCGCGAATGCGCCAAGCGCGGCGTAGACGGCAAGACCGCGTGCGGACTTGAGGCGGCTCCAAGCGTGCTTCATAGACATCCTCGCGCCACATACCTTCTCGCCGGTGTGCGAATCATGCTTTTTTTTTCGGCGTTGTCAAGAGCGAAGCTAGCGTCGCGCGCGACTCGAAACAT
>JBBSDV010000269.1:0-3078 GCA_038240335.1 Dehalococcoidia bacterium
AGCGCCCGCCAGTCGGCGCGTGCCAGCTGCAAACGTGCCGGAGCGGCGAACGGATGCGTCATCCGTAGGGCTCAGGTCTTCAGGCAGCTTGTCCTCGGCTTCGCACTCTCCAGCGTCAGCCAGGGGCGGTGGTCTCGCATCGATCGATGGCACGGCTGCTCGGAGATGACTCGCCGCGGTCACTCGGCTTCGCCACCGGCCGACCACCAACGACAACGACTAGGACCCTATCCGTCGCGGGGTTCGCCGTAGCGCTTGCGGAGCTCCGTCTTGAGTACCTTGCCCATCGGGTTGCGAGGCAGCTCGTCGACGAAGGCGACGTATGTCGGCGCCTTGTAGCTCGCGAGCTTTGCCTTCACGTAGGCGACGAGTTCGTGCTTATCGATCGTCTCGCCCTTGTTCGGCACGATGATCGCCTTGATCACCTCGCTCCATTCGGGGTCGGGGACGCCGATGATGGCCGATTCGTCCACCTGCGGATGTTCGTCGAGCGTCGCTTCGATCTCGCCCGGCGAGATGTTCTCGCCGCCGCGGATGATCAGGTCCTTCTTGCGGCCGGTGATGAAGAGATAGCCCTCGTCGTCGAGGTAGCCGACGTCCCCGGTGTGCAGCCAGCCGTCCTGCACCGCTGCCGCCGTCGCCGCCGCCTGCTTGTGATACTCGCTCATGATCCGCGGCCCCATGACGCAGATTTCACCCTCGTGCCCGGCATCGAGGATGGTGTTCGTTTCGTCCATAATGGCGATCACAATGTCGTCCATGCCGCGGCCGACCGAGCGCAGGCGATGCAGCTTCTTGTCGCGCTCCGGCCCCGGCTCTTTCGGGATCTTGTGATCATCGGGGCCGAGGAACGTCATCGTCGACGTGCTCTCGGTCTGGCCGTAGGCATTCATCAGGCCGCATTCGAAGACATCGACTGCCTTCGCGACGACCTCGTACGGCATCGGCGCCGCGCCGTACGTGATCAGCTTCAGTGAGCTGAGATCGTACGTTGCGAAGTCGGGATGCTCCATGATGCGCTTGAGCATCGTCGGCACGACAAAGCTGTGGGTTACGTGCTCGTTCTGCACCGCCTTCAGCCACAGCTCCGGGTCGAACTGCGGCAGGATGACGAGCGTCCGGCCGCCCCAGACCGACGACATGATCGGCGTCACGCCCGCGATGTGAAACATCGGCACCGAGAGCAGCGTCACTTCGCCCTCTTCCGACGGGTCGGCCGGGCTCATCGTGTTCGTCACGTACACCGAAAGATTGAGGTAGGTGAGCGCGACGCCTTTCGGCTGCGACGTCGTGCCCGAGGTGTAAATGAGCACCGTCGGATTGTTCTCGTCGACCTCGATGTATGGCTCGTCCTCCGGCGATTTCGCGAGTAGGTCGCCGTAACAGTCCATACCTGCGACCGCTTTCTCGTAGCAGGCGTAGTGCTTGACCGTCGTTAGCGTGGGCCGCAGCGCCGTAACGAGATCGAGATAGCGCTCGCCGACGAACAGCACGTGGACGTCCGACGTGTTGATCATGTACGTCAGTTCGTCTTGCTTCGCGCGGTAGTTCAGCGGCACGAACGTCGCGCCGACCTTGGCGGCGGCGTAGTAGGTCTCCACGTACTCGACGCCGTTGGTCGACATCGCGCCCACGGGGTTGTCCGGCCCGGCGCCGATGCTGCGCAGCCAGTTGGCGAGGCGATTGACTCGCTCCGCCATCTCGCCGAACGTCACGCGCGTATCGCCGGCGACGAGGGCCGTGCGTTCGGGCACGACCATCGCGGTGATCTGGAGGAATTCAGCCGTATTCATATCGTCATCCTCATCTCCTGCCGTTTCGGCGGACAATCTAGCGAATCTGTGCCGGAAGCGGGGAGCCGCGGCACGTGAACAGCGGCAGATGGGAGGATGAGGCCGGCTCCGCCCTTGGACGTACCGGTGGCGGAGAGGGTGGGATTCGAACCCACGGTACGCTTGCGCGCACACACGATTTCCAATCGTGCCCGATCGGCCACTCCGGCACCTCTCCGCGGAGCCTTCGGACAAGATAAAAGCTACCGCTCGCCAGCGGTAGCAATCCGGCTTGACGCATATGCGATGCGCTCAGGCATCGCCCGGACCACGTCGCATCTGCGACGGAGGTCGATGCGGCGCGCGGGGGCCGAGGCAAGAGGCGCACCGTTGTCGGCGCGCAACAATCCGAGTGGCGGAGAGGGCGGGATTCGAACCCGCGAGGCTCATCACCTACCGTTTTTCGAGAACGGCACCATCAACCGCTCGGACACCTCTCCACCCAGAGTATATCGCCAGCGCACGCATCCGATCACGTCGTGTGCGACGCTCCTGCCGCCGACGAGCGTCGACCGCGCTGTCGCACCCGGCATGCGCGCCGTTAGCGGGCAAGATGCTTCGCTGGCGCTCTGCATGACAAGACTGGCGGCTCTGCATGACAGACTGCGCTCTCCCTGAGAGACTCGCGTGGCGTTGCGATATCATCGGCGACATGCGCTACGAAACACTGAGTCTGCACCGGGACGGCGCCATCGCCGAGATTCGCCTCGAATCAAACGCCGCGCGCCGGCGCCAGCTATTCGACGACATTGATCGCGTAGCCGCCGCCCTCCATGGCGACGCAAGCGTTCACGCGGTGCTCTTGACGGCGGAAGACGGCTTCGACGGCGAGTCGAGCGCCGACCAAGAACCGCTTCTCGCGAGGGCGGTCTCCCCGTTTCGCTGCCTGGAATTGTTGCCGCAGCCGGTCATCGCGGTCGTCAGCGGCGCCGCAAGCGATGCCGGCCTCGAACTGTTGCTGGCATGCGATATTCGCATCGCGGCCGAAGATGCGATGTTCTCGATCACCACTACAGCGGACGGGCAGCTGCCCATCGCCGGCGGCACACAGCGGCTGGCGCGCCTGATCGGCCGCGCTCGCGCAGTCGAAATGCTACTGCTCGGCCGCAGCGTCGACGCCGCGACGGCGCTCGCGTGGGGGCTCGTGAATGAAGTGACTCCGCCGACCGCAGCTCACGCCCGCGCATCCGCGATCGCCGGCACGATCGCGGCTCGCGGCCCGCTTGCGGTGGCGTACGCGAAGGAG
>JBBSDV010000270.1:0-3022 GCA_038240335.1 Dehalococcoidia bacterium
CGCGTTGCGTCTGCTACCTAGGCCGGCCATTCGTGATAGGGAAGCAATTCCTTCAAAGCCACTTGTTTGGCCGCACCGAGAATGACGACGGTTTCTAGATTGCTCGGGCTGATCTGGCGGATGAACTCACGGCACCTGCCGCAAGGCGGAAGCACACGCGCAATCCCGTCCTCATCCTTCCAGACCGCGACAATCTTGCCGATGTCTAGTTCTCCGGCCGTAACCATCGCCGCGATCGCGCTATGCTCGGCGCAAAAACCGGTACCGGAACCTGTATCGATGCAAACGCCGAGATAGAGGTTGCCCGCCGCGCTTTCAAGCGCACACCCGACGTCGCCGAAGAGCCGTCCGCCCACCGTGCGCGGCGCAATGACCGCTGTCGCTTGCCGAATCAGATCGTCGTTCGTCACCCGATTCCGCGTCCAACCCGGTCCGTTACCGCCGCTCCGACAGCATCCGCACCCCGGCCGTCGCGACCTCGATCAGCGAGTCGGGGATGCTCCAGCGGTCCGTCGACCAGCCAGGGAACGCGCGGAAGGCGTCGAAGTCGATCGTATAGGAATTCCGGCGCCCCTCGCGGAACCGGGTGATGATCCTGGCGTCCTCGAGTTGATTGAGGATAGCGACGGATGCGCGCTCCGTGATCCCGGCGCTGATCGCGAGCTCGCGTACCGTGCGCGTGCTGTCTCGCGCGATCGCGAGCAGGATCAGCAGGTGGTTCGTAAAGAATCCCCAACTGCCCGAGCGCGCCTCGCTGGCGTCGTCGGCGACCGGCTCCGGTGGCGTCGCACTCTCTGTCGTCCCGGCTTCGTACGCGATCTGAAACAGCGTGCGCGTGACAACGTCGACGAACAGCCGCGGCGTCAGCGGGCTCGATGTGCCGCCGCGTCGCAGCCCCGCTAGCCGAAGGAAGTTCACCGAATACGTGTTGCGACGCCCGTTCCTCTGCCGTTCGACGATGCCTTCGTCGTCGAGGTCGCGCAGGATCGACAGCGCCGCCCGCTCGGTGATGCCGACGCCGGTCGAGATCGTGCGCACCGTCGATTCGGGATGCTGCACGACGTACACGAGCACGAGCGCGTAGTTGGTGAGGAAGCTGAACGACCCCGACGGCTGCCTCGGTGGCATCGGAGCCTGGTCGCTCTTTCCTTCTTCAGGAGGTGCATCGAGACGAATGCTGCGGTGCTTCGTACTGTTCATCTGAATCCTAATGCACGAATACGGTCACCTGTTATTGCGTTCACCTTTCGTATAATGCGCTTCTTATCCCGGGTTGACAACCCCCCAAAATCGCCGACGTCACCTTCCGGTGTTGCAGTGCCCAGGAACGACGTGATACCGAACGTACACGTTCTCGATCGCTTGCGGCGCGCCACCCGCTATTCGCGATGCCGCCGAGCGAGTAAAATCGCAGCAGCCGGACGCAATTTGAGGAGGGAACGCCGTGGAAGTGCCGCTGCTCGTCAACGATTTCCTGCGCCGCGCTGCCAAGTTGTATCCCGACAAGACCGCGATCGTCGACAAATCCCTCCGCCTGACCTACCACGACTTCCAGGCGCGTTCGAACCAGCTCGCCCACGCGCTCCTCGCTCTCGGCATCGAGAAGGGCGACCGCGTCTGCATCCTCAGCCCCAATTCCCACTTCTTCCTCGAGAGCTACTACGCCGTCACGCAGATCGGCGCAATCATCGTGCCCCTCAACTACCGCCTCGCCGCGAGCGACCACGAGTACATCATTAACCACGCCGGTGTGAAGGCAGTGCTCGTCGACTACGAATACACCGGCGTCATCGACCACATCCGGCCGCAGCTCACCAGCGTCGAGCACTGGATCGTCGCGCAGGACAGCGGTGATGCGCCGGATGGATGGGCCGACTGGGAGACCCTGATCGCGTCGCAACCGGCGACCGCGACGCCCACGATTGACCAGGACGAGAACGACGTGCTCTCGATCAACTACACCTCGGGCACGACGGCGCGGCCGAAGGGCGTCATGCTGACGCACCGCAACTGCTACATCAACGCCTACAACTTCATCGCCCACCTCCGCATCCGCCACGAGGATGTCGAGCTCTGGACCCTGCCGATGTTCCACGCGAGCGGCTGGGGCGGCCCCTTCGCGATCACGGGGATGGGAGCGACGCACGTCGTGTTGCGCGCCCCCACGGGCCCCGAAATCTTTCGCCTGATCGAGGCCGAAGGGGTAACGTTTGCCTGCATGGCGCCAGCCGTCCTCAGCACGATCCTCAACTATCCGGACAGGGCGAACCACGACATAACGACCAAGCCGCGCTTCACGATCGCTGGCGCGCCGCCGCCCGCCGCGTTCGTCGAAAAACTTGAGCGGGAGCTCGGCTGGGAGTTCATGGAGATCTACGGCCTGACGGAGACGTCGCCGATGATCACCGTCTCGACGCCGGACTATCACACGCAAGCCGACGACTATGCCCGTCGCTCGCGCGCCGGCGTCGAGGTCATCGGCACCGAGATCGAGCTGCTCGACGATGACGACAACAGCGTGCCGAAGGACGGCAAGAGCATCGGTGAGGTCTGCGCGCGCTCAAACGTCGTACTCAAGGGCTATTGGCTGCAGCCCGAGGAGACGGCGAAGGCGATGCACGGCGGCTTCTTCCACTCCGGCGACCTGGCGGTGTGGGACGAGTTCTCGAACATCCACATCGTCGACCGCAAGAAGGACGTGATCATCTCGGGCGGCGAGAACATTTCGTCGCCGGAGATCGAGGACGCCCTCTACAAGCATCCGTGCGTGCTCGAGTGCGCCGTCATCGGTGTGCCGAGCGAGAAGTGGGGCGAGACGCCGAAGGCGCTGATCGTCCTGCGCGAAGGCACAGCCGCCACCGAGGACGACATCCTCGCCTTCACCCGCGAGCATCTCGCCCACTTCAAGTGCCCGACTTCCGTCGATTTCGTCGAGTCGCTCCCGCGCACCGTCACCGGCAAGCTCCAGAAATTCGTCATCCGCGACCGCTACTGGGCCGGCATCGAGCGCCGGGTGAACTAG
>JBBSDV010000271.1:0-2966 GCA_038240335.1 Dehalococcoidia bacterium
GCTTCCGACCTCGTTGAAGTTGTTGTCGTTGATTGCTACCTGGCTGAACGAGAAGTTCCCGACTCCGCTCGTTCCGGACACGGTGTAATGCACCGTACCAAGCACAACGCTGGTGCCCGCGGCAACCGTTGGACCGTCGTTGGCGCCCGTGAAACAGACCAAACGCGAGCGTGACGTGGCAACCGGGTCGCCGGCAATATCGTCATCATCGGGTTGCGGCGCCGGAAGGTTGCAGTTGAACGTCAAGGTGTTCGGGAATGCCGCATCGTTCAGGTCGGGGTTTCCATTGCGGTTGCCGTCGACGTTCGCGTTCGGTGTGAACATCGGCTTGTTGTCGCCCAGCACGTCGAAATTGAACGCGGCCAGCGACACGTCGGCCGTCGAGTTGTTCGTCAGCACGACCGCAACATCGAGCGGACCGGCAGCACTCTGCGTGCAGCCCGATTGAATGCCCGCCGTCGCCGTGTCGCAGTCGAGCGACAAGAAGACTTCGGTCGGCGCGAGTGCCGGTGCGGCGGGCGTCGACGCGTTCGACGAGCGCGCCCCGAGGGCGATAAACATGACCGAAACTAAGATGCCAAATGCTGTCCCTATTGGGATGATACGCCTCATCGATTGTCTCCTTACAGAATCCGTACTCGGGGAACTCAGGTAGTACACACCATATGGTCGCCCCGAACACCCCCGGATGGGGGATGGACAGGCATGTCGTACGGTTCTGCAAGCGGACGGCCACGTTGACACGTCAATATTTTGCGCGATTGTCATGTCCGTGCGCGGTCTTTGATACGCGTACGCAACATTTGTTGCGTAGCCACGCTCGCGAATCGAACTTGGCCCTCAATGGCAGCGGGAACGCTTCGTCAATCGGAGCCGCGATCTATGCGACCGGAGCGCGCCGGTACTTGTCCGCAAAGCGAAACTCCGGAGCCTGCGTGAGCTTCGTGTACGACCCGAAGCGTTCGTCCTGGCCGTCGGCGAGGTCCAGCGGGTCGAAGTGCTCGTCCTGCTCCGGCCCGAACATGCGCTTGATGCCGTAGAGCGTGTTGCGCTCGGCAGGGATGCGGCCCATCTCGCGGATCAGTGCGCGCATTTCCCGCGGTGCCATGCGCTGCCCGTAGATCGCGCCCGCCGACGTGCTGATGCTTTCGTTGATCAGCGTCCCCATGAAGTCGTTGCAGCCGGCGTCGAGCGCCATCTGCGCCACCTTCGGGCCTTCTTTCACCCACGACGCCTGGATATTCGGGATCCAGTTATTGAGCATGATCCGCGATACCGCGTACATCTTCATCACTTCGGCGCCGGTCGCGCCCGAACGAATGCCCGGTACGAGACCCTTGCTGTACATCGGCGACTCTGACGCGATGAAGCTCAGCGGCACGAACTCCGTGAAGCCGCCGGTCTCCTTCTGGATCTCGCGTAGCAGGCCGATGTGGGCCGCGACGTGCCGTGGCGTCTCGACGTGACCGTACATGATCGTCGACGTCGTCGGGATCCCGGCGCGATGCGCGCTCGTGATTACCTCGATCCACTGTGCCTTCGTGATCCGGCCGGGGGAGATCAAATCGCGCACATCCTGATCGAGGATCTCCGCCGACGTGCCGGGCAGGCTGCCGACGCCCGCATCCTTCAGGCCCTGCAGGTATTCCGGGATCGAGCAGCGCGAGCGCACGGCGCCGTACAGCACTTCCTCCGGCGAGAAGCCGTGGATGTGCATCTCCGGCAGCTCTCGCTTTATCGCGCGCGTCAGCTCGACGTAGTACGAGCCCTCCATCTTCGGCGGCAACCCCGCCTGTACGCAGACCTCGCGCGCGCCGAGATCCCATGCCTCGCGCGTGCGGCGGACGACCTCCTCCATCGGCAGGAAGTAGCCTTCCTCCTCGCGATGATCGCGGCTAAAGGCGCAGAAGCCACAGTGCTTGATGCAGACGTTCGTGAAGTTGATGTTGCGGTTGATCACGTACGTCACGACGTCACCGACGGTGCGCCGGCGCAGCGCGTCCGCCGTTGCGACGATCGCCGTCAGCGACGGGCCCGACGCGCCGAATAGCGTCACCGCTTCGTCGACAGTGATGTCGTCGCCGGCGAGCGCGCGATCGAGGATGCGCGCAACGTCGATGTCGACGGGCAGCGGCTCGCCCCGCCACGGCGTCGTCGATGCGGCATCGCCGCTGATCAGCGGTCGCGCGATGGCGATCGGTTCTTCGCCCACCGTCCGCTCGTGATTGTTCATGCTGCCTCCGTGAGACGTTGAATCGAGATCCGGCGCTGGCCGCCGCTGTTTCTTACCATCGCTCTGCTTCGCGTTTCACGAGACCTTCGCCGTCGGCAAGGCGTTCAACATGTGGCCGAATCTCGTCCGGAATAAAGCCCGTGAAACCGGCATCTTCGCGCACGTATTCCGGGTACAGACCAAGCCGCTCGCGCAGCTCGAAACCAACATCGGCGCAGGTGTCCTTCAACTCGCTCAGATTCGGCCAGGGCCGTTCGGGATTGATGTGATCCTTCGTGACCGGCGAGATGCCGCCCCAATCGTTGATGCCCGCAAGCAGGTACATGCCGTGCGCATCCGGCGTCAGGTTCGGCGGCGCCTGGATGTTCATCTCCGCGCCCAGAATCAGCCGCGCCGCCGCGATCGTCCGCAGCATCTCGAAGACGCTCGGCTCGTCTTTGTGGCGCATCGCGATGTCTTCCTTCACGCGAAAGTTCTGCACGATCACTTCCTGGATCGCGTGATGCTCTTCGTACAGATCGCGGATCGCGAACAGCGAATCGACGCGCTCTTCGCGCGTCTCGCCGATGCCGATGAGGATGCCGGTTGTCCAGGCGACCTTCTCTTCGCCGGCATAGCGCATCGTCCGCAGCCGCTCCTCCGGCACCTTGCCGGGGCAGTTCCAGTGCGCTCCGCCCTTCTCATGCAGTCGCATCGACACTGTTTCGAGCATCATGCCCATCGATGCGCTCAC
>JBBSDV010000272.1:0-2922 GCA_038240335.1 Dehalococcoidia bacterium
ACGCGAATACGAAGTCGGCAAGGAGGTTTCAAGCGATGCCCTTCGCGCGGTCAGACTCGAAAGAAAGAAGTTTCGTGGCGACTGGAACTACGCGGTCCGATCCGGAAAGCGGGACCGATAATTTCGATCGGGCTCCTAAGCCTTGAGGCGGACGAATTTGTCGACTGCGGCTTTCTTCGAGCGCGCCTTCAGTTTGCGCACGGCTCGGCCCATGAGAACGCGCACGGTCGACGGTGCAATGCCTAGCTCATAGGCAATCATCTTGACATGATGGCCCAAGGCCGCGTGCGCGAGAACCTGAGTCTCGCGTGGGCTTAGATTTGATATGGTTGGCACTGTTGCCGTATTGGCTTTGGCGACGAGATAGCGTTTACCGTCTGTCTCGAATTGATCGACGAGGCTCCACCGCGCAGAGACGAGGCCACGCCAGCGTGCGACCGCACCTTCTGGATCGCGATGGCGCAAGCCTCCGCGGGCACGATCGATGGCGCGTGCCGCATGGGCGAGCGAGTCCCGTGCGGCCTTGGCGTCTCCTTCTGCGTGAAGCATCTTGCCTACGGGTGACATCACCGCGACGGGCGCGCTCGAGAGCTTGCGCTGCAGGCGATACCCTGCGACCACGTGCGCCGACAAGTGATTCAATGCTGCGCGTTCGCGAGGCGCGAGCTTGGTCTTTTTCGAGATGAACCCGCCAACCCAAATCCCGACACCCTGCGCGTCGAGGGCATTGATCACGATCGAGTCGCCTACGCCGGCGGGGCGAAAAAATGCTTTCACCAAATACTGATCATCGAACCCGGGCACCTCGCTCGAGGTTCCCGACTGAAGTGTTTTCCAGCTTTGCGCCACATAATCCGCTGACACCGTCGACAGGGCTCGAGTCATGCCGGCGACATCGACGACGCAGCCTTTTTCCACCATCTCATAGGCCGTGAGGCTCGGGCCAAGGAGATCATAGCGGTAAGCGCACGTCCCAAGCCCGTGGTCCACGATGGGCGCAAATGCGGAGTGGACGCCTTCGAGCCACGAAACGAAGCTACGCTCGACGTCATAACAAGCCTCGATCGCAGCGATGAGATCGCGGGAGTTCATCGGCGCGGAGTATACACCGGTTCGTTTACGCCGAGTGCGTTGCGTAAACGCTCGTGGAGGCTCGTACGCTTACGTCCAATGGTCGATCGTAAACACCTTTGCGCAGCATTTTGGCGAAATCTCCCTTATCTGTTCGTTATGGCGTCTTCGTCGATTCCCTTTGGTCGTATTTTTGGTGCGGGTATTCTGCTGTTCGGAGCCGCACTTTCGCAGTGCGTTGGCGATAGCAACACACAGAACGATGCGGGGCACGACGCGACGGCCGACGTGGCGATGCCGCAGGACGGATCGCCCATGAGCGACGCGCCTACGGAGGCAGAAACGGGGCCGTGCAGCACGTGTGACGGAGGCTGTTATGGCGGCGTGTGCGGAGGAAATGCGGTCATTCAGGTTGCGGCCGGCTGGACGTCATCATGCGTGGTTCTCGCAGATGGTGAAGCTTGGTGCTGGGGCGACGACCAATTCGGCGAGGTCGGCATCGACCCGACGACGCTGGGCTCGAGCCAGATCTGCACCACATACAACGGCGGCAACAAGCCGTGCGTGACGACGCCCACGCGAGTCGCTGGCTTACCGCCCGTGACTGCCATATCGGTCGGGTACGTAACCTGTGCCATCGACCGCAGTCAGAATGTGTGGTGCTGGGGCGACAACGACAGCTCGCAATTGGGGCACGTCACCGGTAGCAACGGGGATACAAACGGGATTCATCCGGCGCCGATTCAGGTCGTCGGGTTATCGAGCGTCGTACAGGTTTCGACGAGTTTGTGGAGCGTGTGCGCGCGCACGGCATCGGGAGACGTTTATTGCTGGGGAACGCAAACCAATGGTGCCCAAGGCAATGGCAATACGTCGGGTCCTGATGTCACCGCGCCGACGAAGGTCCTGTCCGGCATCAGCGATATTTCGGTAGGTCTGAACGCGTTGACCGTGTGCGCGTTGAAGACGGGTGGCGAAGTCGACTGTTGGGGTTGGAACACTCTCGGCGCGGCGGGGCATACCCCAAACACCAACGGTGATGTTCCGTGCGTCGGTAGCCCTGTGGATGAGTGCAATGGCACGCCCACGGCAGTTCAGGGCCTCGTGACAGGCGCTCAAGTCGCCGCTGGCCAACAGGGAGCTTGTGCTCTACTGACGGCGAAGACCGTCTCGTGTTGGGGATATCTCCCCGAAAATGACAAGGTGAACGGGCGTTTCCCGCCGCTCGACATGGGCCTCACGAGCATCAGCTCGCTCTCGATGCGCACGGGTGAGGAAGCGTGCGCGATCGGGGCTGCGGGCGTGGCATCGTGCTGGGGTGACAACTATGCCGGGCAACTGGGTTTGGGGTTTGTGCAAGGCTTCGATGCCGGCGCGGCTCCCTGCCACAATGCGACCTCACAGGCCTGTTATGATCAGCCGCAAACGATTCCTGCGCTCCATTTTCTTCAGATCTCCGCGGGCGGGTCATTCGTCCTCGCCCTCGGCGCCGATGGCAAAGCCTACGGATGGGGAACCAACGAATTTGGGCAGAGCGGGCATCCACCCGCGACAGACGGTGACACGATCTGCAAGAGTATCTACGATACCGGCAGCGGTCGGCCGTGCAATCCGACACCAGTCGTCGTCAACGGGCTGCCTTGAGCTGAGACGCGGGTTCGTTTATGTCGTGCGCCGTATAAGGTCGTGTAAAGTTTCTTGTGTCTGGGGCTAGTACCTCGATTCTACGGAATGGAAGGGTAGAGGCTGCGCAGTTTGATGCGTGCAGCTGCGGTTGTGAAGCGCCAGACAACCTTCCCATCGTCACGTGACTTCTCCCACGCGTTGACGATCGCGCGCAGCCGACGAATG
>JBBSDV010000273.1:0-2922 GCA_038240335.1 Dehalococcoidia bacterium
ATCTTCGGGCTGGCGCCCGCGGAAAGCTTCGGTTCGGTGACGCTGGCCCAGATCGCCCTGCCGGCGCTCGTCTCCGGGCTTGTGATGACGTTCTTTATTGCCAGTGAGGCGCGAAACGAACGCGAGACGAGCGGCCAGCTCCACGAGTTGAACGCCCAGCTCGCCCGCAAAGAGATCGAGATCGGTCGGCTGTCGGCGACGGATGACCTCACCGGCCTCTACACGCGTCACCACTTCGACGCGAACGCAAAACTTGAGTTCGAGCGCGCGAACCGGCACGGACGGCCGCTCGCGCTCTTGCTCATCGAGATCGACGACGTGGACGGCGCCGGCGAGCGCATGGGTGCCCTGACGAGCAACTATCTCCTGTCGGAGGTCGGAGCTCTGCTTCGCACGCTGCTGAGAATCAACGATATCGGCAGCCGGTATACCCCGTCGACGCTGGCGGTGCTGCTGCCGGAGACGAATGCGCAGCAAGCGGCGCTGGTCTGCGAGAAGCTGCGGAAGCTCGTTGCCGAACGCGAGTTCCTGCCGCAGCGCACAGACTCAACGCTGTTGATCACAATCTCGCAGGGCATTGCCGTCGCCCCCTCCGCCGACATTTCCGCGCCGAACGAGTTCCTCCGCGCCGGCGAGCGCGCCCTCGGCAGTGCGCAGGCGGCGGGGATCGACCAAGTGTTCGTCGCCCAACGCGTCATCCCGATGGCCTCGCGCCTCGTGGAACACGAGCAGCTGGCGAGCTAGGGCGCGCGCCAGTCCGTCGCTCCATCGACTTCTCTCTCCCAGACAAAGGTTCAGAGTTCACGGTTCGCGGCTGCCCGTTCGCAGTTCGTCTCAACCTTGCGGCGATACCCTGCTGACCGCCGTGCCGCGTTCGAGCACCGTCGCCTCCTCTAAGTAGCAAAGCGTGACCGGCCGTTATACTCCGATTTGACAACGGAGACGCCCGACATTGAGGAGCCTTCATGCCCATCGCGCGGCTGCGCGGCATCATCGAGGAGAAGGGCGACGACTGGGCGATCGTGACGATCGGCGGTCTCGGTGTGCTCGCATCGGTGCCTGCGACGACCGCCGACGCACTCGTCGTGGGCGGTGTCGGCTCGCTGTACACGCACCTGCATGTGCGGGAGGACGCGCTGACGTTGTTCGGATTCGGCTCGCGCGACGACCTGGTGTTGTTCGAGCAACTGATCGGCGTGAGCGGCATCGGGCCGCGTGCGGCGCTCGGACTTCTTTCGGCGCTCGACTATGACCACCTGACGACGGCCATCGCGTCAGGGCATGTCGACGTGCTCCGGAAAGCGCCAGGCATCGGCCAGAAAACGGCCGAGCGCCTCGTGCTCGAGCTGCGAGACAAGGTGACGCCGCCATCCGACGCGGAGGCACCGCCGGCGTCGGCGCCCGAACCGGCGGCGGATGCCGACCTGATCGCAGCGATGATGGGCCTCGGATACACACAGGCGGAGGCGATCGGCGCGGCGGGTCGATTGCCCTCGGAGGAACAGGCGTCGCCACTCGAAGATCGGATCAGGCTGGCCCTGACGTACTTCGCGCGCGCTTAGCATCGACTCCCCGCATCGGGCACTAGGCATTGCACTCATCCAGGAGGACGTCGCGGATACAATCCTCAACCTCGGTGATCTGGAGGCTGTCGCGCGGGAGCGGCTGGAGCCGGGCGCGTTCGCGTACTACAGCGGCGGCGCAATGGACGAGGTGACGCTCGGCGAAAACGTCGCGGCGTTCGCGCGACGCCGATTGCGGCCACGGGTGCTCGTCGACGTTTCGAAGCTCGACACAACGACGACGCTCCTCGGGACGCCCGTCGCGCTGCCGATCGGCATCGCGCCGACGGCGCAGCACGTGCTCGCGCATCCAGATGCCGAATGCGCGACAGCGAGCGCCGCGGCCGCTGCGGGCGTGCTCTTCTGTGCCTCGACGATGTCGTCGCGATCGATGGAGGACATCGGGAGCACGTGCTCCGGCCCGCGATGGTTCCAGCTCTACACCCAGGACGGAGTGGGGGAACGGACTCAACAACTCGTGCGGCGAGCGGAAGCGGCGGGCTACACCGCGATCGTCTTGACGGTCGATCTCGCCGTGTCGGGGCGGCGCGAGCGCGAGATGAGGCTGGCGTTCGCGCTTGATCGTCTCGAGACGGGGAATTTCGTGACGCTTGCACCCGCGATCCAGGACGAAGCGCCGCCGGCCTTCACGTGGGAGGTTGTCGATTGGCTGCGGCGCCTGACGGCCTTGCCAGTGGTACTCAAGGGAGTGATGACGGCGGAAGATGCGACGCTCGCAGTTGAGCACGGCGTGCCCGCAGTCTGGGTCTCGAACCACGGTGGCCGCCAGTTGGATCGGGCGCAGGCGACGATCGATGTGCTCGAGGAGATTGCGAGCGCCGTTGCGGGCCGCGCGGAGGTGTATCTCGACGGCGGCGTACGGCGCGGCGGCGATGTCGCGACGGCGCTGGCGCTCGGGGCGCGCGCAGTGTTCGTCGGGCGGCCCGTGCTCTATGCACTGGCTGCCGGCGGCGAAGACGGTGTCAGCCTCGCTCTGAAGCTATTGGGCGATGAGGTACGGTACAACATGGCGCTACTCGGCGCGCCAACGATCGCCGCAATCACGCGCGCACACGTTACACCGTAGAGCGAGATGAGAGTCGACGGGCAGGTGTGACCGAGCCGTCTGATCGCTCTGGGTTGCAGCCAACACGACCCGGGAACTGCATCGAATTGCCGGCCGTCCTGCTCGTGGAAGGCAAGAGCCGCTCCTGGAGCGCGCGCCTCGGCGCGAGCGCGTGCATCCCGAACGGCGTACGGCGAGAGATCGACACCATCCCCGACGACGGCGTAGCGCTCGGCGAGCCGAACGAGCAACTCCGCTTTGCCGCAGGCGATGTCGAGGACGCGAGCGCCGCGA
>JBBSDV010000274.1:0-2861 GCA_038240335.1 Dehalococcoidia bacterium
ACCGTGCCCTCCCATTCGGGGATGGCGGCGCGCACGCCCGCATCTCGCACGGCCAGCGGCACTCCGCGGAAGACGTTGTGACGGCCGGGCCGCGGGCCGCCGGTGGGGTCAATCCGCTGCATAGCCGCGATAAACCGCGCCAGATCGTCGCCGCCGCGGGGATACGGCGAATCCGGTCGACGGTGGCGTCGTCGCCTTCGAGCCACGGACCAATCGACCAGTTCCACGGATACCCGCCGCCGGGGCTCCCTGTTGCGATCGGCACGGGAATGGCGAGCGGCAGCTGCGGCGCAAGAATCGGCAGCCACCGCTGCTCCTTCTCCACCTGGCCGATCGACGAGGGCCGGCGCGGCAGGCGCACGGCCATGTCGGGGCCGAGGCGGTAGATCGCGTTGTCGGTGCCAGCCGACTCGACGGCCTCGATCGGAAGCTTCGCCCACTGCGGAAACTGGTCCGCCAACAGCCGGCGCACTAGCGCTGCGTCCGTTTCCACCTCGTCGGCGTGCATCTTTAGGGCAGCCATGAACGTCTCCTTCAGCTCGTCTTGACCGCGGGTCGGAAGCGTCTCTCATCGGCCGTAGACCGAGACGACATTCCTGCTGTCGGCCGTGTACGGCCTGCGATCCCAACCGCCCCAGCGCTCCTTCAGGCGCAGGCCGGCGATGCGGGCCATCAGGTCCATCTCGGCTGGCCAGATGTGGCGGGTGACGATCGGGTTCAGCTGGATGCCGCCGAACGTCAACGATACGTGGCTTTCTTCGAGCAGCTGGGTCAGCGGATCGTAGCGCGCGACATCGAGCCACACCTGATTCACCTCGATCGCTTCCGCGTGGACGTACTGATTGTCGAGCAGGTGCAGCGAAGCGATGGTGACCGCCTCGACGACGAACGAGCCATCTTCAGTGAGATGCGCGGCGACGTTCTGGAAGCAGCGCACCTGGTCGTCCTGGGTCAGCAGGTTGTGGATTGTGTTGAAGACGACGTAGATCAGACCGTAGCTGCCTGCAACCGGGACATCCGCGAAGTCGCCCATTGTGACGGAGATCGCGTCGCCGCCGGGTTGTGTGCGGAGGACGTCGACCATCGCCTGCGAGATGTCGATGCCGTGCACGGAGACGCCTGCTGCGGCGAGCGGCCGGGCGATGCGTCCCGTGCCGATAGCCAACTCCAACGCAGGGCCGTCGCCGGCGAGGTCACGCAGGAACGCCACGGTCTCCGCCTCATCCCCGCGCAGCCTGTGGGGATCTGCCGCAGCCACGTCCGCGCCGAAACTCATTGCCGGGTGATAGTTCTTCATCGAGCACTCCTGTCTCAGTCAGACCCGCCGCACGACATGCAGCAGGTATTCATCGCGATCAAGCGGATTGTTATCGGTGCGTGGCCGCACCGGGCATGTACCGCGAACGGGCTCGTAGCGCTCGAACGCGCTCTCCAGCACGCCCTCGCCGCGAGTCAGCCCCGGCAGTTGCTGTTGGAGCTCGTGGACGCTCCCCGCCGGGATGTCCCCCGCCAGCACATAAGACGAACCGCGCATCTGCTGCGTTTGGGGTACGGCGCGCAGCCGCGCCAGTACGGGCACTGTCGCTCCAAACGTGTCGATCGGGATCTCGAGATGGTATCGATGCATCGGCTCGTACACTGTCGTGCCGGCCTCACTCAGCGCGCTCATCACAACCAGCGGCGTGAGCTTCCGGAAGTCGGCGGCCGTGCTGCCGGGGGCGCGGTAGCCGCTGTCGATCATGGTCACGATGCAGTCCGTCACCGGCCAGCCGAAAAGGCCCGCCTGTAGCGTCTCGCGGACGTACTGCTCCATGTGGTCAACGAAGGTGTCGACGGTCTTGTAGATGTAGATCGGCACCAGACGAACGTCGAAGGCTAGCCGGAGCTCGATGCCCGAGCCGATCGGGGCAGGGTCGAGGCGCAACCCGACCGTGGCCAGGAACGGATTCGCACTGAAGGGCGAGCTCTTTCCGGTGACGTTGGTCTTCGTCCTGGCGTAGAGGACCTCGACGGACTCGCCGGAGGCGAATGGTCGTTCAATGCAGAGAGTAGTCGTCTCGCGGAAGTCGACCTCGATGCCGTACTCGTTCGCCAGCGTGTCATGCATGACCTCTTTCTGCACCTCGCCGTAGAGCGAAACGAAGATCTCCTGCCGGATATCGTCCTGCCGCACGTTGATTAGTGGGTCTTGCTCGGCGAGCTGGTTCAGCGCGACCTTCAGCGCACCGCTGTCAGTGGGGCGGCGCGGAGAGATCACCGACTCCAGTGTCGGCGGCGCGAAGTAGCGGCGGTCCGAGTTCGTCCGCGACAACCCGATCGTGTCGCCGATCTGGATGCGGGCGAGACCCCGGAGTTTGGCTATCTGCCCCGCGACGACCGACGGTCGCTGGACGGCGGTACCGCGGTCGAACACGCTGATCGCCGTGACCTTGCCCGCACGCTCCTCGCCGAACTGCAGGCGGTCCCGCACGCTTAGAGTTCCGGAGAACATGCGCACGTAGGCGATCTTCTCGCCCGCCGCGCCGCGTTCGACCTTGAACACGGTTCCGGAAGCGGCCGCCCGATCGCTGGCTTCCGTCGTCGGCAGCAACTCGGCGATGCCCGCCATGAGCGGATCGACGCCGGCGCCCGTAATCGCCGAGCCGAAGAACACCGGATGCAAGAGCCCTCGCTTGCTCTGTCTCGCGAGCTCGTCGCGGAGGCAGAGGTACGAAAGCCTCTTCTCGTCGTCGACGTAACTCGCGAGAATCGCGTCGTCGTGATCCGCGAGCAGTTCGCGCATGCGCGCCACGAACGCCGTATCTTGCTCGCGGAACGCCGCGACGGAAGCGTCGCTGGTGCCGACGTCGGTGGCGTCGCCC
>JBBSDV010000275.1:0-2852 GCA_038240335.1 Dehalococcoidia bacterium
ATCTCGCCCACCTCCCCGCGGGTGGCGCAGATCATCGTCACCGGCCGGCCCGCATCGGCGTATCGCGCCATCGTCCCGCCGACGAAAAATGTCTCGTCATCGGGGTGCGCGAAGATTGCGAGCAGCCCATCCTGCGGCATAACCATCACCTCCGCGAGAGTGTATCGCGACCCGCTCGAACGCACATGCGGATCAGTGAACGCTCGCCGATTGAGGCCGCCCGCACGCCGGGCCAGCACACACAAGAAAATGCGAAACGATTACATAACGAAGGAGAGCGAAAAGCACGATACCGTACAAAGAACCAAGCGTCCCGACCGATGTCACGCCGCATGTGCCCGTTTCGCGCGCACCACGCCTGCTCGCGCTGCGCCCGCTAGCCGCGAAGCGAGTAATCTGATCGCAGCGTGCGGCTGTACCGCTTACGAATAGCTGGAGGAGCGAATGGCAACGGCAGAGCAAAAAGCGTTTCTTGAGAAGCACCGGCTCGCGATCGTCGGCCTCGGACGGAAGGCGGGGCCGCCGCATATGTCGCCGGTCTACTACGTGATGGACGGCGATGACATCCTGATCTCAACGACCGAGTCCCGGTTCAAGGCCAAGGCTGTCCGCCGCAATCCCGAGATCTCACTCTGCGTCATGGCCGAGGAGATGCCATTCCCGTACCTGCTCATCTACGGCGCGGCGACGATCGAGGACACCGACCCGGCCGGCGTCATGATGAGAGTCGGCGAGAAGATGAGCGGCAGCAAATTGCCCGACGCCGCCCGCCCCGCCGTCGAGCAGCGAGCAGAAGCCGAAGGCCGCGTGGTCCTCCGCGTGAAGCCGCGCCATCTAGTGGGTAGTGCGTAGTCGGTAGTGAGTAGTTTGTCGCTCGCCCGCTATTGAGCAACTGTGCCGCATCTGCCTAGAACCCAACGAAGCACTGATCAGGCGGTGTACGACGCTCGACAAAACTACAAACCACGAACTACAAACTACGAACTTGAGCCAGCATCATCACGTCGACCTCATCACCCGGAGCGATGCTCTCGACGTCTTCCGGGACAATCGCAAACGCATTGGCGTCCGCCATCGATGTCAAAATGCCCGAGCCCTGCGGGCCGGTGAGTGCGGCGTAATAGCGGCCGTCGCGCTGCGTGACGATGGCCCGCGCGAAGACGCGCCTGCCGTCCGCGTTGGCGATCGCTTCTTCCGCGATCGCCCGCACCATCGGCCGCCCCCAGTCGTCGCGGCCCAGCATCTTGTAGATCGCAGGCCGCCCGAAGAGCTCGAACGAAACCATCGAGCTCACGGGATTGCCCGGCAGACCGATGTGCGGCACCCGCCGCCCGCCCGAGGGGAACGCCCCGAACGCGAGCGGCTTGCCCGGCCGCATCCGCACCGTCCAGAAGTCGACCTCGCCTTCCTTCGCGAGGACGTCCTTCACAACGTCATAGTCGCCCCGCGACACACCCGCCGACGTGACGAGCATGTCGGCGTCGAGCCCCTCGCGCAGCTTCGCCGTCAGCGCCTCCACCGTGTCCTTCGCGATGCCGAGCCGTTTCGGGACGCCGCCTGCTGCCAGCACCATCGCCGAGATGCTGTACGCGTTGCTGTCGTACAGCTGGCCCGGTGCGAGCGACTCTCCCGGGTCTCGCACCTCATCGCCCGTCGACAAAATGGCGACGAGTGGGCGCCGGTGCACGCGCACCACGGCGCGGCCAAGCGACGCCAGCACGCCGATCTGCGCCGGGTACAACACTGCGCCGGCTCTCAGAATCGTCTGTCCCTGTCGCACGTCCTCGCCGGCGCGTCGGATGTTTGCGCCCGGCTCCGCCGCCTTGAGCACGCCGACGACGTCGCGTGACTTGGCGAACGACCCGAAGGCGCGGCCCGATGGCTCGTCGGTCTCCTCGAATGGGACGACGGCGTCGGCACCGCCGGGCATCGGTGCGCCCGTCATGATCCGCACCGCAGTGCCGGCGTCTACAACACCGTCGAACACATAGCCCGCCGCGAGCTCGCCGATGACCCGCAGGCGGGCCGCATCGGTCTCCGTCGCGCGCGCGGTATCCGCCGCCCGCACGGCATAGCCATCCATGGCAGTGTTGTCGAGCTGCGGGATGTCGATGCTGGACACGATATCTTCGGCCAGCACTTGCCCGAGCGCGTCGAGAATCGGCTTCTCCTCCGGCTCGAGCAGGCTGACGTACGAGAGGATGCGTTCGAGCGCTTCTTCGACCGAGATCATGTCGCGTGCTCCATCTGCCTGTGTCCGATACCGAAGGATAGCAATGGCGCCGCGCCGCGACGAAGCAGCAGATTGCCCGGTCGATGGCGCTGCGACTCGACCATGAGTGGCGTCAGCAGTTGACGTACGCGACCCACCTTTGTATCTGGAAGCGACAGCAGTGAGCGGAATTCGGGGAGCAAGCATGACGATCGGCGGTGGGGTGACGAAGCGGGAAGCTGCGTTCGATGTGGTAGCCATCGGCAACGCGCTCGTTGATGTGATTGCGCAGGTGGACGACGCGTTTATCCGCGGCCATGCCCTCGAGAAGGGGAGCATGGCCCTGATCGATGGCGAGCGCGCCGAGGCCTTCTACGGAATGATGCCGCCGGCGGTGGAGATGTCCGGCGGATCGGCGGGCAACACGATCGTCGGCGTCGCGTCGCTCGGCGGGCGCGCCGCGTACATCGGCCGCGTCGCCGACGACGAGCTCGGCCGCGTGTTCCGCCACGACATCCGCGCCGCCGGTGTGTCGTTCGAGACGGCGGCGGCGTCCGACGACCTGCCCACGGGCCGCTGCCTGATCGTCGTCACGCCGGATGCCCAGCGGACGATGCAGACCTACCTCGGCGCCGGCACC
>JBBSDV010000276.1:0-2705 GCA_038240335.1 Dehalococcoidia bacterium
CGCTCTCACGCCAGCCTGCGACTCGCTCCGCCCACTTCTGCTCCGTCGCTGTCATGCCCTCCGAAATACGTCAGGCCAGGTATCCGCTGCACTGACCGCGTCTCGCGCGGCGGACGCCAGCGCCGCAGAATGGCAGCATGGAATCCAGTGAGGCGCGAAGCGCGGCGAGGCGATCAATCCGTCGGGGGCTGCTGTTCCGGCGGCGGCACGGTGAGCGGACCGATCTCGGCGGCGAGCTCGACGGGATCGAGGCGAGCGCGGGTGCGAGCCCAGTACTTCGGCGCCAGCTCCAGATACCGTTCGCGCGGCCAGTGGGCGAGGACGCGGAAGAGGTCGCGCAGGTACGCCTCGGGGTCGAGGCGGTGCAGGCGCGCCGAGGCGATGAGCGAGAAGAGGTGCCCGGCGCTCTCGCCGTGCGCGTCGCTGCCGACGAAGAGCCAGCCTCGCCTTCCGACGGCAATTCTGCGCAATTCGCGTTCGGAGCGATTGTTCTCCAAGACCAGGCGACCGTCGTCGAGCACGCGCATGAGCGCCTGCTTCTGGCGCACGACGTAGCCGAGTGCGGAGCGGACGACGCCGCGCACCTGGCGCACGCGCTCGTACTCGACTTCGGCCCAAGCGAAGAACGCCTCCATGTGTGGGCGCAGGTGTTGGCGGCGCAGGCTCGCAATCACCTCGGGCGGCGAGCCACGCCAGGCGTCCTCGAGATCGAAGAAGCGGCCGATGCGCGCCAGTCCTTCCCGCCCGATTTCGCTCTTGGCGCAGGCCGCCTCCCAGAAGCCTCGTCTTCCATGCGACCAGCACCCGACCTCGTAGCGAACGTCGACCTTGGAGTCATCTATCAGCTCGCCGGGCTGGCGGAAGAGCACATCGTAGACGCTCTTGGCGTCGGCCTGGAGGTAGCCCGAATAGCCACGCAGCATGCCGGCGACAAACAGGCTCGTCTCCTTGGGCGTGTACTCGAAGAAGATGTGGTCGCGGTCGGCGATGAGCACGAAGAAGTGGCCACGGCGGCACGCCTGGCGCTTTTTGTCGGGCCGGCGGAGCGGCTGCACGGCGACGCCGGTGGCGTCGGTGGCGATGCAGAAGGCGGTACGCCACGCTTCGGCGCGCGCGGCCGCTACGACCGTCGCACCCACGGTCGCCCCCGCATCCTCGGCCCACCGGCACATCGTGCCACGGTCGACGCGCACGCCATCGCGCGCGAGGCGATCCTCGATGCGATTGAATGGCAGGCCGTCGCAAAACTTGTCGACGAGCACATGCGCGAGCAACGACGGCGCGGCTAGCGAACGCGGGAAGCACTCGGGCGGCGTGGGCACGGTCTCGATGACCGACTCGCCGCGAGAGTCGACCGCGCGATACTTGGCGCGCGCGATGACCAGGCGACGCATGCCGCCGCGCTTCCAGGCGAGCCTGCAGCTCTCCTCGAAGCCGATGCGCTCGGCTTTGCCGTCGGTGACAAGCTGGTCGAAGAGCGGGTCGGAGATCTCGACGCGTTCCTCTTCGAGCGGTAGCTTGTGCAGGTCGCGACGGCCGGTCGGCTTGCGTGGCTTGCGCTCCGCCGGAGGTGCGCCGCACGGCGCGGGCGCGGGAACGGTGGGCGTGCCGCCGAGGCGATCAAGCGCGGCGAGCGTGGCGGCGAATTCCAGCTCGAGCTGCGCCGTATCGACGCGCTCGGCCTTCGCAACGAAGATGCGCCGGCGCAACAGCTCGAGCTCGAGGCGCAACCGCGCGTGCGAGTCGCGCAATCGATCGCGCTCCTGGGTGAGCTCGTCGACGCGCGCGTGCGCGGCAGCGAGCGCTGTCTCTCGCTCGCCGACGCGCGTTCGCTCTTGGGCGAGTGCGGCTTCGAGAGCGACGATGCGCTCTTGCGCAACGGAATCCATTGGCAAGCGCATCCATAATCACTGGCGATCGTACTGTCCAGATCTTCGCAGCGACAATTTCAATGTGTGCGCGGAAGCGGCTCCTTGCGCACCTTCGTTTCGATGTCGATGCCGTCGAGAAGATCGTCCAGCGCACGCTCGTCGATGGTGACGCTGGTGGCGTGCTCGTCGAGCGGCTGGGGAATCCTGAACGTCGAATGATCGAGCCGTTTATAGAAAAGGCACATCCCGGTGCCGTCGCAGAACAGCACCTTGATCGCATCGCGCCGCTTGCCGAAGAAAACAAAGAGCGCGCCCGAACGCGCCTCGCGGCCGATGCGCTCGACGACGATGCCGGCCAGACGATCAAAACTCCAACGCAGATCGATAGGGTCGAGCCCGACGAAGACTTCCACGCCGTGTGGAATCATCGCGCTCCTCGCGCCACATGCTCGCCGAGCGCATCGAGCACGACCTTGAGCGTCGCTCGATCGACACCCGCTGGAACCATAATGCGCGCCGCTCCCAGTTCCACCGTCAGCGTCGGCTTGGATGGCTCAGCCTGTAGCTTCGGCGGTGGCGCGTCCGGTGGCTTGACGGTGACCGGCACCAGCCTCACTGCGCTTGCCTCCGACGGCTTCTGCGCTGCGCGCACCCGATACGCCCAATAGCGCAGCCCGCTCAATCTCAAATTATGTCTGGCGCAGAACTCCTTCGCCGTCAGCCCGCTCGCGCGCCACTCTGCCACTCGTTTCGACCACGCTTCCGTATCCGGCATACCGCGCAACATGGCCGCTCACGCTCAACTCCGCCAGACGGGATCCGCGCAGCGGATAC
>JBBSDV010000277.1:0-2658 GCA_038240335.1 Dehalococcoidia bacterium
CAGCGGGCTCTCCGACCGCAACGATGCGGATCTGTCCGTCGAGTCCTATGTGCGGGATCTGGAAGCGGTGGCGGATGCTGCGACGACTGCCCCGTTCGTGCTGTTCGCGAACGGAGTAATGACGACTCCGGCGTTGGTCTACGCTGCGCGGCACCCGGATCGGCTTACGCACCTGGTTCTTTGGAGGGTCGCCGCGAATTCGGGCGATTACAAGTCACCGCTGCACGATCAGCTTATGCGCATGGCGTTGACGGACTGGCGCCTGGCTTGTGAGTCGTTTTGTCGCGCCGTGGACAATTGGGAGCACGAGGAGGAGAACGCGCCCATGGCGGCGATGATGCGTGACTCGGTGACTCCAGAAACCTGGATGAAATTCGAGACGGAACGCCGCGCGACTTGGGATGTGCGAGAGTACCTGCCGCGGATCGCGACGCCGACGCTGGTCATCCATCCACGGAACCATCCATACTACGATCAGGAGCCGGCCAAACGAGTGGCGGCCGCCATTCCGGGCGCGCGCCTGGCGCTCGTAGATAGCGCTACGGTCCTGCTATCGGAGTCAAAGGTCGCAGCCGTGGTTGGCGAGTTCCTCCTCGGCGCAACGCGAGCCCGACCGTCCGCCGAGCACGGCCGTCCCTCGGGCACGTCAATCATCCTCTTCGCCGACATCGTCGAGTCCACCGCTACCACCGAGCGCATCGGCGACGCGGCGTTTCGCGAGCGGGCGCGCTCGCTCGACGATCGGCTCCGCGCCATCATCCGCGAGCGCGGCGGCGCACCGATCGACGGCAAGCTGCTCGGCGATGGCGTGCTCGCGACCTTCCAATCCGCCAGCGATGCCATCGCTGCAGCGCTCGCGTTCGGAGCCGCCGCGGCGTCCAGCGATCTCCAGCTCCACGTGGGGCTGCATGCGGGCGATGTGATTCGCGAAGCGGGCAATGTGTTCGGCGGCGCGGTGAACATCGCGTCACGGATCTCGTCGCTGTCGGCAGCGGGAGAGGTCTTGGTGTCGGCGACCGTGCGAGACCTGGCGCGTACGTCGGCGAGGGTAACCTTCGAGGATCGCGGCGAGCAGGAGATGAGGGGCGTCGGCGAGCCGGTGCGAGTCTATGCCGTGCGGGCGGAGGAATGATCGATACGCGACGACGGACCGATCGATAGCTTCGATTGGATGTCTTGAGGTCACGTACTTATAATCCGGTCGTCAGCTGCCCTGCGTGCATGAGCACAGAATTGTTTGGTGTTGCACGCAGCGTTCGACTTCCTCAGATTCAGACGTTGTCTGACAGCCCCAACATGGCCGACCGGACTTCTCATCCGGTGGTCTCAAGTCCACTGCCGGCGGCATACTTTCCGCATGGAACCGCAGATCCAGTACACGCAGACCAGCGATGGCGTGAACATCGCGTATTTCGCGATCGGCGCGGGACCGCCGATGATTGGGCTCCCGGCGCATCTCGGCTTTACAATCGCGCGCGAATGGGCCATACCCCGATTCCGAATGATGGCGGAGCTGACGTCATTGGCGTTCCGCTACATTCGGTACGACCCGCATGGTAGCGGGCTCTCCGACCGCAACGACGCGGATCTCTCCGTCGAGTCCTATGTGCGGGATCTGGAAGCGGTGGCGGATGCTGCGACGACCGCCCCGTTCGTGCTGTTCGCGAACGGAGCCATGACGGCTCCGGCGCTGGTCTACGCTGCGCGGCACCCGGATCGGCTCACGCACCTGGTTCTTTGGATGGTCGCCGCGTATTCGGGCGATTACAAGTCACCGCTCCACGATCAACTCATGAGCATGGCATTGACGGACTGGCGCTTGGCTTGTGAGTCATTCGTTCGCGCCGTGGACAACTGGGAGCATGAGGAGGAGACGGCGCCCATGGCCGCGATGATGCGCGAGTCAGTGACTCCAGAAACCTGGATGAAATTCGAAACGGAACGCCGCGCGACTTGGGATGTGAGAGAGTATCTGCCGCGGATCGTGACGCCGACGCTCGTCATTCATCCACGGAACCATCCATACTTCGACCAGCAGGCGGCCAAACGAGTGGCGGCCGCCATTCCAGGCGCGCGCCTGGCGCTCGTAGATAGCGCTACGGTCATGTTTTCGGATTCAAAGGTCGCAGCCTTGACCGGAGAGTTCCTCCTCGGCGCAACTGGATCAACCGGAGACGCGGTAGAGCGGTTCCTGGATCATGGGGCGGCGCCAGTCTCGTCGGTCGCCGGCCTGCTCGATGATGCCGGGGCGAAACGTTCCGCGTTCCGCACCATCCTCTTCACCGACATCGTCGGGCACACGGAGATGATGCAGCGGCTCGGAGACGCGAAGGGGCGGGATGTGCTGCGCGAGCACGAGCGCATCACGCGCGAGATGCTGAAGCAGCACGGAGGCGCCGAAGTGAAGACGATGGGCGACGGGTTCATGGCGTCGTTTGGCTCCGTGACGAGAGCGATGGAGTGCGCGATCGCGCTGCAGCGCGCGTTCGCGGCACACACGGAGTCGATGCCGGAGCCGCTGCATGTACGCGTCGGCCTGAACGCAGGGGAGCCGATCGAGGAAGACGGCGATCTGTTCGGCGCGACGGTGATTCTCGCGGCGCGGATCGCGACGAAGGCGGGCGCGGGCGAGATCCTCGTGCCGGATACGGTGCGCGG
>JBBSDV010000278.1:0-2640 GCA_038240335.1 Dehalococcoidia bacterium
CGATCGGCAAGACGCTGTTACTCCCGAAACCAGCCCGTCCCTAGCGTGGGCGTACCCCCCGAGGCGGAGAAGCCGGCGCGCGCCGCCCTTCGCCGGAACACCGCGATCTATGCGGCCCTGCTCGCGGCCGATCTGCTGTTCGTGTACCTGTTGGTGGCGAGCGGCGCCGGTGGCGGCGCCTACATCACGCTGACGATCGTGGCCTTCGTCGGCCTGCTCGTCGCCTACAACGTCGTCCAGCACGTCCGCGATCTCAACGCCCCGCTCGTCGAGACCGAGGGCATCGTCGTGCGCAAGTGGTCGCGGGCGGAGTTCATCGTTGCCTGGCAGAGCAACTACATTCACGTCGGCCGCGGCGTCTTCAAGCTCGGGCCCGTCGACTATGCGCTGATCGATGAGCACATGTACGTGAGGATCGTCCACTTTCCGCGCACATTGCACGTCGTCTCGGCGCAGCAGTTCCGGCCCACGGCGCTGCCAGGCGGACAGGTCTAAAGACCTGACCCGAGCGGTTCCGCGTTTGCCCGTCGCGCTATCAAAGGTACGTCTCTGACGCCGCCTCGCACGGACCTTCCTGTGAGCACCTCACTTCGCTGCCGCACCAGATGATGATGCGGCGTCAGACCGCCCCGGTCTGAGCGAGGGCGGGCTGGAACTGGAACTGCTGGGCGTACAGCGACGCGTAGAGCCCCTCGAGGGCTAGCAGTTCGTCGTGGCTGCCGCGCTCGACGATGCGACCCTGGTCGACGACGAAGATCACATCGGCGTTCAGCACGGTGCTCAGCCGATGGGCAATCACAAGAGTGGTGCGGCCCCGCGACAGCTCGTCGAGCGCGCGCTGGATGATGTGCTCGGAATGCGAATCGAGCGAGGATGTCGCTTCGTCGAGAATCAGGATCGGCGGATTCTTGAGGACGGCGCGGGCGATCGCGACGCGCTGCTTCTCGCCGCCGGAGAGACGATAGCCGCGCTCACCGACGATCGTGTCGTAGCCACGCGGCAGGCCGTCGACGAACTCGTCGATATACGCGGCGCGGGCGGCAACGCGAATCTCGTCGTCCGTTGCGTCCGGGCGGGCGTAGCGGATGTTGTCCTTGATCGTCGCGTGAAAGAGGTACGGATCCTGCGTAACGACGCCGATCGCCCGATTCAACGACTCGCCGGTGATGTCTCGCACGTCGTGGCCATCGATCAGCACGCGGCCGCTCGTCACGTCGTACAGCCGTGGCAGCAGGTACGTGATGGTCGTCTTGCCGGCGCCGGATGGTCCGACGAGCGCGCCGACCTGCCCCGGCAGAACCTCGAGCGACACGTCCTGCAGCGCCGGAATACCGCTCCCGTACGAGAAGCCGACATCGTCGTAGGCGACAGCGCCTTCGACGGCGTCGAGCGTGACGGCATGCGCCGCATCGGCGATCTCGACCGGCAGCTCGGTGTAATCGAACACGCGCTCGAACAGCGCGAGCGAGCTTTGCATCGTGATCCAGACGGACATCAGCTGCGTGATCGGCGAGAAGATGCGCGTGACGAGGGCGGCGAAGGCGACGACTTCGCCAATCTTGAGGCCGCCGGAGATCACCTGGCGGCCGCCGTACCAGTAGACCAGCGCCGGCGCGACGCTGCCGAAGAGGCCGAGCAGCATGAAGAACCATCGGCCGGTCATCAGCCGCCGGAACGTCAGATCGCGGACGTCGCGGTTCGTCTCTTCGAAGCGCTCGTACTCGTAGGACTGGCGGCCGAAGATCTTCGTCAGCAGCGCGCCGTTGACGGAGAGCGTCTCCTGCATCTGCGCATTCATGTCGCCGAGCCGCTCCTGCGTGCGTGCCATCAGCCGCCGCTGGATCGCGCCCACGATGCGCGTCGGCACAATGAAGAACGGCAGCGCGGAGAGCGACAGCAGCGTCAATCGCCAGTCGAGCACCCCCATGAGGACGACGGTCGTGATCACGGTGATCAGGTTTGAATAAAGATTCGTGAAGCTGCCGGTGACGGCATCCTGGATGCCGTTGACGTCGTTGTTGAGCCGTGACAACATCTCGCCGCTGCGCGTCGACGTGTAGAAGCGCAGCGACATCTTCTGCAGGTGGGCGTACGTCTCGTTGCGCAGGTCGTACATGACGCCCTGACCGACGCGGTTGTTGAGGTATGACTGGAGCACGCTCAGCAGGGCGCCGGCGAGCACGGCGAGGAAGATCAGGCCGGCGTCTATATCGACGGCGCGCATGTCCTTCTTACCGTTGACGTTGTCGACGATCGCTGCGAACAGCAGCGGCGGCGCGAGGCCGGCGAGCGCCGAGACCGTGACGGTCGCGACGAGCAGCGCGATCCCGACACGGTACGGTCGGAACAGAGCGCCGACTCGCCGGAGGATCTCCCAGGCGCCGCGTCGGGGCCGGGCGCTGTCCGGCGGCAAGTGGTTCCGCATCATTCCCATGCCCATACCCATGCCTACATGCTGACATACGTGATGGAAGCGGGATGTCGGGAAGCGCGTTCGCGGCTGTCATAGAGCAGTGATTGTGTCACCTCAAGTGAGCAGTGAATCTGTCACTTGGATGTCCGTGTGGAGATGATAGTCTGCGGTTGGGAAAAGGAACGAGGGGCTTCGGCGCTGGATCGCTGCGGTCCTTTGTTCTTGTC
>JBBSDV010000279.1:0-2612 GCA_038240335.1 Dehalococcoidia bacterium
CGACACCTACGCGTTTCCTTCGACTTTCGTGCGGCCGCAAAAAAGCCCCTCGCGTGAGGGGCTCCTCGATGGCCTCCGACCGTTGGCGCTATCGAACGCTGAATTTGGATGCTTCGAAGGTTGTTGTCGCCGTGCCGCCGACCGTATCGACGACACGAAGCGGAATCGCATGGTCGTCCACGGTGATGGCGGTGTCGGCCTCGATCTTCCCGTCGGCGTCGCATGGAACCGCCGCGGCGCTGCCGATCAGATCGCGCGGGCAATCGATCCGTTCCACCTTCTTGTATGCATTGCCGGTGCCATCCGTAACGCCGTAGCGCTGCTTCTCGAACCATGCCCGGCCGTGCGGAACGAGCCACTCGCCGGGCGCCGTCAGTGCACCGTGTTCGGGTTTGTTCTCGAACGTCGTGTTGGCCAATGCATTGAAGGCATGATAGGTGGCACCGTCGAATGACTGAACCGAGCCCACGTTTGCCGGATACTCGGTGTCCTCGACGAGACGCTGCTCCCATGATGAATCCTTGTCATACCTCAACTGCCACGTCTGATAACTAGTTTCGCCAGTCGCTGTGTTTACGTGGTTGGCTTTCCGATACGTCATGTCGAAGGCAGGCCAAGGCTGTGGGGCGGGGCTACTCGAGGCCGGGAGAATCGCCCAGACTCCGGCGCCGATTGCGGCCGCCGCGAGGAGCGCGATGAAGATAACGTGATACGAGTGCGGTCTCATTGACACTACTCCCCGGGCGCTCACCCTGGCATGACCTACGCGGTGTTGTCGCAAGAACACGGAAGCCCGGCGATAGCCGAGCATCCGTGCGTGCGCGGGTCTGTTCACCTAACTCGCCGTCGGCCGCTATGCACCGCGCTGGTGCCGCGAAGCGCGCGACCGGAACATTACGAGTAATGCAGACGTAAGTGCGAGAGCCGCGACCGCCAAGCCAGACGCGCCCAAAGCATACGGCAAGGTGTCATTCGACGAACCAGCGGCTGGCGAATCTGGCCCGTTTCCCGTGTCCGGAGGAAATGCGGCGGATGGTTTGAATGTAAGTGAGCCCAAATCGATTTGGCGTCCGGGCGCAAAGTCGATCCCTTGGCACTTCCCCTCGGCCCAGCACACCCGAAGGTTGCCTGATACGCGTCGAACGCAACTCCGGTCGACCGTCAGCGAGAACCGCGACGAGCCTTGCGGCGCATCTGACGCCGCGACACTCGGAATGCGCGCACACTCTACGTTTCGGATCGTAACGGGATCCAACGCCTCGATTACAATCGAGGCCCCCGGCGCGACAGGTGCGATGCCGGAGACCGTCATCGTTTCCGTGTCTGTCGCCTGTGGCGTTGCGGAAGCCGGCGTCTGCGCTTGTACGAACGCGTTCGCCTGGAGGACTGCGGAAACGGCGGCGACGAGGACGACCAAAAACGTTTTCATGACACTGACTCCATCTGTCCCGCAAATTACGGGGCGCTGTTATATATGAAGTTCACGAAGTTCGCCTCGCCGGTGTTGATGCCGTAGCACCAGCACAAGGCCATTGCTCCGTCGCTATCGTGGTTGAGGTGAAGGCTGTGTCCCATTTCGTGGGTCATGCCTCTAATCCGAAATGGCTGGTCGTTCGGCGTGTCGTAGCCTGGCGAATATCCATAGGCAGTCACGTTGAGGCAGATAACCGAATATCTTCGGTCTCTGTTCAAAGGCCCGATGTTCCAGTCGTGACCGTAGTGGAAGGATCGGTACCCACCGAGGCCGTATGTCACATTGTACGATTGGCAAGACGGTACACCGAAGTTTCTCGCGAGATCCGTGTCTTGCTGTGAGTTCGAGTAGACGACGTACTGCGTCATCGTCTCGCCAGACGTCCATCCATCGATGTATCGTCGGCCGGTCGAAACCTGCCAGTTATTCATCGCAGAATCACGCTCCGTAACGTAGTACGTGTAGTTTGCGTCTTGGATCTGTCCCCCGTAGTAGGGCTGGCCGCTGCTGCTACTGGTCACGTGCGGCAGACCGACGACATCGTGGCTAGCTACCGCGACCGACGCGCCAGCGAGTGATGCACCTAGCAACGCTAGGCCGACGCTCAACATCGTTAAGAATCGGTTGGGCATGTGAACCTCCTTCGGGAAATCGCTCGAGTTGGATGACGCAATTCTCCCACGCCTCGCCCACAGTTGTGAAGATGAGATCTATTTAGTGATTTCTACCTATCACTCCTGATGATTCCCTGCGCTAGGAGGTTCGATGATCTTATCTCGTACCGCGATCGCCGCGGCTTCGGCGCGGTGTGCCGCGTCGAGCTTTTGGAGGATGACCGCCACGTGTGTGCTGACGGTACTGCGCGCGATCCCCACTCGCGCGGCGATGAGCTTGTCGCTCAGTCCGGCCGCAACGAGCTCAAGCACCTCTATCTCGCGTTGGGTAAGTCGATCGCGATCCACCTGTCCACCCGTCGCTCAGTTCGCCACACTCGCGAGTATACGTGGGGGGGGCAAAAAAGGTAGGCCCATCGCGTTGATGGGCCTATCGCAAAATCGACGAGCGTGTTTGCGTCGCGCCGCTACGTCAGCGCGGGCTCGGCGGGCTCGGGTGTGCCAGCGTCAGCCCGCCGACGATC
>JBBSDV010000280.1:0-2609 GCA_038240335.1 Dehalococcoidia bacterium
CCGGCGCCTTGGCGCGCGGTCACCAACGGGCGGGCCCAACCACCCCAAACCCCGGGGGCGATTATTGCCCCCCGCACGAAAGTCGAAGGAAACGCGTAGGCGTCGGGTAGTAACACTCGGACGGACACGCACTAAACTGAAACCAAGCACGCGCCAGCTTGGTGCATCGAGATGGGGGCCCGCCGATGGGTAACAGCGGTCGTCTTGGCGTCATCCTCGCGCTGCGCCCGGCCGCTGCGGCGCGTCGTCCAGAACGAGCTCGAGGACCGGCTCTCGGAGGCGCTGCTGCAAGAGCGCTTCGGCCCCGGCGACAGCGTCGTCATCGACGTCCAGAACGGCGACCTCGTGATGGAAAAGAAGGAATCCGAGCCCGCCGAGCCAGCGGAGCCAGCGGAGCCAGCGCTGACGTAGAGTCCGCGCGCGAACACGCTCATCATTTTACGATAGGCCCATCCATGCGATGGGCCTATCTTTCTTGCCCCCCCCACGTATACTCCCGAGTATGGCGGATTGAGCGACGGGTGGACATGTGGACGGCCGCGATCGGCTTACCGGACGTGAGATCGAGGTGCTTCAGTTCGCCGCCCGGGGCCTCAGCGACAAGCTGATCGCGAAAGAGTTGGCTATCGCCCGTGGCACCGTGAGCAATCACATCGGCGACATCCTCGGTAAGCTTCAAGCATCGAACCGGGCCGAGGCGGTGGCCATCGCGCTGCGCGATGGCGTCATCCTCCCACCGCAACGCCACGACTGATCGTCCATGTAGAAATCGAAGTGCAGTTCTCCACTGTACGGGCGGCGGTATGGGCGGCATCATATCGTCAGGTGGGCTCTACCTATACGTTTCGTTTTGACACAAGCTATCCCGAGCCGATGAATGTGTCGGCGGGGATAGCGACGTACTACCTGCTAAGGAGGCTGTGTTGAAAAGGCTAGTCCTAATCCTCGCGTTTGCCGGCGCAGTGCTTGCGATCATTTCGCCCGCCGATGGGAGTCACCCTTTCACGTCTCAACCGGAACCAGTGGGCAACCGAGGAGTCTCCATCAACTGGGCATACTGCCACACTTCGACGCCGTGCTGGAAAGCGGACGTCTTGGATTGGTCGGGCGACTCTCGCATGACAGCTGCGAAGGGTACTGCGTTCTACGTCACCGCGTGGAACGGGAGCTTCAATGACAAGATGTATGTCGTCGCCGACGTAAATCCAGTACCCGTCGGGACGTTGACCGTCATCGGCCTGAAACCGGAAACATGCGACCCATCGATTCCATATACGTGCTACACCCACGCTCATTCTTACACAAACAGTTCTGCCTACGGGAGCTGCGGCGCCGGTGTTGTCGAGACAAACGGGACCGATTGGACCGATTGCACCGTGATCCATGTGGGCGAGGGAACCCTCGCTTCCGGTACGAGTTCGCTTGCGACGGTGATGACCCATGAAGAGGGGCACCACCTTTACCTTCAAGATCACTCAGGCACGGGAACGGATACGATCATGCATTCACCGAACACGGGCATCATGAACCCGACTACGTCGGACAAGAGTACGGCGGGCGCATGCCGGTACATCTCGTACTGCTAGTGCGAAGATCATAGGAGGTCAATGATGAAGAGAAGCATACTCGCTGCTTGTGTCGGAATTACGTTTGTCGCGACGTCGGCCGGAGTGCTGCCGGCAGCGGCGCAAGACTCAAAATCTGCCGACGTCTCGGGGAAGTTCACGATCGCTGTACCGGACAACTCCAAACTGCGCATCGTGAACTCGCGTGTGGAAGTCTGCGCGGAGATACCTCTCGGAGTAGCCGCAGTTTCGTACCGGGCCGTCATCACGGCAAGTGCCGCGTGCCAGCTGTCGCCTCGGGATGCGCTGGGCTTCTGGCTTATCTATCCGAACGGAGCTATCGACATCCTCTCGCCTTCCGCGGGACAACTTGCGCAATGGATACCGGGAGGCAAGTTGTCACTCGATCTTGGGCGCGTCCCATGCCCCGATCCGTGTCGGCCTCCAGACATCGCCGGCGCGCCGGATCCGGAGATCGCCTTGCCTCGTGTTGGGACGGGCAGTCGCACCGAATCCTGGCTGCCCTTGATGGCGCTTGGGTTGCTGGTATTTCCTGCAGCGTTACTCGTTCTAAGGCGGCGACGCGACTCGGCGTAAAATGCTCGGCAGGACGTCGAGCCGTCAAAGGGCCGCGTTGACCGAGTGCACACTGGAAGCAAAGAAGCCCCTCGCCCGAGGGGCTTCTTCACGTTCGCGCGCATGTCGAAGGCGAAGCGTCGGCGTAGGATAGAGAACCATTGGCGGGCGTAGATTAGACTAGAAAGAGAAGGTGCTCGTCGCGAAGCAACGAGACGACGAAGGCGGCATATGAGTAACAGCGGTCGTCTTGGCGTCATCCTCGCGCTGCTCGCGGCTTCGATCGTCGGCGGGCTGACGCTGGCACACCCAGGAGCCGCACAGGTGCAGAACGCGGGCTTCTTGTTGAGCACCTCCGATCGCGGTTCTCCGTCTGATGGCACCCTGTACGTGCGCATCAAAAACTTCAGCGGAGGTACGCGTAACGTCGGTATCTTCGGATACCCGAATTTCAACAATATTGGATGC
>JBBSDV010000281.1:0-2608 GCA_038240335.1 Dehalococcoidia bacterium
TACTGGGATGTCGCCTGGTACCAACGCATCTTCGACTGAGAGAGACGGCGCGGCGATCGCTGGCGCGCAGCGGGCGCCCGTTGCGCTTCGAGTTCTCGGGCCGCAAAGTGTGTGCAACTGACAGCCAGCCTTCGTCGGTCGCGCGACGTTGAGTCGCACGCTCAACTGCAACGGCAAATACAAACTGTGAACGACAACCCAGCATGAGACATGCCCTCGACGACCGGGATGCGCGGCGGCTGCTTGGGGGCGGGCCTGTTGCGCTGCTCTCGACGGCGTGGCACGGGGCGCAGAACGTGATGGCGGCGGCGTTCACGACGCCGCTCAGTCTCGATCCGCCGCTGATCGGCGTGGCGGTACATCCGTCGCGGCACACGCACGACATGATTCGGTACAGCCAGGAATTCGCGCTGAATATCCCGACTCGCGAACTGCTGCACCACGTGCAGTACCTCGGCAGCGTCGGCGGCGCGGAGCTGAACAAGTTCGAGCTGACGAAACTGCCGACGTTTCGGGCGCGCCGGATCTCGGCGCCGCTGCTCGAAGGATGCGTCGGATGGATCGAGTGCGGTGTGCATGACGCGTACACCGTCGGCGATCACACGCTCTATGTCGGCAAGGTGGTCGCGGCGCAAGCGGAACAGGATGCATTCGGCGATGCGTGGCTGCTCGCCGACCCCGAGGAGCGGCCGCTGCACTATCTCGGCGTCAACTATTACGCGGTTCTCGGCGAGCGGATGGAAGCGCGGATCCCGCAGCCCGCAGACGTGAAGCGCGACGTCGAGGCGGGCGAGGCGCAGCTGGGCGAAGAGGAGGACGCGGCGGAACGCCGGGAGCGCCGGGAAGAGGCAGAGGATCGCGACGCCCGCGCGTAGGCACCTGGCTCGGTTCCATGGGTGTATCTGCGAGGAAGATGACGGCGTGCGCAGTGCTCGAGCAGGCCACAGACGAACGCCGGGATTACGCGATGAGCGAGGGCGCCTATCGACGTGTGAATTGCCGACGCTCGAACGGGTGATGTGCGTCGCGAGATATTGCTATCGACGAAGGAAGTGCAATGACTGACCTGTTCTCCATCAAGGGAAAGACCGCGCTCGTGACCGGCGGCTCGCGCGGCATCGGGCTGATGATCGCGCGGGGGATGGTGGAAGCGGGAGCGAAGGTGTACATTTCGTCGCGCAAAGCGGCGGTGTGCGACGAAGCCGCCGCCGAGCTCTCGAAAAGCGGCGAGTGCTACTCGCTGCCGGCGGATCTCGGCACGGAGGCGGGGTGCCGGGCGCTGACAGACGCCTTCTCGGCGCGCGAGGATCGGCTGCACGTGCTGGTGAACAACGCGGGGGCCAACTGGGGCGCGCCGCTCGCGGACTTCCCGGATGCGGCATTCGACAAGGTGTTGGCACTGAATCTGAAGGGCGTCTTCCATCTGACTCGTTTCATGCAGCCACGGCTCGAGGCGGCGGCGAGCGACGACGACCCGGCGCGGGTGATCAACATCGGTTCGATCGACGGACTGCAGGCGCCGGCGCTGGAGACCTATGCGTACTCGTCGAGCAAGGCGGCCGTGCACCACCTGACGCGTGTGCTGGCGCATAAGCTTGCGCCAAAACGGATCACGGTGAACGCGATCGCGCCGGGGCCGTTCGAGAGCAAGATGATGGAGGACACGCTGCAGCGGTTCGGCGACGCGATTCGTGCGTCCTGCCCGCTCGGCAGGATCGGGCGCCCGGAGGATGTCGCGGGCACGGCGATCTACCTTTCGTCGCGCGCCGGTGCATACCTGACCGGCGTGATTATTCCCGTAGACGGCGGGATCTCCACACGGCACCAGTAGCGCCGCGGGGAACGATCCACAGATGGCCTCAGAGGACACAGATGGCTGATGGCCGGCGTTATCCTCGATTGGGTTATGTAGCGACAACGCGTTCGTTATGTAATCGTTTAGCACTTTCGGCGTTCGCGGGAGAGAAGCGTAGCTAGCCGGAACGGCATACACGCGCAACCCGAGATCTTCGATTTCCCGCGCCATGTGATCGCTTGCTCACGTTCCGTGCTTCGCCGTGGGACGATTACTCGGCGAAGGCATCGTCTGCGGTGCGGCTGCCGGAGAGTTCGGTCCAGCAGCGATCGACGGTGGTACGGGCGACTTCCCAACCAAAGCCGCGGCGCTGGAGAAAGCTGCCGAGGCGGTTGCGGAACGCGGCATGGTCGAGCTTCGTGAGCGAGCGCATGCGCTTCGCGGCGATGCGGTACGCGGCATCCGGCTCCTGAATCTCGGAGGCAGCCTCGTTGGCGGTCGCCGTGTCGACACCGGCGGCGCGAAGCTCCTGGACAACAAGTCGCTGACCGCGCGGACTCTGTGCATCGCGGGACTGCGTCCAGGCGCGGGCGAATTCGGCGTCGTCGAGCAAGCGGGCGTCGCGGAGCCTTGTGATTGTCTCCTGACTAATCGCGAGATCGAACTTGCGCAGCGCCAGCCGGCGCTGAATCTCGCGCTCGCTGTGGGGGCGGCGGGCGAGCATCGCGACGGCGATCGACAGCGCCTGACGTCGCAGGTCGGCGGCGATGGCGCCGTCGATCTCGGCCCGTGTGATGGGCGCACCGGGGCGGA
>JBBSDV010000282.1:0-2584 GCA_038240335.1 Dehalococcoidia bacterium
CACGAGCAGTCGGCGGGCCACGCAGCGGAGGGCTACAGCCGGCTGACGCGCAAATGCGGCGTCGCCGTCGTGACGGCGGGACCGGGCGTCACGGACGTCGTTACGGCGGTCGCGACCGCGTACCAGAACGCAAGCCCGATGCTGGTTATCGGCGGCGCAGCGCCGCTCAGCACGTCGCTGATGGGAGCGCTTCAAGAGATTCCCGGCACAGTCGAGATGATGCGGCCGATCACGAAGTGGTCGGCGACGATCCCGTTCACGAAGCGTATTCCAGACTATTTGGCGCAGGCATTCCGGATCGCCCTTACGGGCCGCTACGGCCCGGTCTTCCTCGAGATTCCGTCGGATATCCTCTTCGGCCGGCTCGACGAGGCGGAGCTCGAGCTGCCAGTCGGCTATCGCACGGAGGGGCGCACGCAGGGCGACTTCGCGCTGATCAAGGAAGCGGCCGAGATGCTCGCGCAGGCCGAACGGCCGGCCGTGATGGGCGGCACGGGCGTGTACTGGGCGGACGCCGGCGCGGCGCTGCAAGAACTCGCGGAGAAGATCCAGGCACCGATTTACCTCAATGATATGGGGCGCGGGACGATCTCGCAGGAGCATCCGCAGTTCATGAGCCGGACGCGGCGGACGGCGTTCGGGGAGGCCGACGTCATCCTGTTCGCGGGCACGATGATCGACTTTCGCCTGCGCTACGGGCGCAGCATCAACGCCGCAGCGAAGGTGATCTCGATCGACATCGATCCGAGCGAGCTGGGCCGGAATCGCGGTGTCGACATCGGCATCGAGGGCGATCCGAAGAATGCGCTTAAGCAGCTGACGGCGGAATTGGGGGCGCGATCGCCGCGGCACGACGAGTGGCTGGCGAAGCTGCGCGACGGTGAGACGAAGGTGACGGAGCTGCGCCAGAAGTGGCTGCACTCGGACAACGACCCGATCCACCCGCTGCGGCTCTGCAACGAGATCGCGAAGTTCGTCGACGAGGAGACGATCGTCGTCGGCGACGGCGGCGACATCGTCGGTCTCGCATCGCAGGTGCTGCCGGTGAACCAGCCGGGGCAGTTCATGGGGCCGGGACCGCTCGGCACGCTGGGCGTCGGCACCGGGTTCTGCATGGCGGCGCACGCCGTCTACCCGAAGAAGAAGATCCTGATGGTCAACGGTGACGGCGCGTTCGGCCTTAACGGCTTCGACTTCGACACATTCGTGCGCTTCGGCATGCCGGTCGTCTCGGTCATCGGCAATGACCGGCAGTGGGGACAGATTCTCGTCGGGCAGGAGAAGATGTACGGCGACGAGCGCGTCGTCGCAACGCGGCTAGGCGACAATGCTCGGTACGATAAGGTCGTCGAGGCGCTTGGCGGCCACGGCGAGTACGTGACAAAGGCGGACGACATCTTCCCGGCGATCGAGCGCGCGTTCGCGTCCGGCAAGCCAGCGTGCGTGAACGTGATCATCGACCAGAAGCCGGAGGGCGTGACGGGCGGATATGAGTTCCTGGGGTGAGCGATCGTTGGAGGCAGCTCTAGCAGTGTCGATAATGAGCTAGAGAAGCTGGATGCTGGAGGCTGGATCCAGTTTCGGGCTGATCGCTTTGACTAAGCACCTGTTTGGCGTGGGCCATCCGACACTGTCGGTGATACGCGAGCGAAGCTGGAGGCTAGATGCTGGAAGCTGGATCCGGAGATACGCCGCCAACGCACCCGGCCTCTGATATACGGTCGTCGCGCGCAGATCCAGCGTCGAGCATCCAGCGTCCTGCATCGGCTCTGAAACGGCGACCGTTCCGGACGCTCGCGGCTCTCGCGCTGATGACACTCGTTCTGCTCACCGCCGGAGGCTGCTTCCCGCGGGGTAGCCGCGTCGTCATCTTCGTGCAGGGGATCTACACGTCGTATGACGCGAACGGAACGCAGGAAACGGTGCTCGAGGGGCAGCGGTTCAACGTGATCAAAAACGCCTTCGTCGCGAAGGGGTACGATCGATCCGCGTTGCTCGACTTCAGCTATGCCGGCGGCTCCGTCGGGCTCGACGGCACGTGGCTGCCGCGCCCATACAGTTGCGACCAGACTGATCGCTTCGCCGCCGACAACCTCGTCGTACTCGAGCAGATGCTGCGTGACTATGCCAAGGCGCATCACAATACGCACTTCACGCTCGTCGGGCACAGTCTGGGCGGCTACCTGGCGTTTCTCGAGGGGGCGCGGGACGCGCAGCGACCGGACGGCGATAAGCTCGGCATCGACGCCGTGGTGACGATCGATGCGCCGCTGCAGGGGGCAGACGCCGACAAGAAGGTCATCCTCGACCTCGTGCCGTGCGACAAGACGTACCGTGCGGGCGCCGAGATCGTCGGGCAGAAGCTCGACCCGGGCACGCCGGAGTTGCGTCGTACGCAGACCGATGCGATGGCGCAGCACGGCATCCGGCTCGCGACGCTGGGAAACCTGTGGGATTGCCTGTGGAACACGGGCTATTGCCTGCCGGGCGGCACCTGGGTCGATGACAGCGGCACGCAATTCCTGCCGGGCGCATCGATCGAGAACGCGTACACAATCCCGTCGGGCGCGCTCTTCAGCCACGA
>JBBSDV010000283.1:0-2573 GCA_038240335.1 Dehalococcoidia bacterium
CGGCAGGCCGTACGCCATATTCGCGACGACGTCGACGCCCGGGATCGAGACAAGATCCATACCGATGGATCCGGGAATCTTCTCTTCCCCGCAGCCGAGATCGACGACCACCTTCTGCATGCCTTCTCCAGAGTTGCGATTCGGCGTGGATTGGCCGTGTAGTACCGCAGTATACGCGGCGACAACGCCAGGCTGATCGAGGCGACGACCGGCGCGGACGCATGTTCAGCCGCGAACCGCCTCGGGACTCGGAGCGTCGAGCGCGCGATCGAGGGTTGGCGTGCGGGCGCGTTCGTAGGGGAAGAACACCTTGAGTTTCAGGACCTGCTTCTCGAACAAGTGCCAAATCAACCACGCAAGGACGACGGAGAGTCCGGTTGCCGTGAAGCTGAAGGCAAGGTTGAAGGGAATCTGCGACCCACCGGCCGTCCGCGCCAGTTCGAGCTTTCCGACGCGCGCGACAAGTTCGAACGCGATCAGGAGATGGATCACGTAGAGCCCGTACGCGTACCGGCCGAGGAACGTCAGCATCGGTGACGAGAACAATCGCCGCAGGGCGCCGCCAGGCACAGAGCTCACAGACGATGCAAGCAAGGCGACGAAGAGCAGGGCAAGAGCGCTATAGCCGATCACTTCTACCTTACGATTGAACGCCATTAGGCCGCCTTGCGAGAAGAAGAGGGCGAGAATGACGGCAAGCGCAACGCCGGCGACGACCGGGGCGTAGCGCGCGTATCGCTGCAATTCTCCGGCAGGGCCGCGCGCCGCGAGCGCGAAGAATGCGCCGAGGGCGAGCGTGTCCATGCGGGCGGGCAGCAACACGTGCGCGGCGTTGCCCTGCAGGCCGTTTCCGGTGAAGTAGTGCGTGAACACGATGCGAATCACGAACGCCGCCACGACCAGCACGGCGCACAATCCCATCAGCTGACGGCGCGCGAGGAGGAGCACTACGAGCGGCCACACAAGATAGAACTGCTCTTCCACGGCAAGCGACCAGAACTGACTGTGGACGAGCGGAATCTCCGTGTGCAGTCTCGTAAACGCCGAGCCAACGTTCACGAGGTACGTCCAGTACCAGAACTGCGTGTCGCGCAGCTCCGCGACCTGCGCGACCGGTGTGTTGAGCGGATGAAGATGCGGCAGGACGAAGAGCACGAAGAGGAGGAAGACGTAATACAGCGGAAAGATGCGCAGGACTCGCCGCGCGTAGAACGTCCGGAAGTAGCTGTTCGATGACTTCGCGTCGTAGAGGATGCCCGTGATGAGGAAGCCCGAGAGGACGAAGAAGAGATCGACGCCCGACCACCCCGTACCGAACACGCGCGCCGTCCAGCGATCGACCATGAGGGTCGGCTTCCGGTCGAAGATGCCGAACACCAGCCCGTAGAAGTGGTATTGCATGACCATGAGGATCGCCAGCCCACGGATGCCGTCGAGGACGGGAAGATGGAGGCGCGGAGCGGACGCAGTCTCAACTTGAGGGAGTGTCGATTGAGGCGCGATCGACGGCGGAATGGCTTCGCTGCGGACGGGCTGCGATGGCATCTCGGTCATCAATGCGCTTTATCGGCATGCAAAGAACTTGCTGCGTCACACCGCGCCGATCGGCGGGGGAGCGCTACTACGACGCTCATCATAGCCAATGTCGCGCTTCGCCCGGTCTCGTGTTGCGCCGGAGAGACACGGCTGCGTTCAGGGCGACGAGCGCGGGCGCTTGGCTCATGCCTCGTTCCCGACGAGCCTCGACCGTCGAGGCAAACAGAAGAGCGGCCTCCCGTGGGGAGGCCGCTCTCAGAAATGCCGCTTGGTGCGCTTAGGCGTGCACGCCGCGGCCGCCGCCCGTCAGTGCCTTGTAGGCGACGAGCAGGATGACGGCACCGACGATCGCGAGAAAGATCGTGCCGATGTCGAAGTTATTCACGCCGTCGCTGATGCCCAACGCCACGGCGATGAAGCCACCGACGATTGCGCCGACAATTCCGAGCACGATGGTGATGATGATGCCAATCGGGCCGCTGCCGCCCGGGTCATCTCCAGGAACGAGTGCGCGTGCGATGACACCAGCGATAAGTCCGACGATGATCCAAGCCAAGATACCCATGATGTTTCTCCTTGCCACTTCGGCGATTGTTGCGCCCCCCACGTCGTGGCGCCTACCACCGTATGATGCGATAGGTGATGACACCGAACAGCGACAGCGCTGGCCCATCACGTTGCGATGTCCTATCACCCGGTCGGTTGTCCACTTTCGCGTGATTCGGAGACTGCGGGCGGCCGGATCTCACGGAGTGCACCCAGGGCGTTGCCCGGCCAATTGTTGGCCTGAGCCTTCAAGTTGAGGCCGGCGTGCGGGTCGTCAGTAATCAGACATACGCCTTCCGGCGCTCGTTTCCGAGAGTCTTCCCCGATAGCATCGACTGTCGAATGGAGTAGGATGGAGATTGCTCTCCCTGAGCTAGGATTCGGATTCAGGAGGATAGTCCCATGAAGAAGATCATGATGCTCGTCGGCGTCGCCGCCGCGATCTTCGGCGCCCGCAAGTTCCTCGGGAACAAAGAAGAGGCGTAGTTCGC
>JBBSDV010000284.1:0-2573 GCA_038240335.1 Dehalococcoidia bacterium
AGCGGCACGGGCGCCTGGTCGAGGAGCGCGTGGATCGTCGCCTGCGCCTCGGACGCCGTGATCGGTTTCTTTCCCGGCGCTACGATCAGGCATCGGAGCGCTGCCGCATCGACGGCCCACATGTGCACGGTCTCAAGCCAGGCGTACTTCATCTCCAGACCGGAGATCTGCTCGCGCAGGACGAACAGTACGGACGCCAGTTCGACGTTGCAGACGTTCATCAGGCGGATCAGCCGATTGAACGCCCACCTCTGCTCCTGAGGAGCCGTCGTGTAGATCGCCCGATCCGGCGGCTCCTCCGCCTTGCCGGAGCGAAGCACCATCAGCGCCCGCTCCTTCGCCGTGAGCGCCGGGTAGAGACGATCGAGCCGTTGGTCCGCGCTCATCGGCGTCCCCCCTTTATCAGACGCGGCTTGAGCGTCGCTTCAAGCGATTGGATGCGCTCCTCGTGCTCGCCCTCCTGCAGGAGTTTGATCGCGCCCTGGGCGAGGTACGCGAGCGTGCGATTGCGGTTGATCGAATTCTCCATACTCAAGGTGTCGACGACGGCGATCTCAATCAGGCGCCGGACGCTCTCGACCGTCGTCAGCCCTTCGAAGTCGTAGGCCACGGCGACGGTGCGTTCGCGCTTGCGGCGGGAGCCGCCGATCTTTCGCGCTTCTGCCACTTCGTCCGTGTGCTCGGGGTCGTGCCAGAGGCAGAAGGCACCGTCCCGAAGGGGCGGCGATCCGCACGCCTGGCCGTCGTCTTTTCGGAACCTACAGACCCGCTTGGTCACTTGTTGTCACCTCAACACATGGGGTGGGCGTAAGACACCATCCGGCCATGGTGTGCGTCCGTCCGTCGCGTTCGGCAGTACGAGAGCAGGCCCCGCAAGGAGCCTGCTGTCGGGAAGAAGTGGCGCGCGATCTAGCTGGTGTGCGTCGCCGTGTGCGTCACCGCCGCCTTCTGCGTCTTGAAGGTCTCGCCGCAGACGCCGCAGCCGTACGAATCGCCGCTCGCCGCCTTGGCCTGTCCGCCCCTCTTCGCGGCCCTCTTCGCGGGCTCTTTCTTCGGCGCCTTCGCCGACTTCTCGGCCTTCGGCTCGCGCGCCGGCGTCTCCGTGCCCTGGACGCTCCAGAAGCGCCAGCCGTTGCAGGCGACACCGGTCATCGCCGCCTTCCCCGCCGACGACGGGCTCTGGAACAACTCGCCGTTGTCGAGCTTGTAGCGCAAGCCGTCGTCCGTCTGCACCACCTCGCAGGTCCGCTCCTGCTTCTTGTACCGCGCCTTCAGCATGGCTCCCGCTTCCAGATTCCGGTCTTCGATCGGCATCGCGCCGTCCTTTCTGCTGGCCCTCTCGCGAGGGCGTCTCGCTGGTGAGCGCATACATTGCTCTCGGGCCGATCGAAGTCAACGAGATTGCGGCGCTGTCGTGTGTCAAATCTCTCACTCCAAATCTCGTGTTGCGTTGTACGCTGTGCGCATGGGCGGCGACGGGGCTGAGCGTCTTCCGTTCCGGTGGACACACCGTCGCCGCCTCCCCTCTCTGGCAATTGATAAATCTCTCGAGATGATGAGTATTCGGCGGAATACTCGTTGCATTCGTCCGCCCGCAGAGTGATGTATGTGGACGAAAGGAGTGCACATCATGAACCGCACGACAGGACGACCGAGGGAAGATGAGTGGACGCCGGACCGCCACATCGATGGCTTGGTCCGCGAGCGCGCGTAACGCCACGTACGACGAAGAGTGGGACCTCGTAAATGACGCGGCACGTCGACCAGACGGGTTCACCTCTCATCTCTTAGCGGCGCCATATCCGCAGCTCGGTGTCGCCGGTGCGCTCGGCGAAAAGGCCGGATGGCGACGCCTCCGCGAGCGCGCGGCACACCTCGGCCTCGAAGGCGTCCACGCGATCGCCGAACAGGTGTGGGGCGGAGCTGGAGGTCGAGAAGTAGTGCGCGACGATGTCGTCGCGCGTGCGCAGGACGACGCCAACTCCCTTCACCCAGACCTTCTCCGCCGGGGCGAAGCCCGCGCGTTCGAGCACCAACTCTTCGTCATCCGGCGAGCTCGTCCGCACGCCCTGCCCCGCTCTTCGCAACGGTCCGAGATAACGCCGCACGATTTCATTGATCTCGTCGTAGGGCGGAAGTGGATGCGGCAGAGGTTCAGCCGTTTCGGCGTCGTCAGCCGCCCGTTTATGCGGGCTGTCGCTCGCCAATCGGCCGACGTACGCGGTGTTCGTCAGCTGCACGAACGCGCCGCCCGGCTCGAACATCTGGCGCACGAGGCCGGCGACGAGCGGGCGATTCATCCAATGGAACGATGCGGCGAAGGTGGCGACGCGGAACGTGCCGAGCCCGAGCGGCAGATCCTCCCCGCGGCCGCGCACCCATCGTGCGTTGGCGATCGTCTGCTCCGTCGCCCGGCGTTCTGCTTCCGAGAGCATGCCGGCATCAGGATCGACGCCGACGACCTCCTGGAACAGCGGCGCCAGCATAAGCGCAATGATGCCCGGTCCGCAGCCGACGTCGATCATCCTGCCCCGGCCGTCCAGCTGGAGAGCGCGCGCGAGCGCCTCGCCGAT
>JBBSDV010000285.1:0-2568 GCA_038240335.1 Dehalococcoidia bacterium
AGAGCGGGGGACCCGAACGGATCCCGGGCTGAACTCCGCAATTGCGGGGAGGGGAGCCTTCTCCCCTAAGCCGTCAGCTAACCTCGTAGGCTTTGAAGGTCGGACCAGTGACTATGGACGGCCTTTTTTCGCGCCCAGCCGCAGCCGTGCACGGAGGCAACGAACCCGCTATCAAACCGACGACACGTCGCGCCAGGACGGCAAACAGCTTCCGAGACGTTTGGGAACCCGTCGCCTCGCCCGACGTCGCCTCGCTGCCCGAAGTCTTTCGTGCAACGCGCGGAACAACGATCGCGTCCGCGTATCGCGTCGCCGACGGCCGTGCGAGCCGGCCGGCCGTCCGCAGTGGCGGCCAGACCGCGGTGCTCGATGCGCCGCGCGCCCAGCCGGCGCTCGATCTCGGCGAGATCGCGCAGCCGGTCGTCGATGTCGCGACGGCGGTCAAGCAGCGGGTTCACGTCACGACGTGGGATCGCCTCTTCCAGCGCGGCCTCGAGATGATGCCGCTGCTGCTCGCCGGCACGCTGATCTCGACGCTCGTCTGGGGCGCCTTCTTTCTGCCGATCCCGCTCGTCGTCATGCTCCTCGGCTTCGACATCTATTGGGCGTGGCGCTCGCTGAACATGGGCTTCCATACCATCAAGGGGTACCGCGCGATGCGTGCGGCAGCGCGCGTCGACTGGCGGCAGCTCTTCGATGCCGAGACGATCACCCGCGACGACGTCATCGCCTGGGATGACGTCCATCACCTGATCATCATCCCGACCTTCAAAGAGACGGTCGAGAAGCTGCGCACGACGCTCGGCAAGCTCGCCGAAAGCGAAGTCGCGCACGAGAAGCTGCTCGTCGTGATCGCGATGGAGGAGGCCGACACGGATGCGCCGCAGCGCTTCGAGACGCTACGCTCCGAGTTCGGCCACAGCTTCCTCGCGATGATCGGCACGACGCACCCCAAGGACATTCCGGGCGAGGTGCGCGGCAAGTCATCGAACGAGGCATGGGCGGCGATCAAGGCGAAGCATCTGTTCTGCGACGAGATGGGGTACGACCTCGATCACCTCACCGTCACGAGCTGCGACGCCGATACGCTCTTCCATCCCCGCTACTTCAGCGCCCTGACGTACTATTTCGCGACGAACACCAGCCGCTACCGGACGTTCTGGCAGGGCCCCATCTTCTACTACAACAACGTCTGGGACGTGCCGGCGCCGCTGCGCATCCAGAACAGCCTCGGCGGCATCAACCACCTCGCGAAGCTCGTCCGCAAGTACACCGTGCTCTTCCCGCAGTCGACCTACAGCCTGAGCATGCGGATGTGCCACGACGTTGGCTACTGGGACGTCGACGTCGTGCCGGAAGACTGGCACATGTTCCTCAAGTGCTTCTTCGAGCTCGGCGGCGAGCCGGAGGTGCAGCCGATCCTGCTGCCGGTCGGCAACGACGGCGTGCGCGCCGTGAGCTACAAGCGCACCTTCTGGGAGCACTACCAGCAGGCACGCCGCCACGCCTGGGGCTGCAGCGATATCCCGTACGCAATCCGCCAGTGCATCGCCCACCCTGAGATCCCGTTCTTCCGCCGTCTCCGCCGCACGTGGAGCCTGACAGAGAACCACGTGCTCTGGTCGTCGCAGTGGTTCTTGATCACCGGCGTCGCCGCCAACATGTCGGCGAGCGGCTGGAGCGGCTGGGTCGGCCTGAACCTCCACCCGTTCGCGCAGCACAACATCCCGACCTGGTTCATCACGGCCTCGCACTGGATCCTCATGCCGTGCATGATCCCGCTGCTCGGCATGATCGTCCTCGACATGATGATGCGGCCGGCGCGCCCGAAGGGCTGGAAGCTCTGGCTCTATCCCGTGCAATTCCTCCAATGGGCGCTGATGGCGCCGATCACGCTGTTCTTCACCGCGCTCCCCGCCCTCGATGCGCAGGTACGCCTCGCCCTCGGCCGCCGGCTCGAGTACAAGGTGACGGAGAAGGCGTGACGAGCGGAGTTCGTGGTTCCTCGTTTGTAGTTCGACACCAACACTCGGCACCCAATCGAATCTGACATCGCTCGAACGGTGACCTCAACCGCTGAGCGTGCGGGCACGACCGGCATGCAATTGCCGCGTCAGCGGTTCGCGGGCTGAAAGAGTTCGATGAGATTGCCCGCAGGATCTTGGACGAGGACCTGTCGACCACCGGGCCCCGTCACGACCTCGTTGCGGAAGCGCACGCCTTCTGCCTTCAGTCGAGCGACCTCATCATCAAGTTCGTCGGTGATCAGGTGGATGCGGTTCCACCCGCCCGGCTGTGGACGAGCACCGTCCGGCATAGCACGTCCAGCAGAGCTCGCTGGCCCGCTCAAAAGGAGACGGAGGTTGCCACGCACGACGTCGGCGAATGCGGGTGGCGAGTTCGTGTTTACGGCGAAGCCGAAGTGGCGCGTGTAGAACTCGACGGCGCCAGCCACGTCGTCGACCATATAGCGGACGCTCACCGTGTCATTGCGATCCATTGGGCGTTCCTTTCTTTGCTGAGCTCAACTCGCCGATCAAGTACGGAATACGCGATTCGATCTCCTCT
>JBBSDV010000286.1:0-2537 GCA_038240335.1 Dehalococcoidia bacterium
GCCGGCGGCGATTTCGTCGTCGCGGTCGGTGGTGGCAGCGCGATGGATGCCGCGAAAGGCATCGCCGTCACGAACGCCATGGGCACAGACGACTCGAAGGAGTACCTCTTCGGCGTCGGCGGCACGCCGTTCCCCGGCAAGATGCTGCCGCTGTTCTGCATCCCGACGACCTGCGGCACCGGCTCCGAGATCTCTCCCGCAGCCGTCATCACGGACCCCGACTCGCACTACAAGCACCTGATGCTGAACTGCACCCCGAACGTCGCCATCCTCGATCCGAACCTCGTCGCCAAGATGCCTGCGCCGATCACCGCCGCGACGGGCATGGACGCGCTTACCCACGCTATCGAGTCATACGTGAACCCCGGCAACACGCCGTTCAGCCGCATGTTCGCCACCCGCGCCATTCAGCAGATCAGCATGAACCTGCGTCAGGCGGTCAACGGCCCCGACCGGCCGACCGCCCTCAAGCACATGCTCTACGCCGCCGACATCGCCGGTCAGTCGATGTCGCAGGGGCTCGGCCAAGTGCACGGACTTTCGCACGTCGTCAGCGGCCGCCTCGGTACCCCGCACGGCGTCGCGAACGCGATCCTGCTCTCGCAGGTGCTCGACTATCACAAGGAGTTCCTCGCGGAGCAGTTGCTCGAGATCGCGCCGCTCATGGGCATCAACGCATTCGGGATGCCCGCGAAGGACGCCGCGAACGAGGTCGTCAACGCCGTCCGCACCCTGCGCAAGGACATCAACGTGCCGTCGAAGCTCAGCGATGTCGGCATGAAGGAGTCGGACGTCGCCCAGTTTGTCGAGGACGCGCAGAAGTCGCAGGCGATCTTCATCGCCGCCCCGCGACCCGGCACCGCCGAGATGCTGTCAGACATCTACAAGAGCGCGCTGTAGACGAGTTTCTAGCTCGTAGTTTGTAGTTCATCGTGTGTAGTTTGTAGTTTTGCTAGAAGTTCTTTCGTCGGCTTCGCTACGGGGCATCGCCTTGGCTGCCGACGAAACTAAGAGCGGCGCCGCGAACACAACAAACGACGAACCACAAACCACCAACTCCCTCTACACCATCGGCCACTCGACGCGCAGCTTCGACGACTTCGTCGCGCTCCTCGCCGCGTGGAAGATCGCGCTCGTGGTCGACGTGCGCACGGTCTCGCGATCGCGGCGCAATCCCCAATACAACACGGAGGCGCTCGCCCGCGACCTGCCGCCGCTCGGCATCGGCTACCTGTCGATGTCGGAGCTCGGTGGCTGGCGCAAGCCACTGCCCGACTCGCTGAACACCGCCTGGCGTGTCGCGTCGTTTCGCGGCTACGCCGACTATATGCAGACATCGGCGTTCGACGACGCGCTCGCACGGCTGATCGTTCTCGGCGAGAGGCAACGACTCGCCTACATGTGCGCCGAGGCCGTCCCCTGGCGCTGCCACCGCTCGCTGATCTCCGACGCACTCGTCGGCCGCGGCCACCCCGTTCGCCACATCATGACCACGACCCGCGCCGACGCGCACCACCTCGCCCCCTTTGCGCACATCGAGGATGGCCGCGTTACCTACCCCGGGTGATGAGACATGGCCGGTCCGAGAGCGTGGTGTTCGAGAGTCGGAAGGTTGTCATGCAGAGAGCTCGTCCAAACACCTCGAGTTCTCATTTGTGAGCTGGCCGCCCTCGCTCCGCTCTCCACCACCCACGGCAGAATCGCTATCATGCGACGTTGAAAGCGCGCCTCGTACCGAACGACGCCCTGCCCGGCGTGGGCGCCGCCGCCGCTGGCCCGCCAAGCCTTGCGACGGCGGCTTCTGTCGTTGCGCTCGGCTTTCTCGGTAGCCGGCTGCTCGGCCTCGTTCGCACGGTCGCCATCGCCCATCAATTCGGCACGAGCCCGAACGTCGACGCCTACTTCGTCGCCTTCCGCATCCCCGATCTGATCTTCCAACTGCTCGCCGGCGCCACCCTCGGCAGCGCCTTCATCCCGACGTTCGCGCGGATCGTCAGTCAGGGTGGCGAGCGCGAGGGTTGGCGCCTGGCGTCGGCCGTGCTGAACCTGCTCTTCGTCGCCACGCTCTTCGTCGCGCTGCTCGGCCTGCTGCTCGCGCCGCTGCTCGTCCCACTCACGGCGCCCGGTCTCGGCGACGAGACCGGCCAGCACCAGGAGCTGACGTCCCTCGCCGTCGACCTGACGCGCATTATGATGATTTCCCCCGTGCTGTTCGCCGTCAGCGGCATGTTCATGGGCATCCTCAACGCCCGCCACCACTTCTTCGCGCCAGCCTTCGCGCCGATGTTCTACAACGCCGCCATCATCGTCGGCGCGCTGATCTCGCACGACGTGCGGGTACTCGCCTTCTGCGTCGTCGCCGGCGCCATGCTCCACCTTCTCGTGCAAGTGCCGGCCCTGCAGCTCGTGCATATGCGCTGGCAGCCGATCTGGGACTGGCGCGATCGCGCGGTGCGCGAGGTCGGCCGCCTCATGGGGCCGCGCGTCATCGGCCTCGCGGCCTTCCACCTGAACTTCCTCATCGCCACGTTCTTCGC
>JBBSDV010000287.1:0-2518 GCA_038240335.1 Dehalococcoidia bacterium
CGTGACGAGCGGACAGCGGATGACGCGAATGATCGGCCAATTGCTGGAGTTCACGCGCGCTAGATTGGGTGGTGGGTTCCAGCTCGAGCTCGCGGCGGCCGACCTCGGGGAGATCTGCCGGAACATCGCCGACGAACTACGCATCGGCTCGTCCGCCGAAGTCCGCGTAGCGCTCGATGGTGACCTGACCGGCAACTGGGACGCCGATCGCCTTTCGGAGGTGGTCTCGAACAGTATCCGTTCACGGGAGGGGTTGAGGGGCGATCACGGAACGTGCGAATTGGTTGCACATGACGAACGCCACAAATCCCCTGGATCTCTGCAAGCGCATCGAGCATCTCGTCGAGGAGTACATCTCGACCACCCGCGTCGCCGCCCAGGCGGCGCTGGACCGGGCCTTCGCGACGGGGCCGACACCGAGCGTCGGGCGGGCGCGTCCGATGCCTGCGGCGCGGGCGCGCTCGCGGGGAGGCGCGCGCCGCGCGGCCGACGAGATCGGGACCCTCAGCGAGCGACTGTATGAGGCCGTGTGCCGGATGCCGGGTGAGACGATGACCGTGATCGCGCCGGCGGTCGGCGCGACGGCGCGGGAGTTGAATCGGCCGATGCTGCGGCTCAAACACGGTGGGCGTGTCCGCAGCGTCGGGACGCGCCATGGGACGAGGTACTTCCCGATGGCGCGCGAGGAGCAGGGGACGTCGGCTTAGGCGGCGACGACGACGTCGCGCTCGAACAGCGACGGGAGCGAGCCGCTGCCCGCGCGTGCACGGCAGCAGGCGGTCAGGAATGCGAGCACGTTCTTGTTCTGCTTGCGCGCCGTGTGGGCGACGGTCATCACGCGCTCGGCGAAGACGTTTCCGCGCTCGCTCTGCGTCCCGTAGCTGCGCTTTCGCCAGAGCACGAAGGCGCGGATCTCCCTTTCGGCGTGGTTATTTGTGGGCTCGACGTCGTCGTGCGCAACGAATGTCCACATCGCTTGCCGGTGCTCCAGCATGTCGGCGCACGAGCCCGAGAGACCGTCGATCTTCGCGGCCACAGCGCGCTCGAGCGCGGCCTCCAGCTTCGGGCCGAGCGCTGCCATCCACGCGACGAACGTCTCGCGCGCGAGCTTGCCGGCGCGATAGTCGTGCCAGTAGTCGAAGACGATCCCGGTGTATTCGAGCAGCTCACGGCCGATATCGCCGGCCGGCCCGGCGCGCTCGGAGAACGAGACGAACTTCCTCAGCAGATGCGCCCAACAGATCTGGCGGCGATCCATGGCCCAGAACCCGAGCGCCTTGGCGCGATCGCTCACCAAGATGCCACGTAGCGAGCCGTAGAGCGGCTCCAGCGTCTTCTTGCTGTTGTCGGCGAGAATTTTGAACACCGTCGCGGCCTTCGTCGCGATGGTCCAGAGCGCACGCACCGCTCCGGCCTGAAGCCAGCTGGTGCCGTCGGTGTGCTTCACGGCGCCGTCGGCCACCCGCTTCCAAGTTTCCGCGACGGCCGGCTCGAGCGCGTCGCTGACGCGGGACTCGATCATGCTCAGCGCGCCGAGCGAGAGCCGCACTCCGCAAAGCTCCCAGAGCAGGTCCATCGTCGTGCGCCGGCTCAGGTGGTAGACGCCGGTAACGAGCGCGATGAGCGCCATCAGGCGGGGGCCGAAGGCGGACGCGGGGATCTGGGTCGCGTCGTAGGGCGCGCGCGTCCGGTGCCCGCAGCTCGGGCACCCGACCTCGTGACAGCGCCATTCCTTCGTGTGCGGTCGCACCGGCGGCATCTCCGTTTGCTGGAAGCGCCTCGGGCTTGGGTCGGAGACCTTCGGCAGCTCGCCCGCGCACCCCTCGCAGTACGATGGGTACAGGTCGACGACCTCGTCGACTTGATCCGGCGACACGAGGGCTCGGTGAGAACCGCCGTGTCCAGGCTGGCCCCCTCGTTTGCGCTGGCCCGGCTTGCCCTTCCCTTTGCCCTGCTCGCCGCGCGTGCCCGGCGGATCGGTCGACGGCGGCAGATGCGAGTTGCGCGAGTTGCGCCCGACGATCTCGAGCAGCTCCGCGACCTGCTTCGTCAGCGCCGCGACCTGCGCCTCGAGCTGAGCGATCCGCGCGTCCCGCGCCGCAAGCTCGCCCTCCAACTCAGCGATTCGATCGTCGCGCCAGTCCGCCGCCACGACGTCCCAATCGCCCATCCGCACCCGGATGGAAAGTGCGAAAAAAAAGATGGAGCGATATGGACCACTTACGCGGGGCCTGAACGGTTACGATCAGATCCGTGCTGTGCAGGCGGGGCCGACGCTGCGGCTTGTCCTTACGAGCGGGGAGATCGTTCCTCTCTCCTATCCCGAAGCCGACGAGATCGTCGGCCGCCTCGACGCGTCGGACATCGGCCTTCAGCGCGCACTTCTCGGCGACCGCATCCTCGCTGCGATCGGATTCTCCTAGCGACGGTGCTAGTCGTCGTTGGTGGCCGACGCTCCCGACGTGCAGGTCGGGTCGTCCTCGTCGTCGACGTGGCAGTCCAGTTCGGGAGAGGCTCC
>JBBSDV010000288.1:0-2510 GCA_038240335.1 Dehalococcoidia bacterium
AGCCGGTCATCGCATATGCCTTCGAGAAGCCGCCGAGGAGGATCGTCCGGTCGAGCATGCCGGGCAGCGCGCTGAAACAGACGTGCTCCGTGCCGTACACGAGCCGGTCGTAGATCTCGTCGGAGATGACGAAGAGGTTGTGCTTCTCAACAATCGCCGCGACGGCCGTCATCGTTTCGCGCGACATCACCGCGCCGGTCGGGTTCGCCGGGTAGCCAATGAGCAGCGCCTTCGTGCGCGGCGTGATCCGCTGCTCGAGTTCCGCCGGCCTCAGCTGGAATCCGTCCTGCGCGCGCGTGGGGATCTGGGTGTAGGTGCCGCCGGCGAGCAACACGCACGGGAGGTAGGCGACGTAGCCGGGGTCGGGGCTGAGGACTTCGTCGCCCGGATCGATAATCGCCGCGAGGGCGATCGCCAGCCCCTCGCTGACGCCGGCCGTGACGATAATCTCGGTGCCCGCGTCGTACTGCACCCCGTACAGATGCTCGAGGTGGCGCGAGATGCCCGAGCGCAGTTCGACGAGCCCATAATTCGAGGTGTAGTACGTCTCGCCGTCCTCGATGCTCTTAATCGCGGCCTTCCGGATCTGGTTAGGCGTCACGAAATCCGGCTGGCCGACGCCGAGCGAGATCACCCCCTCCATGCTCGCGAGGAGGTCGAAGAAGCGCCTGATACCCGATGAAGGGATCGCCTGGACGTGCTGGGAGATATTCCCGCGGTGCGTAACGCTGCCGTCGCTCATTACGCAACAGGATACACGAGCGGCTGCGATCGGCGACGCGATGCGCACGAGACGCCGGCATTTTGCCAACTACGTGGATGGAGGCAGCGGTCTGGCATGATGCGCGTGGGAGGCGCCAAACGTGAACGGAGAAGCCAGCACCGGCGTGGTTGTTTGATGAGTTTCATCAGAAGGCGTGGAACGACGCCGATGAGATCGCCGACGGCGAGTCAAACGTGCACCCCGACTCTGAGGCGGAGCGCGCGCTGTTGCTCCGCCTCGGTGTATCCAGTGACGACACGCTCGTCGATTTCGGATGCGGGAGCGGCGTGCTCGCGATCGAGGCATCGGTGCATTGCCGGAGAGTGATTGCTATCGATCCTTCGTCTGTCATGCTCGAATATGCGAGCACGAAAGCGCGGCGGCTCGGCATGGCCAATGTCGAGTTCGTACACGCCGGCTTCCTGACTTACGAGCACCTGAGAGCCGGTGGACTTCGCTGTCTCCGAGCGGGCGCTGCACTCCATCCCCGACTTCTGGAAGGTGCAGGCGCTGCACAACGTTGCCGCGTGCGTGAAGACGGGAGGCGTCTTTACCTAAACGATCTCGTGTATTCGTTCGATCCGCAGAATGCGCGCTCCGCCATCGAATCATGGATCGCGACGATCACGACCGGTGGGGGAAGATTCCCGCGCAGCTTCTTCGAAGAGCACGTCCGCGAGGAAGAGCACGTACAGTTGGTTGCTCGAAGCGATGCGGGTGGAAGCGGGCTTCAAGATTACGTCGGCGGCATATCGGCTCGAGGCCTACGCGCAGTACATTTGCATCAAGCGAGCGGTAGCGCGGCGCTAGGCTCCGTCGCTTGTACGTGCTTTGGTGTGCGCGGTGCCGGCGCTTTGCCGGTGCGGCTGTACTCGAGGAGCATCGCGCCCCAAGCCAGGCCGCCGCCGAAGGAACAGATCGCGAGCCGCATGCCCTCCTCGAGGCGGCCTTCGAGACGCGCTTCGCTCATCGCGATCGGGATCGACGCCGACGACGTGTTGCCGTACTTATGTACGGTGATCAGCGCCTTCTCGGGCGGCATGTGCAGGGCCTTCGCCGTGCCCTGGATGATGCGTAAGTTCGCCTGGTGCGGCACGAGCAGATCGATGTCGTCGACGCCGATGCCGGCCCTTTCAGCCGACTCGCGAACCGCGTTCGTCATCGCGTGGACGGCGAACTTGAAGATCGCCGGGCCGTCCATGTTGATCATGCAGAGGTGGTGCTCGGGACCGTTACCATCGGCGTCGCGCGCGCCGCACGGACCCTCGGCGTACAACGCGAGCTTCTTCGAGCCGTCGCTGCGCAGAACGAGACCGAGTGGCCCACCGAATTCCGCCGCCTCGAGCACGACCGCGCCGGCGCCGTCGCCAAAGAGCACGCAGGTGTTGCGATCCTGCCAGTTGACGATGCGCGAGAGCACCTCTGTGCCGACCACCAGAACCCGCTTGCAGGCACCCGTCGCAATGAACTGTGTTGCCGTCGAAAGGGCCGACAGGAAGCCGACGCACGCGGCATTGACGTCGAAGGCGCCGGCATTGTGCGCGCCGATCCCATCCTGCACCAGCGAGGCCACAGATGGAAACATCCCGTCCGGCGTCGTCGTCGCGCCGATCACCAGATCGATGTCCTCGGGATTGATGCGCGCATCTTCGAGCGCCATGCGCGCCGCGCGGAGCCCGAGGCTGCTCGATGTCTCGTACGGGGCTGCGATGTGCCGCTCCTCGATGCCGGTGCGGTCGCGAATCCA
>JBBSDV010000289.1:0-2508 GCA_038240335.1 Dehalococcoidia bacterium
ACAGCCGCTCAGTAGCGTTGTGGCGCGAGCCCGCGCGGTGCTACGATGCGGCATCGGCTTCGACCGGGACGAGTAGCGATTCCGCAAGCTTCAGCGAGGGCGCGCACGGTGCAAGCGTCCGCAAGCGCGTCGCGAATACCCCCCGAGAGCCGCATCCCGAAGGGCCGCCGCGTGCGGCTCGTAGGCGATGCCGTTGGCCGCGTTATCGGCTGCAAACGAGCGCTTGCCACCTTCTAATCGGTGCAGGCGAAAGCGGGGTGGAACCACGGAGACGCGTCTCCCGTCCCTGAGGACGGCGGCGCGTCTTTTGTCGTCCACGGCAATCGGTGCAACGAGCCAACGTGTCCCGCACCGGCGCCGCCACCGTAGCGCTCGAGAAAGAACGAAGGAAAAGGAGGACCACCATGACGCCGACACCCGACATGTCGCCCGATGACCGGCTATACCGCATGCGCCATTCGGCGGCGCACATCATGGCCGAGGCCGTGCTCGCGATGTTCCCGGAAGCCAAATTCGCCATCGGCCCGCCGATCGAGAACGGCTTCTACTACGATTTCCAGCTGCCGCGCGCGCTGACGCCCGAAGATCTGCCCGAGGTCGAATCCCGGATGCGGAAGCGGATGAAGTCGAATGTGGCGTTCGAGCACAGCGAGATGTCGAAGGACGACGCGCTTCGCCACTTCGCCGGGCAGCCGTTCAAGATCGAGCTGATCGAAGGCATTGGCGACGAGGCCATCTCGATCTACAAGCAGGGCGAGTTCATCGACCTCTGCGAGGGACCGCACGTCGAGCGCACCGGCGAGGTGCCTCCTTTCAAGCTGACGAGCGTCGCCGGCGCGTACTGGCGTGGCGACGAGAAGCGGCCCATGCTCCAGCGCATCTACGGCACGATGTTTGAGACGCAAGAGGAGCTCGACGACTACCTCGCGCGCGTCGAGGAAGCGGCCCGCCGCGATCATCGCAAACTCGGCCGCGAACTGGATCTCTACATGTCAAGCGAGCTCGTAGGCGCCGGGCTCCCGACGCTACTGCCGAAGGGCGCGACCGTCCGGCGGCTGCTCGAGGAGTACATCCTCAAGCAGGAGCGCGAGGCAGGTTATCAGCACGTCTACTCGCCGGTGCTCGCGAAGGTCGAACTCTACAAGACTTCCGGCCACTGGGAGCACTACCGCGACAGCATGTTCCCGCCGATGAAACTGGAGCACGAGGAGATGGTGCTGCGGCCGATGGCCTGTCCGCACCACATCCTCGTCTACCAGAACAGCCTGCACAGCTATCGCGAGCTGCCGATCCGCATCGCCGAGATCATCACGCAGTATCGCTACGAGAAGTCCGGTGCGGTCGGCGGTCTCAGCCGCGTACGGGCGATGGCGTTGAACGATGCGCACATCTTCTGCACGGCGGACCAGATCAAAAGCGAGTTCGCGGGCGTCATGCGCCTTGTCGAGCGCGCCTACGCGACACTCGGGATCACCGACTATTCGTACCGGCTTTCGCTGCGCGATCCAGCCGACACGGAGAAGTACGTCCAAAACGACGAGATGTGGGAGCTCGGCGAGCGCGTGCTGCGTGAGGCGATGACCGAGCTTGGGCTGCCGTTCTACGAGGCGCAGGGCGAGGCAGCGTTCTACGGGCCGAAGCTCGACATTCAGATTCGCGACTGGCTCGGCCGGGAGGAGACGCTCTCGACCATCCAGGTCGACTTCCACCTGCCGAACCAGTTCGATCTGGAGTACATCGGCGAGGACGGCAGCAAACACCGGCCCGTGATGATTCATCGCGGCGTCATCAGCACCATGGAGCGAATGATGGCGTACCTGATCGAGCTGTACGCGGGCGCCTTCCCCACATGGCTCGCGCCCGTGCAGGCGGTCGTCATCCCGATCGCCGACCGCCACATCGACTACGCACACGAGGTGCTGACAAATCTCCGCGCCGCCGGCTTGCGAGCCGAGATCGATAGCCGGAGCGAGCGCATGAACGCCAAGATCCGCGACGCGCAGCTGCAAAAGATCCCGTACATGCTCGTCGTCGGTGATCGCGAGGCCGAGGGCCAGGCGGTCTCCGTCCGCACCCGCGCCGGCGAAGACCTCAAGTCGATGCCCGTCTTCCAGTTCATCGACCGCGTCCAAGACGAAGTAGCAACATCGATGGAGCCCGAGGCGGCCGGGCCGGATGTGGGCGGGTAGCGGTGGATGTTGGATGTACGGTATCGAGTGGTGATGACGGACAAGGTGAATCGTTCGCCACGTCCGGACTCACAAGCGAGATACAGCGAGACAAGCGGGAGTGCAGAGCAGCGCAGCGCTCTCTGCCCGGGGGGCTCCTGGGGGTGTCCCCCGGGAACGATTGTTCTCTCTTTGAATTTGTATCCGGGTACGCGTCAGCGGACACCGCGAATCGCCGACCGGGCTCGGAGTTCCCACCAAAATGATCCACGATGACCGATAGCGCGCGCGCCATGAGCGCTGGCCGCATCGGCCGATCGATGCGGCCAGCGCGGCTCGC
>JBBSDV010000290.1:0-2489 GCA_038240335.1 Dehalococcoidia bacterium
CGCCGTTCGGCGCGCCCGAAGTGGCGGGCGAGCGCATCGACTGGACGCCGCGCGATGTGCTCTTCGGCGTCTTCTGGTTCATCGGCCTCTTCGTCGCCGGCCAGGTCGTCATCGTCCCCTTCGCGATCGCCTGGGGCGCCGAGTCGGGGCAGCTCTATACCGCCGCCTTCGTCGTCGGTGCGATCATCGAGGCGGCGTTGGCGCTCGTCGCCGCGCACCTCACATTTCGGCGCTACGGCGGCGGCTGGGAGCGCCTCGGCGTGCGCGCGCCGACCGGCACGACGCTGCTTTGGGCCGGCGCCGCGTTCGTCGCCGCGCTCGTCCTCTCAGCGATCTACGGCGCGATCGTCTCCATCTTCAACCTCGACTTCCTCAAGACCAAATGCGTAGAGCAGATCCCGCAGGGTGTCCGGGACCAGCGCGCGCTCCTCGCTCTCGCGAGCATCACCGTTATCGCCTTCGCGCCGGTCTGCGAGGAGCTGTTCTTCCGCGGCTTCCTCTTCACCGGCCTCGCGCGACGCTGGGGGATACCGGCGGGGGTCATCGCGAGCGGCGTACTGTTCGGGCTGGCGCACCTCCTGCCAAAGTCGTTCATCCCGATCGGCGGCGTCGGCATCATCTTCGCCTACTGCTACTACCGCAGCCGCAATATCCTCTCGACGATGATGGCCCACGTCGCGTTCAACAGCCTCTCGATCGCCGCGATCGCCGCTGGTTCGTGCGATGCGAACTCGAGCTCGAGCGTGCTGCTGCGCTGGTTTGTGCGATGAGCCGCCTCGCATCGACGCTGCTGGCGGCACGCGCCGAAAATCGCGTCGCCGTGATGCCGTACATGGCCGTTGGCTACCCCGACATCGAGACGAGCATTGAGCTGGTGAAGGCGATGGTCGCCGGCGGCGCGGAAGGCATAGAGCTCGGTGTCGCGTTCAGCGACCCGCTCGCGGACGGCCCATCGATCCAGCGCGCTACGCACGCCGCACTGCAGGCCGGCGTCAAGCCGCGCGACGCCATCGACGTCGTGCGCCGCCTCCGCGCCGACGGGGTTGCCGTGCCGCTGATCCTTATGGGATACTGCAACTCCTTCCTCGCTTATGGTGAGGAGGCATGGATCGTCGATGCCGCGGCGGCGGGCGCCGATGGGCTGATCATCGTTGACCTGCCGCCGGAAGAGTCGGATTCGGCGCTGGCGCTGTGCCGGAAGAGCGCGCTCGACCTGGTCTTTCTCGTGGCGCCGACATCGGACGACACGCGTATTGCCGAGGTGCTGCCGCGCGCGTCCGGGTTCATCTACTGCGTCGGCGTCGTCGGTGTCACCGGCGCGCGGGCGCAGATCGCGGCGGAGCTGCCGGACTTCCTGCGTCGGCTGCGCGAGAAGACGGATGTCCCGCTCGCGGTGGGGTTCGGCATCTCGAAGCGGGAGCACGTCGAGGCGTTGCGCGGCCTCGCCGATGCGGCGATCGTCGGCGCGGCATTCGTCGATCTCATCGAGTCATCGCCTCGCGAAGAGCGAGTAGCACGAGTTCGGAACTATGTTGAGGTGCTCACCGGTCGCAAGAAGGATATGGCGTAAGGCCATCGGAAGCGCGCGCGCTGCTGATGGCCGGGCCTATGCTCCTGCGGCCGGGGTCTTTGGACTCCGGTAACGACGGCTTCCGACCGCGCAATGCGGACGGGGGCGGCCCGGATGGGCCGAATCGGAGCAGGACAGCACCCAGGAGTACGAACGAGGCGATGCGGGTAGGCGGAATACGCGGCGCGACGACGGTCGAATCGAACACGAGAGAAGCGATCCTCGAAGCCGCCCACGAACTCCTCGCCGCCATCATCGAAGCAAACGAACTGCACGGAGATGACGTCGCAAGCGTCATGTTCTCCGCCACGCAGGACGTGAACGCCGTCTGCCCTGGTGTCGCTGCCCGCGAGATGGGGTGGTTGAACGTGGCCCTTCTGTGTACGCAAGAGATGTACGTGCCGGGCAGCCTGCCGCTGTGCGTGCGCATCCTGATGCATGTCAACACACCGAAAACGCAGGGAGAGCTACAGTTCATCTATCTGAAGGGCGCGCGAGAGCTGCGCCCGGATCTGGTGAAGGGGTAGGCCGCGAGGCTGCTCGAAGACAAACGACGACAGTACACGTCACGCGAGAGCGGGATGGAGGAGAAACGAGCATGATGGTGATTATGAAGCCGGGACACACGGCACAGCAGTTCGATGATGTGATGCGCCGCATCGGCGAGGATGGCTTCGACGGCCACGCCATCGTCGGCGTCGAACGCACCGTGATCGGCGTCGTCGGCGTCGATCGCGTCCACCCGGAGCTGGCCGACGACATCGAGGTGATGCCGGGCGTCGAATCAACGGTGCAGATCAGCAGCCCCTTCAAGCTTTGCAGCCGCGAGTTCAACCCCACCGACACGATTGTCGACGTCAACGGCGTCAAGGTCGGCGAAGGCCTCGTCACAGTGATCGCCGGCCCCTGCGCGATCGAG
>JBBSDV010000291.1:0-2473 GCA_038240335.1 Dehalococcoidia bacterium
CTTCGCCACCGCCGGCCCGACCAGCCGCGGCAGCTGCGCCCCACCGACGACGAGCCCGTACACGGCGCCCGGGAAGCGGAACGTGGCGGTATCGGCGGCAACGCGGATGTCGCACATGATCGCAACGAGCGCGCCGCCGCCATAGCAAATGCCGTTGACGCAGGCGATCAGCGGCTTACGGAATCCGGCCACCGCGCCGTAGGTCGCCGCCATCCCCTCGCTCCGCCCCTTGCCGTCGATCGCGACGACGGCTTCGTTCATATCCGCGCCGGCGCTGAACGCCGCCCCCGAGCCGGTGAGGACGGCGACATGCACGTCGTCATCGGCGTCAAGCTCGCGCAACGCGCCGCTCACCGCCGCATCAAGCTCGCGGCTGAACGCATTGTGCTTGTCCGTCCGCAGCATCCGGATCAGTCCGACATGCCCCTCGCGCTCGATGCTGATAATCGTGTCGCTCACGTCCCGATTGTATCGCGCATCAGCGTGCGAAGCGTCGCTTCAAGCGGATGCGTCCGCTCGCTCGCCATGGAATGAAGCGGAAGTGCCGAGAGCGCAGCGCTCCATCCGATAATATGGCCCAGAACGTGATGCCCCCGAAGAACCTCCCTCGCAGCTTCGGTGCCGGCGCGTCCGGTGACGAGAGAGCAACGCACGTGAGCGGCAAGACATCACTGCAACCTGTCGCCGCAGCCACCCGCGAACGACCGCTAGCACCGCGCTGGCTGCCGTCCTGGCTCACGACTGCCGCCGCAACGCCGGCGCTCGTTCTCGCCATCATCATGGTCATCACCGTCGCCGTCTACTCTCCCATCTTCCGTGACTGGTTCAAGACCGACGACTTCCACTACCTCCACGCCGGTCAAACGAAATCCGTCACGGAGTACGTCCCAGAGGCATTCGATTTTCGCGATACCACCTCGCCCGTCGGCATCCTCGAGGGACAGTACCGTCCGCTGTACGCGATCACGATTCTCAGCGAAGTGAGAGTCTTCGGCCTGCATCCGCTGCCCTATCACATCGTCAGCATTCTCATCCATCTCGGGAACGTACTGCTCGTCTGGCTGATCGCGATGCGCCTGATGCGCCGCCTCCTGACGGCGCATCTCGCCGCGGCCATCTTCGCGCTGCATCCGACGTACGTAACGACTGTCGGCTGGATCTCCGAGCACACTGCGATGCTCGCGACACTGATGGCGCTGGTGTCGTTCTGGTCTTTCTTGAACACCCGGGACGGAAGAGGAGCCCGAGACGGAAGGACGGTCCGAAACTGGTGGTATGCCCTCTCTGTCGCGACGTACCTCGCGGCGATGTTCTATCACCCCAAGGCGGCGTCCATCATCGTCGCCTACGTCGCCTATTGCGGCATCGCCGAGGAAAGGAGCACGCGCGATCTGCTTCTGCCGAGAACGTGGCTATGGCTCATTCCGTATCTCGCCGTCGCCGCGTTCCCGCTGATCCTCGGCTACGAACTGCGCGAGCGATCACTGGCAGCCCTCGTCGTGTATCGATACGGCCCGCATGTCTATCGCAATTACGCCGCATACCTGCGGATGTCGCTCTGGCCGATTCAAGTGGACACCGGCGTCACCCCGAACAATGTGATTCCTACCTGCATCGCCTGGTTCGACATCGTGCTGCTGTTGCTGTGGAGCGCGAACCGCCGTCGATACGCCGTGCCGCTGTTGTGGTACTTCGCCGCGTTGCTGCCGCTCGTGTCCAGCATCTTCGGCGCGAACCCGCGCGAGCTATACGTGGCTGGCCCCGCCCTCGCCCTCATTCTTGCGGCAACGGTCGTCATCATCCTCGACGCGATCGCCCGCTATCCGCGAGCTCTCGTCGTCGTCTCGTGCGGATGTGCAATCATCGTGGCTCTTTCGATCAGCCTTGCCGCTCGCAACGCGAGGCATCAGGGCGGCGCTGCCCGCGAAGCGCACGCATTCATCGCTCAACTCAAGCGCGAGCAGCCAGAACTAACGGCGGAGGACACGCTGTATATCGTCGGTCCACCATCGTCCCTCATCCTGCTCGGTACACCGACCCTGTATGAGACGGTCCATGTTTTCTACCCCGACGTGGCGATTACGCGAGTCACCGAGCCCGAGGCCAGGAAGGTCGAGGCCATGCATGATCCCCACGCCAAAGTGTTGAGGTTCTCGCGCAGCTAACAGCCACTCGGACCGGGGCCACCTCGATTCGTCACCCAGAGCGAAGCGAAGGGTCTACTACCTGCGCCCGCGAACGCCGCGAACCCTCGCGCCACCCGCAGTGCACATCGGCGAGCGAAACGAACCCCTCTGCGCCCTCCGTGGCCATCTGTGGATCGTGGCCCGCGCGCGACCGAGCGCTACGCGCGCACCTGCCCCGTCCCGAACACGATCCACTTGTACGTGCAGATCTCCCGCAGTCCCACCGGCCCCCGCGCATGGAACTTCTGCGTCGAGTCGATGATCTCGGCGCCCAGCCCGAACTGGCC
>JBBSDV010000292.1:0-2472 GCA_038240335.1 Dehalococcoidia bacterium
GCCGGGCGACGTCAGCATCGGCACGATCTCGCCGATCATTCGCGCCGCCCGCTCGTCCGCCATGCCGTTGCGGATCAGCGAGGGGTTGTTGCCCGCGATGCGCTCGCGCTTCTCGGCGTACATGCTGCTGTCGGCGAGCCTGATCGCATCTTCGATCGAGTCGGCTTCCCCGGGATAGACGGCCGCTCCCATGCTGGCGATCACGGGGACGCGCGAGCGCGTCTCGCGATCGAGCACCGCGGCATGCTCGAGGTCTTCGAGCACGAGGCTGCTGTACCGCTCGGACGCGGCCCGATCGGCGCCGGGCAGGACGACGAGAAACTCATCGCCGCCGTAGCGGCCGACGATCGCGCCGTCGCGGCAGAGGGCGCCGGCGATCGCCATCAGCACGTCGTCGCCGACGAGGTGCCCGAAGGTGTCGTTGATCGCCTTCATGCCGTCGACATCGACCATGATCACGGCGACGGAGGCGCAGCGCGCCGCCTCCTCGCGCAGCGACTCGGTAATCGCGGCGTGATTGAGGAGATGGGTGAGCGAGTCGTGGCGCGCCTGCCGCCGCAGCAGTTCCTCGGCGCGCCTGCGCTCGGTGATGTCGCGAAAACTCCAGACGCGGCCGACTGCGACCCCGGACTGGAGGAGCGGCCGCGAGTAACGCTCGATCATCCGGCCGTCGTGGAAGAGCAGCATGTCGACGTCCTCGTCCGTGCTGCCGTAGAGGAGCTTCACCTTCGCGACGAACGCGTCCGGATCGACCACCTGGTGCAGCACGTGTTCGATGAGAGCGTCGTCGTCGCGCGTCGCCAGGACGTGCGGCGGAATATTCCACATCTCGGCGAAGCGCTGGTTGTGAAACGCAACGCCGCCCTCGCCGTCGACGACGAGGATGCCGTCGGCCGTCGACTCGATCGTGGCTACGAGCAAATCCTGGCTCGCGCGCAAGGCGTCCTCCGCCACCCGGCGCTCATCGTAGAGCTGGACGCCCTTGACGGCGACGGCGATCTGCGCGGCGATGCCCTCGAGCAGATCACGCTCGTGTGCGTCAAAAGCAAGCGGCCGTTGCGAGGCGATCGAAAGGACGCCGAGCACCTCGTCGTGCGTCTGCAGGGGAAAGACGGCCGCCGATCGAATCAGCGTCCGGACGAAGAAATTACGTCCGGACTCCGGGATCCGTTCATCCGCCTGGGCGTCCTCGAAGAGCATCGGCTGGCGTGTCGCGATCACCATGTTGCGCACGGGATCGCGCCGCCGGATCGCATCCTTCCAGCGATCGTCGCTCGTGCTGTCGGCCGGCCGCTCGTAGTTCACGCAGCGCAGCACGAGCTGCTGTTCGCGGTTAACGATGTCGACGGTGACGAACTCGAGCGACGTCAGCCGCGCCGCCATGCGGGCGATGTTCGTTAGCATCGTCTCGAGCCCCTCGGTCTCGGAGATAACGCGGCCGACGCTGACGAGCGTGCTCAGGCGGCGGTGATCGGCCTCGGCGGACGTCCGCCGCAGGCGGCACTGCAGGAGCAGGCCGAGAGCCGGCAGCGCGGCGCTGAAGAAGGCGAGCTGGCGCCCGCTGATGCCGGCGGGCCAGGGACCGCGCACGAGCACCATGTCGGCGGTGGTGGCGGTCGTCGGCGCCAGGGCGGCGATGTACTCGCCCCCGGGTGCGGCCGCCGGGACGAAATCGACGACGCGGCCGAAGCGCGTGCTGAAGGCGCGCGCGCCCTCACTCTGCGTCAGATCTCGGTTGACGAGCCAGAGCGCCGTGCGTGTCAGCTGCAGTTCGTCGCCAAAGTAGTTGAAGTCGTCATCGGCGCCGTAGACGAGGATGACGGCGCTCGCGGCGAGTTCCGCGCGGACGATCGCGATCGCCTCGTGGATCTGCTCGTCTCCGACGTCGCTCGCCAGGGCGAGCTGCGACAAGCGGTCGAGACCGCCGATCGCGCTCATCGCAGCTTCGGCGGCGGCCGCTCATCCGAAGGATGGTGCGCACGATCGAAGAGGCCGGCGCGACCGGACGATCGGCGCGACGCGAACGAGCGTGACCGCGTTGTCAATGGCCGGCTGCGGCAGAGGGACCGCGAGGGATCGGCGCGGGCGGGCCGGTCTCCAGCCGCTTCGTCCGGATCCCGCTCGTACGCGAGCCTGCCGCTTCGCTGGCGGGCGATGGGAGTCGATGATGTTGCCGAGGCCCGAGTCACGTACCGCCCCCTGACGCTTCGTCAATCAAGTATCGGCTGTTCGGGCGAGCCGGTTTAGTGAACGCGGCGCGTCCCGGCCGTCGCAGCAGCGGCCCGAACTCCCTCGTTAGACGGCAGCGCTTCCCGCACCGGAAGAGAAAGGGGAGAGAAAGGGGAAAACGCCGGGGGACACCCCCGGACCCCCGGCAGCCGTCGCGGCGGCTGCACTCTCGCTTTCGCGAGCCACTTGCGCGCGTGTGGGTCGTCTCGAGCCCCACTTCCCACATCGCGATTCCCGCTTCCC
>JBBSDV010000293.1:0-2416 GCA_038240335.1 Dehalococcoidia bacterium
ATGTCCCAGATCGAGCGCCTCGTTCCGGGGCGCGAACTGCCTAATCCGCACGTCGCCGGCGTCAGCTGGCTCGGCCACCACATCGGCCGCGCGACGATTGATAGCAGCATCGGCGACACGCTGTTCTACTCGACGCATCGCTCGCCCGAAGACCTGCTCTACATCGTCACCCCGACTCAGTCGTACGCGCTATGCGTGCAGGACGAGGTGCAGTTTGCCGAGGCCGTGCAGGCGCACCAGCGGCTCGGCTCGCTCGTCGCCGTTCCGCAAGTTCCCGATCGCCTCTACCTCGCCGCCCAGCCCTTCTGGGAGGATCGCGCCGCGCAAACGCTGGCGTTCGCCGCCTTCGCCACATTCTTCGCGATGTTCGCCTACGTCTACCAGCAGTACCCCGGCCTCTCCCAGAGCATCGCGCTAAGCTATCCGCAGCTCGACGGCGTCACGCGCGTCGCCTCGAAGAGCGAACTGCTCAAGCTGCCGATGACCGGCGTTGCCCTCCTCATCATCAACGTCGGCCTCGGCTTCGTCGCCCATTCGTGGGAGCGCATGGTCGGTTACGTCCTCCTCGTCGCCGCCATCGGCGCCGAAGGCATCCTCCTTGCTGCCGCCATCATCGCCCTGCGCTAGCTACAGCCCCAATCGACTCTCGATCAACTCGCGATCCGACTCGAACAGCTATTGTCTCCGCGCCCGATGTCCGCGAACAACCGAGGCGACAAGAACCGCGCCGAGTGCAAAGAACGTCGCGCTCAACGCGATGACAGCGCACCGAATGCGACGTATGCGCCCGGCTTGTTATCCGGATGCTCCACGAACAGATTCTGCAGCGCCCCTACCGCCAGCAGCGCGCAGGCAACGCCGAGCAAGAGCACGAGCACCGCCAGTAGCAGCGCGAACGCATCACGCACGTTGTGTTCCCGAACGTCGTGCTGTGGCATCCCGAAGTATCGCGCCCGCGAGTGTCGCTCCGTCGTCAGGGTTCTCCCGCATTGCCGCCCGCCCATGCCACGTGCAAAGATCGCACTATGGTTGCACTCACCTCACCGCTTGCACCGCTGGACGCACCCGACATCGACGCGCTCGTCGCCCGCTACCTCACTGTGCTCGAGGCGGAGCGCAACCTCTCGCGCTTCACCCTGCGCAACTACACGAGCGACCTTCGTCACTACTTCGACTGGCTCCGCGAGCACGACACCGCGCCGCTCGCCATCACCCGCACGATCTTCCGCGGCTACATCGCCTCGATGCAGCAATGCGCCGTGGCCCAGGGCAGCATCACCCGCCGCGTAAGCACCGCGCGCTCCTTCTACAAGTGGCTGCGCCTCACCGGCGCCATGACCGACGATCCTCTTGTGCTCGTCCGCGGCCCGAAGCAGGCACGGCGGCTGCCCCATGTCCTCACGCTCGAGCACATCACACACCTCATCGCCGCCGCTGATCGCGAGACGCCGGCCGGCCTCCGCGACCGCGCGCTGCTCGAGCTGATGTATGCCTGCGGACTTCGCGTTAGCGAGGCGGCCACCCTCGATGTCGGTCACGTCGACCTCGAGCAGCGGACCGCCATCGTCCACGGCAAAGGCAATAAGGAGCGTATGGTCGTGATGGGTGAGCCGGCGCGGGCCGCCGTCGAGCGCTACTTGCGCCGAGGGCGCGGATTGCTGCTCGCGAGATCGCGGCGCGATCCCGACGATGCTCGAAGCAAGAAGCTGGATGGCGGATCACTGGCGTCCAGCGTCCCGCGTGCAGCTTCCAACTTCCAGAGTGCGCTCTTCGTCAACCGCGCCGGAACCCGACTCTCCCAGCGCGCGATGCAGATCCTCGTCCGCAAGTACGCGCTTGCCGGCGGCATCGATGCTCGCGTCCACCCACACCTCCTTCGCCACACCTTCGCCACGCATCTACTCGATGGAGGTGCCGAGCTCCGGGTCGTCCAGGAGCTGCTCGGCCACGCGAACCCCAACACGACGCAGATCTACCTGCACGTCACCGAGGAACGCCAGCGCAGCGTCGTCGAAGGCTCCCTCGACGAACTCGCCGAGGTCGAGATGGCCCGCCGCTCCCTAGCTCGCACGAGAGCCGAAGGAGACGGGTTACGGGACGCGTGAAGCGGGATTGTCTGTGTCGGATATGCTCGCCGCTCGATGTCCTGCCATCCGCACCTTCGGCCCGAGCGGTGTGACAGCTACGATGCTGCGATTCACCCTGAATCGCGGATCCACGCGGCCCTCAGTCTGCTTCGCGCGACGACTTCCGGCGCACGCTCGTGAGCGCGATGCGCGACACCGCACGTAGCGCCTCGCTGTGCGCGTTCATTGCGACGTTGTGCCCCGCCGAGTTAGCAAAATGTGCCGTCAAAGTTATGGGCGAGAATTGCGAGATCGCCCGAGTTAATGATGCCGTCCTTGTTGATGTCCTG
>JBBSDV010000294.1:0-2403 GCA_038240335.1 Dehalococcoidia bacterium
CACAATCAAGCCGACGAGGGACGCGAGCCATCCGGGCATGTCGATTGCTGGCGCCGAAAGCAGCATCAGTTACCTATCCACATCACAGAGAACGATATCCATCGAGCCGAGAACCATGACCGCATCGGCGAGAAATTGGCCGATCGTCATCTCGCGGAGCGCCGAGAGATTGCAGAACGACGGCGAGCGCATCTTCAGGCGGTAGGGCTTGTCGCCGCCCTTCGATACCAGGTAGACGCCCCATTCGCCGCGCGGCGACTCCACCTTCGCGTAGACCTCACCGGGCGGCGTCCGCAGTCGGCGCGGCATCTTCTCGGGCACGATCGGCCCGTCCGGCGGCAGCTGTTCGAGCGCCTGCTCGATGATCTTGATCGACTCACGCATCTCTTCGAGGCGCACGAGATAGCGGTCGTAGACATCGCCGTAGTTGCCGACTGGCACCTGGAACTTGAACCGATCGTAAATCGAGTATGGCTCGTCCTTCCGCAGATCCCACGGCACGCCTGATGCTCGCAGTAGCGGCCCGCTGAGGCCGTAGCTGATCGCCTGCGCGGCGCTGAAGTTGCCGACGTTCTGGCAGCGAGCCATGAAGATCTCGTTCCGGGTCATCAGGTCGTCGAGGTCGCGGATGCCGGCGAGCGATGTCTTGAGCACCTCGTGAACGCGGGCGACGAAGTTGTCCGTCACCTCCCACGCCAGACCGCCGACACGGAAATACGCGTACATGAGGCGGTCGCCGGACACTTCCTCGAATACATCTTGCAGGTATTCGCGCTCGCGGAACGCATACGTGAAGCTCGTGCCGAAGAGCCCGGAGTCGATGCCGAACGCGCCCATGAACATGAAGTGGCTGCTGAGCCGGTTCAGCTCTGTCAGGATGATCCGGATGTACTGGGCGCGATCCGGCACCTCTAGCTCCATCAGCCGCTCGACCGCGAGACAATAGCCGAGTTCGGCGCTGAACTGCGCGAGATATTCGGTTCGGTCGGCGTAGCCGATGCCCTGGCGGAAGTCCATCGCCTCCATCAGCTTCTCGCCGCCGCGATGCATGTAGCCGATGTGCGGCGTCACGTCGACGACCTTCTCGCCGCTGATCACGAGCACCATGCGGAATACGCCGTGGGTGCTCGGGTGCTGCGGCCCCATGTTGATGGGCATGTCGATGACTTCGAGCGGCATTCCTTGTTCGATGACCATCGCTACTCGTCCCCCTCGCCGGCGCCGGCGCGAAGGTTCTCACCCTGCCACTCCTCGATCTCCTGCAGCGGGTTGTCCTTGCGCAACGGGAAATGGTCGGTCATGTCTTCGGGCAGCAGCAGCGGCACCATGTTCGGGTGGCCTTCGAAGTTGATGCCGTACATGTCGCGCGTCTCGCGCTCGTGCCAATCGGCGGCGGGATAGAGCGACGTCAGCGACGGCACGTTCGGATCTGCGTACGAGATCCGCGTCTTAACCGTCAGGTGATGCGGCGTCGTGAACGACGACAGGTGATAGACGACCTCGAGGCCGTCCTCCTGCCAGTCGATGCCCGAGAGGCTGCGCATGTACTTGAGGTCGAGCCGCGCGTCGTCGCGGGCGGCAGTCATCACCGCGACGAGATCTTCGCGCGCCACCTCGACGGCTACGGATGTGCCCACCGTGTTGGGCACGATGTAGGCCTTGATCTCGACGCCCGGCACTGCCGCGGCGAGGATCTCGTTAATGCTGCCGGCGGGTGGCGCGACACGGGGCGCTTCCTTCGGTTCCGCCTCTTTCGCGGGACGGGCTGGGCGCTCGGCGGCGGGCTTCGGGGCTGCGGCCTCCGGCTTCACCTTCGCGGCTGCATCGGCGGGTTGCGCGCCTTCCGGCGCCGGAACAGCCGCTTCCGCCGTCTTCTCGATCGAGGCGGCCGGGTCGGCAGGCAGCTTGCCGGTCTTGACGGGATCGGCGAGCTTCGCATCGGCAGTCAGTTCGTCCGCGGTCGGCGTGCCAGCGGAGCCGCTTGCAGCCGGCGGGAGCGCCGGCTCCGTACCCGAAACGCCGACGCCGCTTCGGTCGCTTTCGGCGGCCGACTTCGCGGTGTCGACCGGCGTCGGGGTGGCGGTCGTCGCGGATGCTGCTGCGTCGGCCGCCGACTTCGCGGCGACTTCCGCTTTTTCGGGATTGGCAGCGGCGGGCTGGCTCGGCATTGCGGGGCGCTCGACGGGAGTCGTCGGCACGTCTAGCGCGTCGGAATCAGCCCCGGCTTGCGCCAACGCATCCGAGGGCGGAGGACTCGAAGCCGGCGTCTCCGACTGAGACGGCGTTCCTTCGCGTTGCTCCTGCTCGTCCGGTGCGCTCATCTACTTGCTGCGCTCTTCCATGATCTTGTTCTGAAGTGCGAGAAAGCCGTCCATCAGCGCCTCGGGACGCGGGGGACAGCCC
>JBBSDV010000295.1:0-2375 GCA_038240335.1 Dehalococcoidia bacterium
AAGCCGCTTCGGCCCGCCGCGCCGTATGCGGCAGTTGGTGGATCAGATGGAACCGCACGCCGAGAGCGTGAAGCGGTCGCCCACCCGCGCCGCGGCATGTCTTGGGGTTAGGAATCGCTCATCGCCTTCGCGCGCTCCTTCGCCGATGCGAGCGCGAGGGCGCGCGAAGTAGGCTTTCCGTGATGCGCTCGCCGTGCGCGCTCGCCCGGCGCCAGCATGCCGTCGGGGTCAACCTCGCGCTCGAAGCGTTCGAGGAACTTGGCACGTGCTTCGGCCATATTGGCGAACTGATTGCGCGGTAGCGCCGGTCGCTTGCTCGCCCCGGAACCTGCGTAACCGTCCGCGCAGTTGTGACTCGCGTTTACCTGAGGTGGCGCGTCCTTGCGCTGCATCCCACCCGCGAGCGATGCATCGACGTGTCGCCGCACACGATTGTGCCATCGTGCCAGTTCGCGGCACGGGCTAGCCGCGCCACGCCACCTCGTAAACCCGGATCGCGTCGTCGAAGCCCTTGAGCGCCGTCTCGCCACGATCGACGAAAGAGAAATTCTTTCCGATGCAGAGCTCACGTATCACGTTCGGGACGAGAATCTGGCCGGCCTCGGCGTGCGCGCAGACCCGCGCCGCCAGCTGAACCGCCGCGCCAAAGAGGTCGCTGTGCTCCGCGACGGGTTCTCCAGCGCTGATGCCGATGCTGACGCGGACGACGGCGTTTGGATGTTGCTCGTTGTACGAGTCCAGGTCCCGCTGGATCATGGTCGCGCACTCGACAGCGCTCGCGACGGAGGCGAAGGAGGCCATGATGCCGTCGCCCGTATGCTTGACCTCGCGGCCGCCGCAGGCGCCAAGAGCGCGGCGTGAGATATCATTGTGCGTCCGTAGCTGCTTCATGTGACCGGCGTCACCGAGACGCTGCGTCTCGGCCGTTGATCCCTGCATGTCGGTAAACAGTATTGTGCGGAACGCGCTTTCCGGTAGGGGCGGGTCGTCGCTTGAGTCGGACGCCCAGGGAACCTCCTGCTCGACCGCGCCCAGCATCTCTGCGATGCTGACCGCTGCTACCGGGATGATCTTGTCAGCGACGAGCCCGTGCCCCTCGCGGTGGACCCGCACGGCGGCGTCAACGGTCGGCGCGTCAACCAGACAGAAGGCCTTACGGGTATCCTGGTCGAACCAGTACCTTGAATACTTGACACTGTACTTCCACTGAATCTCGACGTCCTTGACGTGCGCGATTGCGATGTCCCTCGGCGTAACTCCCGGCGGGAGGTTGTGCAAGTCCATGTAGAGCGGCATCTCGTTAGTCCTCCTCCCGGGAGTCGCCGGACGTAGTGTACGCACCGACCAACTGGACAGCACACGGCATCCGAATAATATTATCCTGTTCACCCGAGGCCAGAGCGAGGATGAGAGCTCGACCGGACGCAATCGTCAAGTTCGATTCTGCCTTGCGTTCTGTCCTTGATTGATCCGGCGCACACTACACGTCGGCCGTCGGTTCGGCGTTCATTACGCGTGCACGCGCGGGCGAATTCGGCGATAGTCGCCGGCTTGCAACCGTTCATGCATGCGCCGGTCGACCACGCTTCGACGGTCGCGCCGGCCTTGCCGACGTCGAGTCCTCGATCAGCCACTCGTAGAAGCTCTGCAACCCGCGGAGTCTGTTGTTCGCCGTCGCCCCTTCCAGTGTTAGACAAGTCCGTGATGAGCGCTTCGACTTGGTCGCGCCGGATCGTCGCCATACCCCGTCGGCATTCCTGTCGCCGCGAGATTGCGCGCGAACTGTCGACCGCGCCGGTGTAGGCGGTCTCGGTGTTGGGGTTGACGTGCTCGGTGCGCAGGTGCCGGCGGAAGCGGGCAACGTTGACGCCGATGTCGCCTTCGGTTTGAATGGGGGTACGGGCTTGACGCATGGTGGCTCTGCACCTCCTTCGAAATCGCGCTTGGTCGTGGGCTAGTTAGAGGTTGTTATGGCCCGGCGCGTGAAGCTGGTTGCAGTTATCGGCTGTAACTCGTATCTGGAGCGAGCGGGAGTAGCTCAGTTGGTAGAGCATTTGCTTCCCAAGCAAAGGGTCGACGGTTCGAGTCCGTTCTCCCGCTCCATACACTTCGTTCCCCCGATTTCGCAGGAGCCGCGATGACCCAGGCACCGGTACAGGCGCAAGCGACGATGCTGCCGGCCGTAGCGTACGTCGATCCGCTGGTGTATGAGCGCGAGCGTATGGCGATCTTCGCGCGCGCGTGGATGTTTGTCGGCGACGCCTCCCAGTTCAGCGCGCCCGCTGCATACGCCGCTGTCGTCGCCGCCGGGTTTCCGATCGTCGTCATCAACGACGCCGGTACCCTCCGCGCCTTCCACAACGTCTGCCGGCACC
>JBBSDV010000296.1:0-2321 GCA_038240335.1 Dehalococcoidia bacterium
ATCGTCGGTGTGCTCGCGGTTCTGACGCTGCTCGCGCTCGTCCGGCTCTGGCCGGTCGTGCTGCTCGTGATCACGGCGTTCATCTTCATGGCGGCGCTGCTGCCGTACGTGGAATGGCTCGTCCGCAAGGGTTTGCCACGCACTGGCGCCGTGTTGCTGATCTTCCTGGTGATTCTGCTTATCCTCATTGGACTGTTCGCGCTGGTGATTCCGGCGATGATCGACGAGTTCCAGAATATTCGCGACAACCTGCCGAGGGACGCGCGGCAGATGCAGGACTTTCTCGAAGGCTTCGGCCTCCATGTCGAGCTCGAACAGCGTGCGCGCGATGTCGATTTTGCGAACCTCGTGTCCGGCCAGACGGCGTTCAACTACGGACAGCGCGCGGTGCAGATTGTCGTGTCGACGTTTACGATCATCGTGCTCACGGCGTATCTCCTGATCGACACGCCGCGGCTCTCCCGCTTCTTGTATCAGTTCGTGCCGACGGGCCGCGAGCCGGAAGCGACGCAGATCCTCGAATCGCTCGAACGCGTCGTGGGGGGATACATCCGCGGGCAGGCCATCACGTCGTTGGCGATCGCTGTCTATACGCTTGTCGTGCTGTTGATTCTCGGCGTGCCGAATGCGATCGCGTTTGCCGTGCTTGCAGGCTTTGCCGATATCATCCCGCTGCTCGGAGCATTCATCGCCACCCTGCCGCCGACGTTCGCAGCGTTCGACGAGTCGCCGACGAAGGCTCTGATCGTGCTCGGCATGCTCATGCTCTATCAGCAGTTCGAAGATCGCTTCCTTGTGCCGCGCGTCTACAGCTCGACCCTCAACCTGCCGCCGTTGATCGTGCTTATTGCGGTGCTTGCGGGCGGCGAGTTATTTGGTATCGCGGGCGTGCTGCTCGCCCTGCCGGCGGCGGCGGCCGGGCGTGTCGGTCTCGAGTACGTGCTCGAGCGCCACACCTCGTTCATAGGTGAGCCGCTGCCCGCCGATGAGCCGCTCGCGCCGGACAACCCAGGATCCAGCGAATCGAAGGAGTAGTCGATGATACAGGAACGCGGCCTGGGTAAGTGCGAGCTGAGCCATATCAGCTCCTTCGGATATCCGTCGCGGCCGGAAGAGCCGTTCGAGTTCTGTTCACAATGCGGCAAGCGGATGGTGTGGTCGTGCGCGAATTGCCAAGCACCTGTACCTGAAGACAACGCGGAACTGGCGGCGGCCCAGTTCTGCCGTCATTGCGGTACGCCCTACTTTGGCGACACGGAAGATGAGCTGACGTAGCCGGATAATCGCCGGCGTTGTTCCCGCCGAGGGCGGTAAGCCCAGCGTGTCTAGCGGTTTCGCGCGGATTGCAGCAGATGGCGCGGGGCTGCGAGGACGCTCCGCGCGAGGGGACGCAGCGGGCTGAACTGCACGGCATCGCGTACCGCGCGCGCGGCGTGCACTGCCCCGTGGTCGTCGACGCGGCGGTAGATCTCGCCATAGTGCGAGTCGAGCCGAACGACGGGTTCGAAGCCGGAATTTTGCAGCTGACGCCGGAGCGGGGCATCATCCGTGTACAGATGCCAGGGCGCGTGTCCCTCCGGCCGCACGTTGATGTTCGCGTACAGGTATCCGCCCGGTTTCAGCGCACGATGGATCGAGGCGACAAGCGCTGGGAACTCCGGCACGTGCGGCAGTACGTCTATCGCAGTGACCAGATCGTATTCCCCCGACGGTAGCGCGGCCGTATTAAGGTCGAGGAACGTGGCCGGCACATTCCTCCGGCCGAGACGGTACCGGGCGAAATCCAGCGTGGTGACGGCGATGTCGGCGAGCGTTGTTTCATATCCCAACCGCTGAAACAGCTGGCTCGTCACGCCCGCGCCGGAGCCGAGATCGAGATGCTTGGCTCCGGCCACGCGTGGGATCGCTCGCGCGATAGCCGGCGTCACGGGAAAGTAGACGCCGGTCGCTTGCAGGTACGCATACCAGAGCAGCGAGTACGAGGACGACTGCGTCGAACGATGAAAGTCGGCGGGGCTCGCGGCGGCTGTCCACTCGGCGATGCACGCCTCGCCCCAATTGAGCGCGAGCTCCCGGCACTCGTCCGGACTCAGATGGAAGTACGTCGAGAGGTCATCGAGTACGCCGGCGCGCATGTCGTCCGAACCTGGTAGACACAGCGCTGCGCGGTATTCGGCCGTCTCAGGGCTCTCGTATACATCGCGCCAAAACGTTGGCCAGCCGGAGGTGTCCGGCGGCGTGCCGGCTGCTGGATCGCGGTGGCGTTGGAGCGGCGTGGAAGCGCCGTCGTTGGCCGAAGTCATGATGTACCCTCTTCAGCG
>JBBSDV010000297.1:0-2291 GCA_038240335.1 Dehalococcoidia bacterium
ACGCCGCGGCGATTCGCGTCTGCGGGTCGACCACCTCGACGGTCGGGTGCTCTGTGATCGTCTCGGACCATTGGCCGTTGTGCTGCGGCCCGCGATGTCCCGCCGTCGCCTGGATCTGGAGCCCCGCCCGCGGGTCTAGCGCGTCGAGCACGATTGTCCGGCCCGTGCAGGCGATGACGATCTCCTGCCGCACCATCGGTTCCAAGAGGCTGACATCGAGGCGCGCGACGAGCCCGCTGCCAAACATCAGCGTCGTCATCACCGCTTCCGTTGCGCCGCTCTCATCGTCGACGCGCGGCGCCGATGCCGCCACCCGCGCGGGCATCTCGTCCGTCAGCGTCAGCACGGCCGCCATGTCCGCGATCGCCAGCTCGTCGAGCGTGGCACGTCCGTGGACGCCCGTGCGCAGCGAGCGAATGTATCGCGGATGCCACAGAGCATGCGCCCCCGACGTCATCTTGCGCACGAAGGCGATCCGTTCGTCGGCGTCGCCGATCGCATCGAAGAGAATCACGCGCTCGCGCCGCCGGGCGAGGTCGTCAAGCGCCCGCAGCTGCTTCGAACTGAGCGCCACCGGCCCTGACACGAGGACGTGGCGGCCCGCCATCACGACGCGGCGGATCGCCCCCGCGATATCGGCGACAGCGGGCGCGCCCGCGCCGAGCGCGAACGCCACGGCGTCGATCTCGGGTTGCGCCAGCTGCGCTAGCAGGTCGTCGTCTGTCGTCGTCGCCAGCCGCTCGATCTCGACGCCGGCATTGCCGCGCAGCGAGCGCGCCAGCGCGTCCGCGCAAGCGCTCGTGCCGGTGACGGCGATCGTCGTCGTCCGCGAGCGCGCCAGTGCCGCCGGGATCAGGCGTTTCGTCACTATGCCGCGTCCTCGAGCTCTTGTGTCAGCACGAGGCGCAGGCGGCGAATCGCCCGGTGCCGCAGTTGCGACGCCCGCGATTCCGAGATGCCCATCGAGTCGCCAATGCTCTTGAGCGACTGCGACTTCATGTAATACAGCCGGACGATCGTGCGTTCGCGGTCCGGCAGCAGCTCGACTGCCTCTGCCAGCTTCACGCGCACCATCGTCTCCTCGGCGACGGAGTCGGGGTCGATGTTCGGGTCCTCGTCGGCCATCTCCCACAGCTTCTCGCTGTTGCCGCTGCCCGCGGTGTCGGCGAGGCTGTCGAGCGAGACGACGCGCACGCTGCTCGTCCGCAGCGACGACATGAAGTCCTTCGTCTCGATCCCCATGTGCTCGGCGATCTCTTGCCGCGTAGGAGTCCGATCGAGCTTTGCATGCAGTGCCGCCGTCGCCTTCTCCATGTCGCTACCGAACTTCTGCAGCGAGCGCGGCAGCGGATGCGTCGCCCGGATCGCGTCGAGGATCGAGCCACGGATGCGGGGCAGCGCGTACGTCGAGAACTTCGCCCCCTTGTTGGGGTCGAACGCGTGCCAGGCCTCGATCAGCCCCTGCACGCCGTACGAGACCATGTCCTCGTACTGGAGGATGCCGCCGTTGCTGCTGCCGACCGAGATGCGGTTGACCGCGTGCCGGACGAGCGGCATGTAGTCCTTGATGATCTTCGTCAGGTTCGCTTCCGAGAACAGATCAGTATCGTTTTCGACGGTCGCCGGCATGACGGCGCGTGCGGCCAACTCGGCTTCAGGTGCTCCCTCAGAGGGCGCGGCTTCCGGCATCTGTCCTCCCACCACGGTGGCCATTTCTGGCCGCTGTCCAACGTGCCCCAGTATTCGAGAACGAGGGCAGGTTGAGGCATGCGGCACTTCCCGAGAGACGAGCGCGAGAGTCCTGATGTTTCGACGGCGCCAATCATGCCGGTGGGGGTCAGGGCCGCTGCGATGAGCACGGCGACGCTGCTATACTCGCCGCGATCATGATGTTCTCCTCGCCCGCAACCCGCACCGAGTCCAGCGAGCGCGCGTTCGGCGCTGTCGACCTGCTGACGCTCGTGCTCGAGGCGATTCGCCCCACCCTCGGCTTCGAGCTAGCGGTGGCGGTTCTGTGCGAGGATGGTCGCCACGTCGTGCCCGTGTTCGCGGCGGGCGCGCTGTCAGCCGGCGTCACGGAGGGTGTGCACGTCCAGGCGCTCGCTGCGTTTGTCGAACTGGCGGGAGTCGACCACGCCTCGTGGCCAAGCGAAGACCCGAACGTGATCGCCCTGTCGGGCGCGGGCGCCGAACAGCTCGCAGAGCCGGACGAGTACGAGGATGCGCCGCTCGTCGTCGCCGGCGCCGTCACGGGCATGCTGCGCATCGCCTGCCCGTCGCCGCTCTCGCAG
>JBBSDV010000298.1:0-2271 GCA_038240335.1 Dehalococcoidia bacterium
GCTGCGGATATGGCGCCGCTAAGAGATGAGAGGTGAACCCGTCTGGTCGACGTGCCGCGTCATTTACGAGGTCCCACTCTTCGTCGTACGTGGCGTACGCGCGCTCGCGGACCAAGCCATCGATGTGGCGCTCCGGCGTCCACTCATCTTCCCTCGATCGTCCTGTCGTGCGGTTCATGGTGTGCACTCCTTTCGTCCACATACATCACTCTGTGGGCGAACGAATGCAACGAGTATTCCACCGAAATACTCGCCAATCCGAGAGATGTATCAATCGAGGTGAGTGGGGAGGCGGCAACGGTACGTCAGCCCGAGGACCGACGCTCAGCCCCGTCGCCGCCCATGCGCCAAGGGTACAACGCAAGACGAGATTTGGAGTGAGAGATTTGACACACGACAGCGCGGCATTCTCGTTGACTTCGATCGGCCCGAGAGCGATGTATGCGCTCACCAGCGAGACGCCCTCGCGAGAGGGCCAGCAGAAAGGACGGCGCGATGCCGATCGAAGACCGGAATCTGGAAGCGGGAGCCGTGCTCACGGCGCGGTACAAGGAGCAGGATCGAACCTGCGAGGTGGTGACGACCGACGATGGTTTGCGCTACCGCCTGGACGACGGGACGGAGCACAAGAGTCCGTCGTCGGCGGGCAAGGCGGCGATGGTCGGTGTCGCCTGCAACGGCTGGCGCTTCTGGAGCGTCCAGGGCACGGAGACTCCGACGCGCGAGCCGAAGATGGAGAAGCCGGCAAAGGCACCGAAGACGAAGCCAGCGAAGAAGGCCGCGGAGAAGCCCAGCAAGCCCAAGGCGGCGCGGGGCGATTCGTACGGCTGCGGCCGTCTGCGGCGAGACCTTCAAGATGCAGAAGGCGGCGGTGACGCACACGGCGACGCACACCAGCTAGATCGCGCGCCACTTCTTCCCGACAGCAGGCTCCTCGCGGGGCCTGCTCTCGTACTGCCGAACGCGACGGACGGACGCACACCATGGCTGGATGGTGTGACTACCAACGGCGATGACTAGCAGAGGTAGTCAATGGTAGTCTCCCGCACCTGCAGGGCCCTACGCGCCAATGGCGAACGGTGCCGTGCTGCGCCCCGGCGAGACGGTGTGTTTTGCCTCTGACACGATCCGGAGCAGGCGGAGATCGTGTCCGACGCGCGGCGGGTCTGGGTGCCCGCCGCAAGCGCGAGACGACGATCGCCGGCGCTTACGACGTCGAGGGCATGGACAGCGTCGCGGCGATCCTTCGCGTGATCGAGATCGCATCCGGGATGCGCTCAGCCTCGACAACGGTGTCGCACGCGGCACGGCTGCGAATCGCCGGCGAATTGGGCCGCCGCGAAGCTGCTTTCCGCTAACCCCCACACCCACAGGGTTGTCATTCTCCCACGGCCCCGCCCCACGATTGTGCTGTTGTGTCGAGCCCGACGACGAACGATTCGGTCCCGCTTCGTTAGCACCCCCGCGTCGGAAGGGACGGTGCTTGTCGACGTGCCCTCGCCGACCCGCGAACATCAGCGCTGATGCGGCCTACACGGGGGGGCACGTACGAGTGCTATGAGGTCGCGGATATCCAACACACCGTCGCCATTGAGGTCGTAACGCGCGTCGAAGCCCGATCCGCCTCGGCGCCGATATAGACGCCGCAGGATTTGGCTCGCGAAGCGTAGGCGCTCACTAGACGTGTAGCAGCGTGCCGGTGCGGGTGTGCGCGTCGGGGTGGCGGTCGTTGCTGGCGTGTTCGTAGGCGTCGCGGTGGATGATGGGGTGGTCGTGGCTGTCGACGTGCTCGTCCGCGTCGGCGTGCTCGTCGCCGTCGCTGTTGGACTCGGCGTGGGGGAGCACGCCAGCGTGAATTCCGAGCGCACAGGCACCGATACCTCGCCACTGACGACCGCACCCGGCCCCGATGCTCGCACGGTCGTCGACGCGATCCCGTGTTCGTCAGTCAGCGCTCTATCGGGATCGACCGAAGCAGAGGAGCCTCCACCGAACTGCACTTCGTGTCCTGCGACACTGGGGTTGCCGTCGGTGTCGCGCACCTGGGCGCGGAGGACAGCGGTGGCAATACCATCGCACGTCAACGTTGCGGGATCGGTCGAGATGTCGATCTGCGCCGGCGGTCCGACGACGGTGATGCCCAGGCTCTTCGCGATCGGCGCGATCGTTCGGCCAAAGCAGACGCCAAGGCCGCCGAACTCGTTCGGGTCCTGCAGTCGCGTGCAGGCGCCATTCGCGGCTCGTTGGACGGTTACCTTGATCGTCGACGAC
>JBBSDV010000299.1:0-2230 GCA_038240335.1 Dehalococcoidia bacterium
ATCACCGCCGCGGACATGTATCTCGTGTACAACATGGGCGTCGCATTCTGCGCCATCGTGCCGGAAGCCGACGCAGCGCGCGCGATCGCGATCGGCGGCGCCTGCGGCATCCCGGCGTGGCGCCTCGGCACCTGCAACGCGGATGCCGAGAAGCGCGTCCATCTCGCGCCGCCGCGCTTGCGGTCGGAGGACGGGCACTTCGCGTCGTATTAACGGCGCGGTGCTTGCGAAACCACGTCGTCCATACAAGGTGCTCCCGATCGCCTGATGTTGTCGGCCGGAACACGGTGCTTGGGAACGGCCTGACGACGGATCGAACCTATGACAACGCGATCGCGCGGCTACGATCTTTCACAGGAACGCTGGAACGACTGTATCTTCGTTCACGTATTGGGGGGACCCCGTTGGGAATCGCACCCGGGCGGACGATACTACGGGTACGAGCACGTACACCTACGACGCGCTCTACCGGCTCAGCACGGGTGCAGTACGGGAACGGCGACACGCAGTCGTACACGCACGACCCGATGGGCAACCGGCTGACGAAGGTGAGCAACGGGACGACGACGACCTATGGATATGACGATTTGGACCGGATGACGACGCTCAACGGCGTGGCGAATTCGTTTGACAAGAACGGCAATATGCTGAGCCTCGGCACAGGCAGCAACCTGCCGGACACGTTTGTCTACGACCAGGAGAACCGGCCGATCCGCACGGGCCCCTGTCGCGGCGATGTGAACGCCAACTCCGCCGTCAATTCCGGCGACTTCGGGATCCTCAGCTCCAAATATGGAACGGAGTCTTCCACCGCGTTTGATCTGCTCGCCGACATGGATGCGAACGGCACGATCAACGCCGCCGACCTCGCGCTGGCGACTGCCGAAAATAACAAGCAATGCCGAAGCACTGGCGCCAACACTGGCAGCGGTCGCAATTGGTACAACGGGGACGGGCTGCGTGTCCGTGAGCGTACCTATTTCCCGACGCAAACCTACGTGAACGATGACTACATCTGGGATGTTGGCGCGTCGTTGCCGGTGATGCTTCAGGACGTGCGGACGCCGAACAGCGGCGCCGCCTCGACCACCACGTTCCTGTACGGCCTCGGGCTGATCTCATTAACCAACAGCGCTACCGGCGTGACCTCGTACCCGCTGGGCGACGCCCTCGGCAGTACCTCACAGCTCGCGAACAGCTCCGGCACCATCACGGACACCGCGTCGTACGATGTCTTCGGCGCAGTACGGAGCAGCACTGGAACCACCGCGAACCCGTTCGACTTTGCCGGCGAACAGTCCGATCACAACGTGAGTCGCGGACTGCAGTATCTGCGGGCGCGGTTCTACGATCCGTCGCTCGGGCGGTTTCTCTTGCGTGACCCGCTGCCGTTCGCCCAGCGGTATGCGTATGCGGGCGATGATTCCGGTGAATGCGACGGACCCGAGGGGGCTGTACTGGGGTGAGGATAAGGTCAACGCCACGGTCGATGGCGCGAAGAGTGCCGGAAGTGCGCTCGTGTCGACAGCCGAAACTATTGTAAGCAATGACTACGTACAGCTGTGCTACGTGGGGCGTTGCCGGTGCGATCGCAGGTGCCCCCACGATAGCGGGCGTTGCCGCAGGCGCGGTTGGCGGATGCGGCGCTGGCGTAACTTCGCAATTCTGGACAAACCACGTCTCCAACGACCCGATCAGTCAATGCGTCATCTGGGGTTTAGGAGCGGCTGTAGGATCAAGAGGGAGCGCGCTCGTCGCGGGAGGCGGCTGCGTCGGCGGGGCATTGGCGTGGGCCGATAACAACAACTACGGGTTCGATTCGCCGGTTAGCCAATGCGGAGCGTGGGGAGCTCCAGCATTTCGCTTCGTGCCCGGTGGGTTCGCCGAGAGGTTCATCGCAGGCGGAGCGGCATGCGTCGCGGGAGCAGTTTCAAATCGACTTAGCGCTCCAGACTCCCGGACGATTGCGGCTAAAGAATAAAGGCTGGCAACACCAATGGATGTACTGGAACGAGCGTTCGACATCGGATTTGGCGCGATCTTAGTTGCTGGATCATGCCTCGTGTTGGCCCGGGGCTCGTATTCTGCGAGGGTAATCCAAGACTACTTGAGGCTCCCCCGGTTTACCGGACAGGTGGTTTCTTGGCGCATCATGCCGCATGCGTCGGTGCGGTGTACAGGCGTTCGTGCTCGACCGGGCTGTGATAGCCGATCTTGGAATGACGGCGGC
>JBBSDV010000300.1:0-2179 GCA_038240335.1 Dehalococcoidia bacterium
CCGGCGGCAATGGCCTCACATGCTTCGTCGTCGACACCGACCCCTCGCAACCCGGCGAACAAAACGAACAGAACGTGCCCGCGAGCGGCGCCTTCAGCGTCGACGTCTATGCACGCGGCGTGCCGTCGAGCAACAGCGGCCTTAGCAGTTTCAACTTCACAATCACGTACGATCTCTCGTGGTTAGATGCCGGAACGCCCGCGAGCCCGCTCGTCGCCTCTAATGGTTTTGTTTGCTCGCTGCCACCCCCGACCGGCCACCTTCCGGAAAGCGATTTCAGTGCGGACGGTGACCCCGCGACCGGCGATGCGTTCCTCAGTTGCTTCAACCCGAGCGCCGCCAGTGGCCCGTCGGGAATCGTTAAGATTGCGACGATCCCGTTTACCATCATCGCGAAGGGTCGCTCGCCGCTCATCTTCTTCCGATCGCGGATTGCCGGCGGCGCCGATATCGTACTCGCGAGCTGCAATCCGATCGACGTCGAACCAGGCGCCGGCTGCCTCAACGGCAGCGTGTTCAACACCGCGCCTACGCCGCCCGCGGGCGCGACCGTGACACCGTCGCCGACCCATACGCCAACGCCCACATCGACGCCGTCACCGACGACGACACCGACACCCGCCCTTGCTCCGGTGCTCGGCGGCACTGATATCGACGCCCCCGTCGTCGGCGTGGAGCGCAGCTTCCTCACAGCTCTCCCGATCGTTCGGCTCGTGTTCAGAGCGGTTGCGTTAGCCCAACTCGCCGCGCATTGACCGCGCTTCGCCCGTGGCGCTCGCTCGGCCGCTCGATGACAAACGGCCGTTTGCATCGTAAGATGAACGACACAGTGACATGACGCCGCAGCGACGGCGACGCCCAGAGGAGCTTCGTATGCGCAAGGTAGCAGTCGTCGGCGCCGGTATGACCAAATTCGGTAAGCACATCGACCGGAACCTCAAGGACCTCGGGCGCGAGGCGGTCGAAGCCGCGATGAAAGAGGCCGGCGTCGAGATGCCCGCGATCGAGGCAGCGATCGTCGGCAACGCCACGGCCGGCCTGATCACCGGCCAGGAGATGATCCGTGCCCAGGTGATCCTGCGCGACATGGGCTTCGGCGACATCCCCATGATCAACACCGAGAACGCCTGCGCGAGTTCGTCGACGGCATTCCACCTGGCGTGGATGTACGTCGCGTCCGGCATGTACGACTGCGTCCTCGCCCTCGGCGTCGAGAAGCTCTACCACGAAGACAAGCGCCGCTCGTTCCAGGCGATCGGCTCCGCCGTCGACATGACGGCGTTCGCCGACCTCAAGAAGAAGACGGCCGAGCGTGGCCGCACCGCCGGCGAAGGCGCGGGCGATGGCGGCGAGGGCGCCGGCGAAAAGCGCTCGATGTTCATGGACTTCTATGCCGCCGGCGCGCGCGAGCACATGAAGCGCTATGGCACCACGCCCGTGCAGTTCGCCAAGATCGCCGTCAAGAGCCACCAGAACGCATCGCTCAACCCCTACGCCCAGTACCGCGAGGTCTACAGCGTCGAGGACATCCTCGCCGCGCCGATGGTCGCCGAGCCGCTCACTCGCCTCATGTGCTCGCCGATCGGCGACGGCGCGGCGGCGCTCATCCTTTGCTCTGAAGAGAAGGCTCGGCAGCTGACGACGAAGCCAGTCTGGGTGACGGCGTCAATCCTCGGTTCGGGCAAGGATCGCGCCCCGGGCGAGCCCGGCGTCACGACGCGCATGGTCAACAAAGCCTACGCGCTAGCCGGCGTCGGCCCCGAAGACCTTGACGTCATCGAGCTGCATGACGCCTCCGCCCCCGCGGAGCTGATGGAGTACGAAGAGCTCGGTCTCTGCAAGATGGGCGAAGGTGGCATGCTGATCGAGGACGGCGTCACCGCCCTCACCGGCAAGACGCCCGTCAACCCCAGCGGCGGTCTGCTCTCAAAAGGTCACCCGATCGGCGCGACGGGCTGCGCGCAACTCACGGAGATCTTTTGGCAGCTACGCGGCGATGCCGGCGATCGCCAAGTGAAGGACGGCAAGGCGAAGATCGGCATGACCCAAAACGGCGGCGGCATGATGCGTGGCGAAGCGGCCGCGATGACGATCCACATCCTCGAGCGCTAGCAGGCTGATGAAGACTTCGTCTTGATCCATGGCGCGTTTCACACCTCTCGGTCCGGTCCACGATGAG
>JBBSDV010000301.1:0-2131 GCA_038240335.1 Dehalococcoidia bacterium
CGCAGGACGATGTTGTTGTGCATGCGCTCGCGCCGCAAGTCGAGATAGCGGTACTTGAGGCGCAGTTGCTCGTCGACGTCGGTATCCTCGTTGATGTAAAACGGCGGCGTCTTGGCGGTGTTAAGGACCTCCGCCTGTAGCGCGCGCACTTCGATGTCGCCCGTCGGCATCTTGTCGTTCTCGGTGCCGGCGCGCCGCCGCTGCACCTTGCCCGCTATCCGAAGCACGTACTCGCCGCGCGCCTCGCTCGCCACGGCATGCGCGTCCGCGTCTTCGGGCGAGCAGACGACCTGGATGATGCCGCGACTGTCGCGCAGATCGATGAAGATCAGCCCGCCGTGGTCGCGCCGGCGATGCACCCAGCCGGCGAGCACGACGTCGCGCCCCTCGTCGGCCGCGCGAAGCTCGCCGCAATAGTCGGTCTTGTACACATCGCCTCCTGCCGTCCGTTGGTTGGTCCGTCTTCATTGTATCGATGACGCGGGAAGCGGGAAGCCGGATGGCGGATGAAGGGCGGAGGGTAGGCGATGGCGTCGCGCTTGACGGCACGGTGACCGAATGGGTTGGATCGCTGCGGCGAGGTACAGTGCGCCGATTGGTCGAATGCCGTGGAGGGACGCGGACAAGCATGACACTCAAGGAACAGCTCTCTGAAGATCTGAAGTCGGCGATGCGCGCGGGAGACGCCGTGCGCCGCGACGTGCTGCGCTCGCTGCTGACCGCGATCAGCAACACCGAGATCGCGCGCGTCAACGTCAAGGACGACAGCGCCGCGCGCAGCGAGCTTGCCGACGCCGACATCCTCGATGTGGTGCAGAAGCAGGCGAAGCAGCGTCGCGAGAGCATCGTCGAGTACCGCAACGGCAAGCGCGACGACCTCGCCGACCGCGAGCAGGCCGAGCTCGACATCCTGATGGCCTACTTGCCGCAGCAGCTCGGCCGCGACGAGATCGCGGCCGAAGTCCGTAGCGTCATCGCCGAGACCGGCGCGACGTCGGCCGCCGACAAGTCGAAGGTGATGCCCGCCGTCATCGCTCGCCTCAAAGGCCGCGCCGACGGCCGCGCCATCAACGAAGTCGTCACCGAGCTCCTCCCGAAGTAAGCGGCGCGACGGCCCTGCGGCGGCGTAGTCCTAGAGTCGCGCCATGGGCAATGTGTTGCGCCCGGATCCGCCACGCGTCCCAGGAGATGTTGCGTTCGAAATAATGCTCGTACACGTTGATGTTTATCACCGAATTTTGGTAGCCGACATCTTCATCGCCAAGTTCGACAGCGCCGGCAATCACCACCGCGCTCGTCAGCGGCCCGCCGCCGAAGTCCGCCGGCCATTCTGGACCCGTGACGAGGACGTTGCCGCACCTGTCCACGACGACGCTCAGCACGACCTGCTCGTACGCGCCGCCGAAGCGCTTGCTCCAGAGGGGAACGCCCGGCGCGGCGTGCGTGATCGGGATGTGCGAACTGTAATGCGCTGGCATGACGACCACCGCGAGCAGCACCGCGGCGAAAGCTGCACGTTTGGAGAATCTGCGAGAATCGGCATGGCGTTCTCCTCAAGGAGAGCCCAGGCAGAGGCGCTGCGCCTTCTGCGCTCCCGCTTCACACCGGTCGCGAATCACCAGTCGCGACTGACCAATCAGGCGAGCGGGTTTCGCTTCGGAGCCGGGGAGCGTAGAATCTTTGGGCAAAGACGAAACAATTGCCCTCTGGAGGCCACATGGAGTTCAACGATACAGCCGAAGAGTCCGCATGGCGCACGGAAGTCCGGGACTTTCTCGAGAGTGAGTACCCGAAGGAGATGCGCGGCGGGCGCGGCGGCGGCGAAGAGGGTGGGCTTTTCCGCGGCCCGAATGAGGGCAGTCCGATGAAGCGCTGGCGGACGGCACTGCGTTCGCGTGGCTGGGTGGCGCCGGCATGGCCGAAGGAATACGGCGGCGCCGGCCTCGACACGAAGCGCCAGTTCCTGATGAACGAAGAGTTCGCCGAGTTCGGCGCGATGAACGTCGGCGGCTTCGGTGTCATGATGTTCGGCCCGACGCTGATCGTGCACGGCACGGACGACCAGAAGAAGGAGCACCTGCCGGGCATCCTCGACGGCTCCGTGCAGTGGTGCCAGGGGTGGTCCGAGCCG
>JBBSDV010000302.1:0-2118 GCA_038240335.1 Dehalococcoidia bacterium
AGCGCCCGCCAGTCGGCGCGTGCCAGCTGCAAACGTGCCGGAGCGGCGAACGGATGCGTCATCCGTAGGGCTCAGGTCTTCAGGCAGCTTGTCCTCGGCTTCGCACTCTCCAGCGTCAGCCAGGGGCGGTGGTCTCGCATCAATCGATGGCACGGCTGCTCGGAGATGACTCGCCGCGGTCATTCGGCTTCGCCACCGGCCGACCACCAACGACAACGACCAGGACCCTATCCGTCGCGGGGTTCGCCGTAGCGCTTGCGGAGCTCCGTCTTGAGCACCTTGCCCATCGGGTTGCGCGGCAGCTCGTCGACGAAGGCGACGTAGGTCGGCGCCTTGTAGCTCGCAAGCTTCGACTTCGCGTAGGCGATGAGTTCCTGCTTGTCGATCGTCTCGCCCTTGTTCGGCACGATGATCGCCTTGATCACCTCGCTCCACTCGGGGTCCGGGACGCCAATGACGGCCGATTCGTCCACCTGCGGGTGCTCGTCGAGCGCGGCTTCGATCTCGCCCGGCGAGATGTTCTCGCCGCCGCGGATGATCAGGTCTTTCTTGCGGCCGGTGATGAAGAGATAGCCCTCGTCGTCGAGGTAGCCAACATCGCCGGTGTGCAGCCAGCCGTCCTGCACGGCCGCCGCCGTCGCCGCCGCCTGCTTGTGATACTCGCTCATGATCCGCGGCCCCATGACGCAAATCTCGCCCTCGTGCCCGGCATCGAGGATCGCGTTCGTCTCGTCCATGATCGCGATCACGATGTCGTCCATGCCGCGGCCGACGGAGCGCAGGCGGTGCAGCTTCTTGTCGCGCTCCGGCCCGGGGTCTTTCGGAATTTTGTGGTCGTCGGGGCCGAGGAACGTCATCGTCGACGTGCTTTCGGTCTGGCCGTAGGCATTCATCAGGCCGCATTCGAAGACATCGACCGCCTTCGCGACGACCTCGTACGGCATCGGCGCCGCTCCGTAGGTGATGAGCTTCAGCGAGCTCAGGTTGTACTTCGCGAAGTCGGGATGCTCCATGATGCGCTTGAGCATCGTCGGCACGACGAAGCTGTGAGTGACGTGCTCGTTCTGCACGGCCTTCAGCCACAGCTCCGGATCGAACTGCGGCAGGATGACGAGCGTGCGTCCGCCCCATACGGACGACATGATCGGCGTCACGCCCGCGACATGGAATATTGGAACCGAGAGCAGCGTCACCTCGCCCTCCTCCGAGGGGTCGGCCGGGCTCATCGTGTTCGTCACGTAGACGGAGAGATTGAGGTAGGTCAGCGCGACGCCCTTCGGCTGCGAGGTCGTGCCGGAGGTGTAGATCAGCACGGTCGGCTTGTTCTCGTCGACCTCGACGTACGGCTCGTCCTCGGGCGACTGCGCGAGAAGGTCGCCATAGCAGTCCATGCCCTCGACCGCCTTCTCGTAGCAGGCGTAGTGCTTGACCGTCGTCAGCGTCGGCCGCAGCGCCGAGACGAGGTCGAGATAGCGCTCGCCAACGAACAACACGTGAACGTCGGACGTGTTGATCATGTACGTGAGCTCGTCCTGCTTGGCGCGGTAGTTCAGCGGTACGAACGTCGCCCCCACCTTCGCCGCCGCATAGTAGGTCTCGACGTACTCGATGCCGTTGGTCGACATCGCACCGACGGGGTTGTCCGGCCCGGCGCCGATACTGCGCAGCCAGTTGGCGAGGCGATTGACGCGCTCCGCCATCTCGCCGAACGTGACGCGCTTATCGCCCGCCACGAGCGCCGTGCGTTCGGGCACGACCATCGCCGTGATCTGGAGGAATTCAGCCGTATTCATATCGTCGTCCTCATCTCCCGCGTTTCGGCGGACAATCTAGCGAATCTGCGCCGGAAGGGGGAATCGCGCGACATGCGAAGCTCGCGATGCGAGCGCGTGATGCCGGGACCGGGACGCGGGAAGGGAGGCGGAACCTGCTCACGACGGACATTAGGGGTCGCTGGAAACACGGTGGCGGAGAGGGTGGGATTCGAACCCACGGTACGCTTGCGCGCACACACGATTTCCAATCGTGCCCGATCGGCCACTCCGGCACCTCTCCGCGGAGCCTTCGAACAAGATAAAAGCTACCGCTGGCGAGCGGTAGCAATCCGGCTTGACGGAG
>JBBSDV010000303.1:0-2049 GCA_038240335.1 Dehalococcoidia bacterium
AGCAGCCCCTTCAAGCTTTGCAGCCGCGAGTTCAACCCCACCGACACGATTGTCGACGTCAACGGCGTCAAGGTCGGCGAAGGCCTCGTCACAGTGATCGCCGGCCCCTGCGCGATCGAGAGCGAAGATCAGGTGATGAAGACGGCGCGGGCGATGCGCGAGCGCGGCGCGTCGATGCTGCGCGGCGGCGCGTTCAAGCCCCGCACATCGCCCTACAGCTTCCGCGGCCTCGAAGAGAAGGGCCTGCAACTGCTCGCCCAGGCGCGCGAAGAGACGGGTCTCCCTGTGGTGACGGAAGTGATGTCGGAGACGACCGTGCAACTCGTCGCGAAGTACGCCGACGTACTGCAGATCGGCACGCGCAACGCACAGAACTTCTTCCTGCTCGAGGAGGTCGCTCGCGCCGGCAAGCCGGTGCTACTCAAGCGCGGCATGTCGTCGTCGATCCAGGAGTGGCTGCTGGCGGCCGAGTACATCCTCGCCAAGGGCAACCGCAACGTCATCCTCTGCGAGCGCGGTATCCGAACCTTCGAGACGGCGGCGCGGAACACGATGGACATAAACGCCATCCCGCTCGTCAAGGAGATGAGCCACCTGCCGGTGGTCGCCGATCCGAGCCACGGCACCGGCAAGCGCCGTCTCGTCGAGCCGGTAAGTCTGGGCATGATCGCCGCCGGCGCCGACGGCCTGATCCTCGAGGTCCACCCCGACCCGGAGCACGCCCTCAGCGACGGCGCCCAGTCGCTGACGTTCGATCTATTCGCCAGCGTTATGGCGAACGTCGCGAAGGTGGCAAACGCCGTCGGCAAGCGCATGGAGCGGGAAGCGGTGCTTGTGTGAGCTCGTAGGAGGTAGTAAGGGTTTGTAGTTCACAGAGGGGTATCGCGATCGATACCCCGCTCGCGTGTCCGCGGTGATTCCTAGGGTCTGGCAAAGCATTAAAGCGGGAGTGCGGAGGGCGCAGCGCCTCTGCCGGGGGTCCGGGGATGTCCCCCGGCGCCCTCTCTCTCCCTCTTATCTCCTTTTCCTGCTCAAGGTCAGTGATCGCCGTCCTGCCGCCCGTTCGCTACACTGAGGCGGATTCACAGGCGTTGGACTCTGGTTGGAGCGAACGGGAACAGTTCCCGAATCAATCTTCAGTCCCCAGACGCCATACCAGGAGGCACGACCATGGTTGCGACGAACGAACGGCCGCTCGCCGGTACAAACGGCGCCGCTGCGACGGGTACCTGGACGGTCAAGAAGGGCCTCGCTCAGATGCTCAAGGGCGGCGTCATCATGGATGTCGTGACCCCAGATCAGGCGAAAATAGCCCAGGAAGCCGGTGCCGTCGCCGTCATGGCGCTCGAGCGCGTGCCATCGGACATCCGCAAGGACGGCGGCGTCGCCCGCATGTCCGACCCCGAGATGATCACCGGCATCGTCGCCGCCGTCTCCATTCCCGTCATGGCGAAGGCGCGGATCGGTCACTTCGTCGAGGCGCAGGTGCTCGAGGCGCTCGGCGTCGACTACATCGACGAATCCGAAGTGCTGACGCCGGCCGACGAGGCGCACCACGTCAACAAGCACGCCTTCAAGGTGCCGTTCGTCTGCGGCTGCCGGAACCTCGGCGAGGCGCTGCGGCGCATCGGCGAAGGGGCGGCGATGATCCGCACGAAGGGCGAGGCCGGTACGGGCAACGTCGTCGAAGCCGTGCGCCACATGCGCCAGCTCTGGGACGACATCCGCCGCATCCAGAGCATGCCAGACGACGAGCTCGCGAGCGCGGCGAAGGAACTCGGCGCGCCGTACGATCTCGTCAAGGAAGTCCACGATCTCGGCAAGCTGCCCGTTGTCAACTTCGCCGCCGGCGGCATCGCGACGCCCGCCGACGCCGCGCTGATGATGCAGCTGGGCGCGGAGGGCGTGTTCGTCGGCTCCGGCATCTTCAAGTCGGAGAATCCGGAGAAGATGGCGCGCGCCATCGTGATGGCGACGACGCACTTCCGCGATGCCGCGATCATCGCCGAAGTCTCGCGCGGCACCGGCACGGCGATGAAGGGCCTCGAG
>JBBSDV010000304.1:0-1982 GCA_038240335.1 Dehalococcoidia bacterium
CGCGAAAGCGCTGATGCTCCTCGTCCGGCGTTTCCGTCGGCGGGCGATCAGCCACGCTGGACCCCGCTCGCGCCCTCAGCGGCGACCGCGGATGCGGCGGCGCAGGTCGCGGCGTCAACCGTTCGTATTTGCTCGCTCACATCGGGATCGTAACGCGCTGCTTCGATGAGCGATAGAAGATTGGACTTACTTAAGGTGGTACGGCACCTCGACGACGACCGTGTGCGGCCGGTCGAGGAGCGACTTCTTGAGCCGCTGCGACGATTGGTTGTGGAGCAGCCGCTGCCAGGGCCACTTCGATACGTACTCCGGCAGAATCACGGTCACCATGTCCTGCAAATCGGCGCGATCCAGGTTGTCGACATACGCCAGCACCGGCCCGAGCAGCGATCGATACTCCGACTCGACGACAATCAGCCGTACATCGGGCACGAGGTGCTCCCATCGCGCGCGCAGCTCCCTGCTCTCGTCGACATCATCGGTCACATGAATCGCCGTCACATTGTTCGAGATCGAGCGTGCATAGCTCATCGCGTACGCCGTGGCGCGGTTGAGATCGTCGATCGGCATCAGCACGGGATGGGTGTGCCGCGAAGACACGCGCAGCTGTGGAACTTGCTCGCCTTCGGGCAGGGCGAGTTGGGTTTGGACACCCCGGAAGTGACGGCCGATGTTGTAGAAGATGGTCGTCAGCACGCCGATCGCGATGATCGTCAGCCACGCTCCGTGCGTGAACTTCGTCGCTGCGATGATCACGGCGACGATGCCGGTGGACACGGCGCCGATGCCGTTGATCACCATCGCTCGGCGCCAGCCCTCCTCGCGGCAACGCCGCCAGTGGAGAATCATGCCTCCCTGCGAAAGCGTGAATCCGACGAAGACGCCGACGGCGTAGAGCGGGATCAGTTTGTGCGTATCGGCTGTGTAGATAATCAACAGCACGATCGATGCGGCGCTCAGCACCATGATGCCGTTCGAGTAGCCGAGGCGGTCGCCGCGGAATGAGAATAGCTTCGGCACCCAGCGGTCGCGCGCCATCACGGACGCGAGAGCCGGTAGGCCGGCGAAGCTCGTGTTGGCGGCGAGGATCAGGATCAACGCCGTCGATACCTGGACGATGTAAAACATCGGGCCGCCGGCGAACACGGCCTCGGCGATCTGCGCGACGACCGTCTTCGTCTCGGAAGGCTGCACGTGGATCTCGTGAGCGAGGATCGTCAGGCTGACGAAAATGACCGTCAGAATGCCCGCCATCCACGTCAGCGTCGTCGCTGCGTTCTTCGGCGATGGCTCCTTGAACGCCGGCACGCCGTTGGAGATCGCCTCGATGCCCGTCAGCGCCGTGGCACCGGACGAAAACGCGCGGAGGAGGAGGAAGATGCCCGCCGAACTGAGGCCGAGGGCCTCGTTGCCCGGCGTGATCGCATCCTGATGCGGAACGCTGCTGATATCGCCTAGCGTTACGCGGACGAGACCGACGACGATCATGATTCCGAATGTGACCAGGAAGAAGTAGGTCGGGATCGCGAACACGGTGCCCGCCTCGCGTAGACCACGCAGGTTCCCGATCGTCAGCAGAATCACGAAGACGACGGCGAGAATTACCCGCTCGTCGTGCAGCTCCGGCAGCGCGGATGTGATCGCCGCGACGCCGGCTGCCGTGCTCACGGCCACCGTCAGCGTATAGTCGACGACGAGCGATGCTCCGGCGACGAGGCCGGGGAGAGTGCCGAGGTTGTCCATCGCCACCTTGTAGGCCCCGCCGCCGTTCGGGTACGCGCGGATCGTCTGGCGGTACGAGGTCGCGACGATGACCAGCAGCGTCGCGATCGCGATGCTGATTGGGATGGAGTATGTGAGCGCACCGGTGCCCGCCAGGATCAGCACGAGGAGGATCTCCTCCGTCGCGTACGCGGTCGACGAGAGCGCGTCGGACGCGAAGATCGCGAGCGCCTTCGTCTTGCTCAGCTTCTCTTCAGACA
>JBBSDV010000305.1:0-1930 GCA_038240335.1 Dehalococcoidia bacterium
CTGCGCGCAGCGGCGAGGGCGACGAAGACGGGCGCATCACGATCCTCGTCTCCCACCGCTTCTCGACAGTCCGCATGGCCGACCTGATCGTCGTCCTCGACGGGGCACATGTAGTCGAGGTCGGTTCGCACGAAGTCCTGCTTGCGCGAAAGGGGCAGTACGCCGAGCTGTACAACATTCAGGCGGCGTCGTACCGGTAGTTGCGCGTCTCCGCGCGTTGCGCCGTCGCCGGGCCGGCCGAATTGCGTGCGGAGATCGAACGGGTTGGCGCCGATCGAGTTGGATGGGGCGTTACTAGCGGGAAGAGGCTCCTTCGCGCGACCAGACGATCTCGCCGGCGATGATCGTGAGGTCGGCGCGCGCGGCGAGGATGCGCATCGGGTCGGGCTCGGCAAAGATGTCGTGCGAGAGAACGACGGCGTCGGCGTCGTAGCCGACGGCGATCTTGCCGCGTGTCGCCGCGAGCCCGACAGCGTAGGCGCAGCCGGCTGTGTATGCCGCGAGGGCGGCATCGAGCGACACCCGCTGCTCGTCGTGCCAGCCGTCCGCCGGCGCGCCGCGAGCATTGCATCGCGTCACGGCGGCGTGGATACCGGCGATCGGATCCATCGTCTCCACCGGCGTATCGGAGCCGAAAGCGAGGTTTGCGCCGGTCGCCAGCAGCGACGCGAAGGCGTAGGCGCCGCGGCCGCGATTGCCCCACGATCGGTCGACCTTCGCCATGTCCTGCGTCGCGTGGATCGGCTGCACCGATGCCGTGATGCCTAAAACGCCGAACCGCTCCGCGTCGCCTGGGGCGAGCAGCTGCGCGTGCTCGATGCGCCGGGGCAGTTGCGGGGAGAGCGTGCGCGCGCGTTCAAGGATCGCAAGTACCTCGGTGTTCGCGCGGTCGCCGATCGCGTGGATCGCGGGCGCCAGGCCGCCTTCGAGGCAGCGTCGGACGTCGCGCTCGAGGTCGGCGATCGGTTGCAGGGGGAAGCCGATGCCGGGCGCGTCGTCGTATGGCTCGAGCATCCACGCCGTCAGCGAACCGAGTGCGCCGTCGCTGAAGAACTTGACGCCGCCGACGCGGAGCATTCCGTCGCCGTCGCCGGTGGTGATGCCGCGCTCGAACCACTCGTCGAGGCGGCTGGCCGAAAGGAATTCGTGGACGCGCAGGTGCAGCTCGCACGAGTCGTTGAGCGCGTGCAGGGCTTGGAACTCACCGCGGCCGACGTCCATGGCATGCACGCCCGTTACGCCGAGCTGGTGAGCGTGCGCGATTGCGTCGCGCGTCGCCGCGATGCGCTCCGCTTGCGTTGCCGGTGGCACGACGTCCGCGATCAATCGCGATGCGGCGTCGCGAAGGATGCCGGTCGGCTCTCCGTCATCGTCGAGATCGATGGCGCCACCGACCGGTGCGCGGGTCTCGCCCGTAATGCCCGCCACGCGAAGGGCGGCGCCGTTCACCCACGTGCAGTGGCCGGACGTGTGCGAGAGGACGACGGGATGTTCCGACGAAACGGCATCGAGCACGCGCCGGTGCGGGAAACGAGCACCGGCCCAGTCGTTCTGGTCCCAACCGGCGCCGCGCACCCAGGCACCGGGCGGAGTGATGACGACGCGCTCGGCGACGCGTCGCGCGGCGTCTTCGGCGCTCGCCGTCGCCTTGAGGTCGACGGAGCGCATCGCCATGCCCGTGCCCATCAGGTGTGCGTGTCCATCGGTGAACCCCGGCACGACGAGGCGCCCGCCGGCATCGAGGACGTCATCCCCGGCCGGTGCGTTGAGCCCCGCCTCGTCGCCGACGAACACGAATCGGCCATCATGCACCGCGGCCACTGTCGCCCACGGCTGCGATGCCTCGCCGGTCCAAATGCGTGCGTTACGGATAATCATGGTTTGGTGACTGGTGACTGGTGACTGGTGACTGGTGATTGGTGATTGGTGA
>JBBSDV010000306.1:0-1865 GCA_038240335.1 Dehalococcoidia bacterium
AGGGGTAGCGAGGTGCTGTGCTTAACCCGCATGCAGACGCCGGCGTCCGTGAGCGTCTCGCCGTCGTCGTAGGTTCGGATCGACCTCGTTGGCACGAGAAAGAAGGCGGACTCGCCGTCATTTGTTGCGGACTCGATACGCGGCTGTCGCTGCCGAGCACGACCTCGCTCCATGTCCGCGGCTACGATTGGTGGAAAGACGACTGCCGTGCGCAACAAGGAGACCTCGACATGCAAATGGAACGTGACGCTGATCCGCAGGAGTACGACCGCGCGCTTGAGGGCGTCGATTTCCCGGCTTCCCGCGATGCGATCGTCAATGCCGCCCGCGACAAAGGAGGGCTCGACTCGGAAGTGATCTTCATTCTCGGCGAGCTGCCCGCGAACGGGTCGTACGATTCCCGAGCCGACCTCGATACGGCGATCGAACGCGTGTACGCGCGCCGGGGCGGCCTCGAAGGCGATGGCCCCGCGGCGCCCGCCGCCGGGCGGCGCGCCGATCCCGCGGCCGGCGCACCCGCAGCCTCCGGCCCGGACTACGACGCCACTCAGGTCACCCCACAACGGCAGGCGGGTTCGTGAGCCGGACGCTCGATGGGCTATCGCCGGCGGTGCATGATCACCGTACGCTTGCCGGATGAACTACCGCATCGTGGCACGCATTCTTAGCGCCGGCCGTCTCGCGCTCGGCGTCGGACTGGTCTTGGCGCCCGGTCGCCTCGGACGCGGTTGGATCGGCGACGACGCCGAACACGCTTCGACCAAAGTGCTGACGCGATCCCTCGGCGCGCGTGACATCGCGCTTGGCGGCGGTGCGCTGCTCGCGCTCCGCCGCGACGGGGGCACCGGAGCCGCCCGCTCGTGGCTACAGGCGGCGGTGGTCGCCGACGTCGTCGATGCCGTCGGCACGGGCATCGCGTTTCGCCACCTGCCATCGGGCGGCGCCCGCAACGCGCTGGTGCTCGCCCTGTTCTCCGCCGTCCTCGGATCTCGTCTCGCCGCCGTCATCGACTGACGCAGCCGCTGGGATGCGCGACCGCGTGGCGCGATCTTTGTTCCGAAACGAACTGCTCTCCGGTGTGCGGCACCAACGGGATCGACGTCATCGTCGACTCCGTTGTTTTCGAACAGAACAAACGCGGGATGGGGGTGCCGTCGCACCGGGACGAGTCATCGTGCTTCGTATCCGAGGTACCGGCTCGCCACAGCGCGCGACCACATCACTCCGTCGCACCTCGCGCCTACTCCCGCGGCGGCGTCGTCTCGAGCGGCTCTTCGAGGGCGAGCTGGTAGGGCACCTCGGTGATCACGGTGTTGGGCCGGTCGAGGAGAGCGTTCTTCAAGCGGCGAGCGCTCTGGTTGTGCAGCCATCGCTGCCACGGCCAGGCCGTGCGGAACTCCGGCAACACGACCGTGACGTACTGCCCGGGGTCGGCGCGGTCGAGAGCGTCGATGTAGGACAGCACCGGCGCCACGAAGGATCGGTATGGCGACTCGATCAGCACCATCTCGACGTCGAGCACCGCGGCCTCCCATTCGCGCCGCAGTTCCTGCCCGAGTTCGAGGTCGTCCGTGATATGCAGCGCCGTGACGTTTGCCGACATCGAGCGGGCGTAGTCGACCGTCCGCAACACCGCGCGGTTGAGCTCGTCGACCGGCACGAGCACGCTCTGCCGGTGACGCGTGCCCGAATGCAGGATCTCGCCCTTCGGCACGACGAGCCTCCGCTCGACACCGGTGTAGTGGCGATAGATCGACCAGAACAGGATGGCGAGGACGAACATGGCGATCATGCTGATCCAAGCGCCCTCGCCGAACTTCGTGCCGCCGACGATGACGGCGACGACGGCGGTCGCCGCGGCGCCC
>JBBSDV010000307.1:0-1860 GCA_038240335.1 Dehalococcoidia bacterium
ATCGGTGTCGGCACGGATCGTCAGGTTGGGCCGAGCCCGTGCCGGCCCGAGGTACGCGATCGCCGTGCTGATCCGCAGCGTGCCCTTCTTGTTCATCGGGTGCGGACCATAGCCCGTGGAATCCGGATCATTGTGGTCGGGACATTCGGGATAGCCGAGTTCGGCGCACGCATCGAGAAACGCCGCCTGATACGGCACCAATTCGTCGCGGGTGTGGCGACGTATCGGCAGTGGGCCCGTGCTGCCGTGGTACGGCTCGCCTCCGAAGTCGGCGTCGGCCTCGAGCCGGATGAAGGCCGGCAGCACCTTCTCCCACGACCATTGCGGATTACCGAGGCGCGCCCACTCGTCGTAGTCGTCCGGCACGCCGCGGAGCGCGATCGCAGTGTTGACGGCGGATGATCCGCCAGTCACGCGTCCTCGGGCGAACAGCGTAGTGCGGCTCGTCGGTGATGGCGTGTAGCGGAGTCCCCAATCGTGATCAAAGAAGGAGCCGTGATTGACGTTTTGCAGGTCTGCTGGCAACGCCTCGACGTTCGGATAGTCCGGCCCTGACTCGATCAGGAGCACACGGATCCGCGGATCCTCGGTCACGCGCGCAGCCACAACGCTGCCGCCGGAACCGGCGCCGACGACGATCAGGTCGTAGTCATAGGTCATTGCTCACTCCGCGAAAAGCGCCAGTCGGCGGCACGTCCGAGTATATGGAACAGCGGCACTGTGGTCTACGCGCGCTGTGTCGCCGCTCCCCTACGGACAGGGCAAGACGGTTCCGTCCCTTGCATGGGAACTACATTGCTTCTCCGCCGCAGCGTTCTCTCAGCGCGGCGTAGCGCTCTTACTTCGCGGTAATTCGCTGAGACACATCGTGGGACAGGTACAAGACCTGTGCTTAAGCTATTGCATCCCGGGTGGCGAGTGCCGAACCGAGTAGAGTGCCGATCCGGCACGCATGCCGAGCATGTGTGCGCGACACACCCGATGCGTCGACCGTTGCTACAACCGCGAGATGCGGATGGAGCCGGTGTGCGTGCGGAGGCGCACCTTTGGACCGTCCGGCGCCGTCGCACTGCCGCCGCCGCGGCGAGGCTCGAGGTCGCTGCGCACGTTCCCGATCTGGCTTTCGGCATCGATGAAGAAGAGGTGCGCCGGATCGACGCTGAGATGAATGCTGCCGGTATGCGCCTTCAGCTCCATCTCGCCCAACACCTTGCCCTCGTACCGGATCAATCCTGTATGGGTCGCCGCATACACGCAACCGCCGACGTGCGCGATTTGGATCAGGCCTGTATGGCCGTCGATCTTGAGATCGCCGCTGATGTTGCGGGCATCGACAACGCCGCTCCGTACCTTGATCATGACGCAGCCGGTGACGTCGCGCACTTCGGCGCGGCCGCTCCGTGTCTCGGCAGCAACATCGCCGCGCACGGCGTCGAGCGAGATGCTGCCGCTGCGGCTGACGAGCATCACATCGCCGATCACTCCGGCGACGCTGCAGCGCCCGCTTTGGCTCTCGATGTGCACGCGACCTTCTGTGCGGGCAACATGCACGCGGCCGCTGCGCGACAGTACGCGCACAGCCGTATGCAGTGGGACTCGCACGTTGTAATCGATCCGTGACCCTCGCTTGCCGCCCCAGAGGCTCCAGCCTTCAGGCTCGGGCACTGCCGGCGCGCGGAGGATGACGCGATGCTGGTCGTGCTCCATCGCCTGCGCGACGAGTGCGGCCGCGCTATCGGCGTCCGCCGCTTGATCGCTCCAGACATGGACGATCGCTTCGACGCGCACGGCGGTTCCGTCTTGTGCTTCAACGCTCACCGAACCGGATCGCGACTCGACCTGGACAGCGGCCTTCTCGCC
>JBBSDV010000308.1:0-1860 GCA_038240335.1 Dehalococcoidia bacterium
GAAGAAGGTCAGGCCCTTCGGCGCGTTCACGACATACAGGATGCCGCCGGCTGGCGGCACCGGCGCGTCTCGCCGAACCGCCTCGGCGAATTGTTGGTCGCGAGACGAGTCTCGCGACGTCGTTCGAACGTGGATGTGGGTTAGCCAGAGTGTTGGGACGAGCGCGATCAGGAGGGCGTACGGCGACCAACGGACAGCGGCGTGCGACAGGCGCTCAGGCATGGCGTCGCGCAGCCAGAGCACGGCGGCGACGAGAAACACCGCGATTGCAAGCCCCGGCATGTACATCGCGCGGCCGAAGGTGCCGAGGATGAGCGTCGAGTCGGGGAGCAGCGAGGCGAACAGCCAGGCGACGGCGAAGATGCCGAGCGCGTAGCGCGGCCGCCGCGAGACGAGGCCGAATGCCAAAGCGAGGGCAGCGAGCGCACCGACTTGCTGCAGCGTTGCGGCGATGCTGCCGCCGAATCCACTGATCGTGTGGCGCTCGATCGGCACGACGGCGAGGCCGAGGTACTGCGCGTAGTTCGAGTACTGATGGAAGCCGAACCGAAAGCCGTCGTCGATACCGAGATGGCCGCGAACCCAGTACTGGATCCCTGCCTCGATCAGCGTGACGACGAGAAATGGCGCGAACCACGACCACGCTAGGGGCCGCCGCAGATTGAAGGATTCGCCGGCGATGAGGAACGCGTACGCCGGCAGCACGGCGGCGAGCGACAGCGCCGATGAATGGAACAGCACCGCGACGACGTAGCACACGAACGACGCGGCGAGGAGCCAGGCCGCGCGTCCCCGCCGGCGATCTAGGTACTTCATGAAGAGGAGGAGACTGAGCAGGTACGGAAAAGTCTCGAATACGCGGTTGCCGCCGGAGAGCCAGGCGACGGCATCGGCGTACACCGGGTGGATCGCAAAGATTAGAGTGACGAGGTTCGCCATCCATGCCGCTGCGAAAAGCCGGCGGGCGATGAACCATGCGAGGACGGTGCAGCCTAGATGGAGGCCGACGACGACGGCGTGATAGTACCCGGCATGCATACCGAACGCCGCGTACTGCAAGCGCCAGGCGATGGGATAGAGCGGGCGGTAGCGATCGAACTCGGCGCTGGTGCCTGTCTGCCGAAAGTCGAAGCTGGTGAGCGTGTAGCGGCCGATCGAGTGCGTCTGTGCGGCGCGGAGGAACCAGAAGTCATCGCTCGAGAACCAATCACGCAACGTCGGCAGGTAGACGAGACAGGCAGTGGCGAGGATCAGGGCCAGCATCCACTGCGACGAGAGGATAGTCGTCCAATCCCGGGCACGGGTGACGGTTCGCGGCCGGCGTTCGGTCGCCGCAGTCTCGATTGATTCCACCAATTCCCCTTCGATCACGTCCCGCGCTAGAAGCGGCCCAGTATAGAACGGCAGCTTCATTGACGTTCTGTCACGATTTCATGTCGTACTTTGGCTCGAGAATTGCGTATCATGGGCATCGCCCGCCACAGATCGAGTTGACCAGCCGAGGCACTCTGTGTGCCTGGCGACAGAGAAGCGTCATCGCAGGAGCTCGATGTCGACACAGGTGATTGAGGACGGGCTTAGCCCACCGGCGCTCGAACCACGGCCGTTCGCCGCGATCCGGGCGCGCGTGAGCGAACGCCAGGCGGCGCTCGCGCGAGGCCTGGCGCCGTTCGCGCTGATCTCCACGCTCGCCCTCTGGAGCCGCCTGCGCTACGTGCTCTGGTCCTATCACCAAAACTATGGCTCGGGCGACGCTCATCTGATTCTCGCGAAGGCGATGTTTATCAGCCGCGGCGAGTGGCGGCCGCCCTTGGATCTCGGCCCGTCGGCAGTGTTGTTCGGCGACCCGCCGCTAGTCCC
>JBBSDV010000309.1:0-1765 GCA_038240335.1 Dehalococcoidia bacterium
CCGCGCATCGAGAGCAGGCAGGACGACCTGACACCTCGCCCTACCGCGTCATCATCCCGATGATTGCAGCATCGTTCGTCCCGCCCGATCGATGCCCCTGGATTCGTCGCAGCGTCGCGATCAACGCCCGCCGCGTCGCTTGCGCGATCCGCGGAACTCGCAAAAGACTGACGCTCACCAACAGATGCACATGCGAGCGGGAGGTCGATCATGACGGGGCACCTGACCAGAACGGATCAAGGCGGTAGCCGATGGGGCATCAACGACGAGGTGGTCCATCGTGTCCGTCCGCCCGAATGCACCCGTAGCCGAGGGTGCGGCTGCCGACGTCGGCGCTGGCGACGGGCGAGCCTCGACGGATGCGAAACATCCTGCTCCCCGAGTTGTCGACGGAATGGACCGAGAGCGACGCGCGCCAAGTGCTCGATGAGTGGCGGCAGAGCGGCCAGACCATCGCGGCGTTTGCGCGCGACCGCCGCGTGAGCGCGCCGCGGCTCTACTGGTGGCGGCGGCGGCTGCCGAAGGCCAGCGCCGTCGCGCCGTCCTTGTCGCTGGTTCCAGCCAAGATCGTCATGCGGACGGACGCCGCGTCCATCGTGATCCGGCTGCCGAGTGGGATCGCCATCGAGATGGCGAACGCATCGCCGAGCATGGTCGCGGCGATCGTCAGCGAGATCGAGGGCGCGTCGTGATCTTGGTGCCGCGATCCGTCCGCGTGTACTTCGCGACGCAGCCTACCAACCTACGGCGGTCGTTCGAGGGCCTGTCGAACGAGGTCCGCGAGGTGCTCCGGCACGACCCCTTGGCGGGACACGTGTTCGTGTTCCTCAATCGTCGCAAGACTCAGGTGAAGCTGCTGGTGTACACGCGGGGCGGATTCACGATCGTTCAAAAGCGGCTCGAGCACGGTACCTTCACCTTTCCTGCGCGGATCGTCGATGGCGCGACGTGCATCGAGATCGACGTGCACGAGCTGGCGATGTTGCTCGAGGGGATTGACGTTCGCCGCGCGCGCACCTCGGGGCGGTGGGATCCGCCGATGCACGCGTCGCGCGCTGGGTGATCGTCCGAGCAAAATCCGGACCGAATTTGTTCGCGCGGCACGACCGTTTGTGCTTGCGCGAGCGATCTCGATGACGATGATGCGCGGGAGTGAGTCCCGCGAACGCGAGCAAGACTGAGCGCGAGCGCCGTGGTGAGGTGCTCGAGGTCGCCCGCGGGCTGCTGGATGACGGTCGCAGCAATGACCTGCTCTTGCTAGTCAAGAAGCTGGTCGAGCAGAACGAAGACCTGACGACGCAGGTCGCGCTGGCGACGACGCGTGCCGATGCCGCGACCACCCGCGCCGCGGACCTTCAGCGGCAGCTCGATCGGCAGCTCGCTCGCTACAAGAAGAACGAGACCTTTTCGAAAGCTCAGCTCGTCCTGCTGCTCGACGCGATTGCGCGTGGCGAGGCCGGCGACGTGCCAACCAGCGACGACGATCCGCGGCCGGGCGCCAACGAGCGGCTGCGCGACACAGCGGACCTGGCCGACGATGATGAGCCAAAGACCAAGCAGCCCCGCGAGCGACCGTCGCGGCGGCGACCGGCACCGCCGCACCTGCTGCGCGTGCCGAACCCGTTGTTGGTCCCCGCCGCGGAGCGACCGTGTCCGCGATGCGGCGCAGAGCGCACCTGCATCGGGCACGAAACGACGGAGGTGATCGACCTCATTCCAGCACAGGCGATCGTGCGGCTCGATACGCGCGAGAAGCTGGCGTGCA
>JBBSDV010000310.1:0-1632 GCA_038240335.1 Dehalococcoidia bacterium
ACGCCGCTGCACGTGGCGGTCAGCTCGAACGTCGGCAACTCCATGGCGGCGTGGCTGTACGATCGCCTGACCGACGCGTGCGTGACGCCGCCAGGGATGGCCCACCTCGAGCGCCCCGAACTCACTAACGACCTGACGATGGCGCGCGACTTTGACCTCGGCATCTCTGGGCCGCCGCTGTCGATCAGCATGGATTTCATCGCATCAGGGCTTGTCGAGCTTGCGAGTGGCGTTGCCGCTGCCGTCGTGCTGGCGCGATTTCACTGGTGGGCGCCGCTGCTCGTCGGCGCCGCCTGGCTTTCGACGCACGTGCTGCTGCGTGAAAGTTCGGTCTGGCGCGACCGCAACACGCCGGAGGTGCAAGAGGCGCAGCGTCACGCCGACTACGCGTATCGGCTCGCGGTCGAGCCGCCGGCCGCGAAGGAGATCCGTCTCTTCGGCCTCTCGGGCTGGACGATCGATCGCTTCACAGCAAGAAAGCGACGGCTATTCGACCTGCAGTGGCACGCGACGCGGTTGCGCGAACGTTCCGTCGTCTGGTGTCTCGCGCTGATCGTCGTTGCCAACGGCATCGTCTTCTGGGCGATTGCCCGGGCGGCGACCGACGGCGCGATCAGCCTCGGCGCGGCCATCATCTACGCGCAGACCGCGGTCGGCACGAGCGCGCTCGCCGTCGGCGGATTCAGCTGGGCGCTGTCGAGCGCATCGCAGCCCGTCGCGGCCGTGCTGCGTCTCGATCGTGCGATGCGACCGGCGGGTGCGCTTGCGCTGGGCAGTCTTCCGGCCGACGGCATGCCCGCGCACGAGATTCGCTTCCGCGACCTCCGGTTTTCCTACGAGGCAAGCGACGCACCGGTGCTTGATGGCTTCGACCTGACGATCCCGGCGGGCACATCGCTTGCGATCGTCGGCCAGAATGGCGCCGGTAAGACGACACTCGCGAAGCTGATCTGCCGGCTGTACGACCCGCAGGAAGGCGCGATCGAGATCGACGGCGTCGATCTGCGTACGTTCGACCTCGAGGCATGGCGCCGGCGCGTGGCCGCCGTCTTCCAAGACTTCATCCGATACGAACTGAGCGTGCGGGAGAACGTCGCGCCGCGCGGGGCGCCGGACGCCGACATCGTCGCCGCGCTGCGAGACGCAGGCGCCAGTGATCTCGCCGCGCTCGACACGATCCTGTCGCGCGCGTATCCCGGCGGGACGGAGCTTTCCGGCGGGCAGTGGCAGCGGGTCGCCCTCGCCCGCGCGCTGTGCGCCGTGCGGCTCGGCGCGGGCGTCGTGCTGCTCGACGAGCCGACGGCGCAGCTCGACGTGCGTGGCGAGGCCGAGATCTTCGATCGCATCCTCGCGGCGACGCGCGGCTGCACGACAATCCTGATATCACATCGCTTCTCGACAGTCCGGCATGCCGACCGCATCTGCGTCGTCGAGAAGGGCCGCGTCGTCGAGCTCGGGTCGCACGACGAGCTCATCGCGCTCGGCGGTCGCTATCGGACGATGTTCGAGCTGCAGGCGTCGCGCTTCGGCGAGGAAGAAGAGGAGGTGAGCCTTGACGTCCTCGTCTGACTTGCCGCCCTCATTAAACTCGCTCTGGCGCTCGCTGAAGCTCGGCTACCGCGCCGAGCCATC
>JBBSDV010000311.1:0-1612 GCA_038240335.1 Dehalococcoidia bacterium
CGTCGTGATCCGCGAGCAGTTCGCGCATGCGCGCCACGAACGCCGTGTCTCGCTCTCGGAACACCGCGAAGGAAGCGTCGCGAGTCCCGGCGTCGGTGGCGTCGCCCATCGCGACGATCGCCGGCGTCAGTTTCTCGACGATGCCTCGCAGCACGCCCGCGCTATCAGCGCCGGCGCGGTCGATCTTGTTGACGAAGATGAGCGTCGGAATGCGCAACCGATGCAGCGTCCGCCTCAGGACGCGGGTTTGCGCCTGCACTCCTTCGACAGCCGAGATCACGAGCACCGCGCCGTCGAGCACGCTCAGCACCCGCTCGACCTCGGCGATGAAGTCGGGGTGCCCGGGCGTGTCGATCAGGTTGACCGTGACGTCGTCGATGGTGAACGAGACGACGGCGGACCGGATGGTAATTCCGCGCTGCCGCTCGAGGGCCAGGGAATCGGTCTGGGTACTGCCGTCATCGACGCTGCCGATCTCGTCGATGACGCCGGCGGCATAGAGCAGCCGCTCGGTGAGGCTTGTCTTACCGGCGTCTACGTGAGCGAGGATCCCCAAGTTTAACGTTCGCATCAAGCATCATGTCCTCTGGATAGGTGTCGATTACCCTCTGCATGGACGTGAACGCTGTCCGCATGTCGCTCTCCTTGTTGAACCAGTTGCTGGCGGAAGTGTAGTAAATCGTGGCATCCCAAGGCAACGAATTCGGCGCGCCGACGAGTCAACAAGAGCGTGCATTGCCGCCTTGGTCGGTCGTGTCGCTCACGAGTAGAAGGATGTCGCGTCGATTACCACAGGAAATCGATTCTGCAGCATCAGATCGCGCTCCCGGTGGCCGACGATTTGATGGGAAAGCAAACGCCGGGCCGCGCCGCGGCATCGGCCGGGGGTGGTACTCATGTCCAACAGACGCCCGTCAGCGGAGAACACGCGGCCGCTGCTCGACATCATCGCCGAAGCGGTCGCCGTGCTGCGCCAGGATCTCGGCGAGTACGGCTACATCGCGCTGTTTGGCGCTGTTCCGGCCGCGCTTGCGGTGCTCGTCCCAGGTGTGATCGGACGGCCGATCGCGCTCGCGTTCATCGGTCCGCTGGTCGTGCTCATTGCGCTCGCTACGTTTGCCGCGTCGTCCGCCGCATTTGGTTCCGTAACCAACCACCTGCAGCCCGATGCGACGAGCGCGTTTGCCGCGGCCGCCCGCCGAGCGCCTTCGCTGCTAACGCCGTGGTTGCTGCTCATCGTCGCCCTCGGGCTCGCGAGCTACGTCGGCGCGACGTTTGTCGCCTATATCGACCCCGTGCCGCACATCGTCGTGCCGTTGGCGCTCGTGGTCGTGAGCGCGTTCTACGCGTTTCCGCGCAGCCTCAGCACGGCGGCGGTCTTCGATCAGGATCTGTCGTCACGCGAATCAGTGTCGGCGAGTGTGGCGATCGTTCGCGGAGAAACGCGCCGCGTCGCCGTCGGTTGGGGGTTGGCGCTGGCGCCGGCGATCGTCGTCGCGGCGCTCGGCGTGCTCGCGGGCTTCGATGCGATCAACGCGTCGCTGGCCGTATTCTTCCTGGTCGGCGCGATGCCATTCGCGGCGGCGATGATGTCGCTGTTGTTTTCCGAAGC
>JBBSDV010000312.1:0-1579 GCA_038240335.1 Dehalococcoidia bacterium
AGCGCTTTCGCGTGCAGCGGCGCGGGGCGCGCGCGGACGTCGACAGCACCGAGATCGTCAAAGGCGCGAAGCCGGGCTCGCGCTACGCCCGCCGCGTGCGCACCGGCGATCGGCGCTTCGAGCGTGGTGAGGAAGAAGGCACCTTCCGAGCCACGGATCGGGCGACGGCGCCGCGCACGGAAGCGCAGCGATTCTGGCGCGGCGTGCGCAAGGTGCTGGTCGGCGCGCCGATCTCGTCCGAGGAAGCGGAGGAGCAGCGGCTCCCGAAGACGAAGGCGCTCGCCGTCTTCTCCTCCGACGCTCTGTCCTCGAGCGCGTATGCAACGGACGAGATCCTGCTCGTTCTGGTCGCCGCCGGAACGGGCGCCCTCACCCACTCGATCGCGATCGCGCTGGCGATCGGCCTGCTGCTGGCTATTGTCACGTTTTCGTACCGGCAGACGATCAAGGCGTACCCAAGCGGCGGCGGCGCCTACATCGTCGCGCGTGAGAATCTCGGCGACGTCGCCGGGCTGACGGCGGCCGCCGCGCTCTCCGTCGACTACATCCTCACGGTAGCGGTGTCCGTGGCCGCGGGCGTCTTTGCGATCACGTCGGCGCTACCGGATCTGCATCCGTTCAGCGTCGAAATCGCGGTCGTGCTAGTGATGCTTATCACGCTGTTGAACCTGCGCGGATTGCGAGAATCGGGCACGATCTTCGCGATTCCGACCTACATGTTCATTGTCGCCTTCATCGTGCTGTTGGTCGGCGGGTTCGTGCGGGTCGCCCTCGATCCGGGCCTGACGGCGACGCCGCCCGAATCGATCGTCGAGCCTGGCACGAAGGGACTGACGTTGTTCCTGATCCTGCGCGCGTTCGCGTCGGGCTGCGCGGCGCTCACCGGGGTGGAGGCGATCTCGAACGGCATCCCGGCGTTCAAGAAACCGGAATCGAAGAACGCCTCGACGACGCTGATGTGGATGGCGCTTATTCTCGCGGTGTTCTTTATCGGCCTGACGATCCTGGCGCATGAGCTGGGCGTGCAGCACGCCGACAAGGTGTCGGTGCCGGCGCAGGTGGCGCAGACGGTCTTCTCCGGATACTTCCGCCCCGTCTTCTACGCGATCCAGATCTCGACGGCGCTCATCCTGATCCTTGCGGCGAACACGAGCTATGCGGACTTCCCGCGCCTTGGGTCGATCTTGGCGCGCGACCGCTTTTTGCCGCACCAGTTCACCTTTCGCGGCGACCGGCTGGCATTCTCGAACGGGATCATTGTGCTCGGGCTGGCGGCGTCGCTACTGCTATTCGCGTTTAACGCGGACGTCGACAAACTGATCCCGCTCTATGCATTCGGGGTGTTCGTGTCATTCACCCTCTCACAGAGCGGCATGGTGGTGCACTGGCTGCGGCTGCGCGAACCCGGTTGGCGGCGCAGCATGCTCGTGAACGCGGTGGGCGCCGCGGCGACCGCCGTCGTCGCCGTCATCGTCGGCGGCACGAAGTTCGGCGAGGGCGCTTGGATCAGCATGATCGCCATGTTCGTCCTCGCCATCCTGTTCTGGTCGATCTATCGCCACTACACCGGTGTCGAGCG
>JBBSDV010000313.1:0-1564 GCA_038240335.1 Dehalococcoidia bacterium
CATCATCAGCGTCGATCTCGACGCGCGCGTGATGGTGGTGGATCCGCCGGAGTGGCGGTAAGCGGCGGGGTGTCCTCGCGAACGCGGAATAGAGTGCAGGGGTCGTCAGCGCTTGCTTGCTTAACGTCAAGACGTTCTCGGCATTCCACGCACATCTTTCAGGAGACCGTCGGCCGATGGCACGCAGGAATCGATGAGTTCAGGGCGCGCTTCATCTCGAGGGTTTCGAGATCAGGCGGAAGTCGCGTGCGCTCACAAGCAGCGTGCTGCCGACGTACACATCAGTGGGATCCGGCGGGCCGGATGGCGTGTCGCAATACGGCTGTATAACGACGTTCGCACCGCACCGATACTCGAGCGCCTGATCGCCGTACCAACGCCGCCTAGCCCCCGCCACATCGGCGACATCGATCGGCGGCGAGCCGTCGGTCGGCAAGATGTGATATCGAAATGAAGCCGTATCCTCGACGAGGCAAGCCGGTTGCGCTGGATCGACTGTTGTCTCATAGCTGCGATACAACGACTCCGCGCCGCTGGGCGACCACTCAACCGGTTCGAAGTTCAATACGCGATCCTCAACGGTGCGGATGATGCGGTCTTCGTCGAGATCGCGGAGAGGCATCGTGTGTCGCAGGGCAACACCGCCAAGTCCGCAGGTGAGCGCGCGTGTGTTGTCGATCGAGAACCGGGCGTTCGGCGAGATCAACGTGCCCCTCCACGCACCGTCATGCACGACGACCGTCCTGTCGAGCATGATCGTGGCGAAGCTGCCGCCCCCGTCCGAGTACGTGTAGCCCTCGACGATGAACCCGCGTCCATCATCGCGCCACTGGATCAGCGCTGGCTGGCCAAGGTAGCCGGTGAGACCGGGATCGCCGCCCTCAACGGAGAGCAGATCGGCGCCGGACGGTAGGTTGATCACGAGGATCTCCGTGATCGCGCTGTAGGGCAAGGCCGTCGCGCTCGGGTTGGCAGCGGCGCTCGCGTCGAACTGCGCTCTCGTTTGCTCCGTGATCGCGAGCAGAGTGCCGTCGGGTGACGCGCCGATGCCGAGGAAGCGGCCGCCGTCACGCGCGTGACGTAGCTCGCGCGCGTTCGCGCCGTCGACGTCGTACTCGACGATTCGCGTCTCAAGATTGACGATGATCTTGCTTCCGGCCACGACCGCCTGCGTGGGGAAATCTCCCTTGCCTCCGACTTCGAAGGAATGCACGACACGGTGCTGCGTTGTGTCGGACGTCATCACGTTCCACAGCGGCGCGGTGCGCCCGAGCGATGATGTCTCCCCCGTTTGGGTCGTGAACACGATTTCGTTGCCGTTGCTCGCAGCCGAATCAGCCGCCCGGTCACCTGCGGTCGAACGCACACCCCACGCGAGGAGTGCAACGGCAATGATGGCTACGCCCGCGATGGCGCCGCCAATCGCATGCCCGGCAACGCCGAGCCTGTGCGTCTTCATCGCAGCGAACGGCGCGAGCAGCACGGCGAAGCGAGAGCGCTGCGGCTCCGGCGACCAGAGCGCCGCCTCGTGGCGGCTCTCGACGCCGAGGCGCATCAGGATCTC
>JBBSDV010000314.1:0-1548 GCA_038240335.1 Dehalococcoidia bacterium
GAAGTGGTACGCCCGGAGGGATTCGAACCCCCGACCCTCGGTTCCGAAGACCGATGCTCTATCCGCTGAGCTACGGGCGCGCGCTGCGAAGCGAGACGACAGGCATGACGCACGGGCGTAACAAGTCATGCGCTCGCAGTTAAATTCTAACAGAGCGTGTGGCGATCGATGCGATATGGGTCAGCGACTCGACAAACCCAGCATCGCGCTGGGGCTATTGTTGCTTCTTCGCGTCTCGAGTCTGCACGTCGATGCGCGTGTAGCTGTCATCCTGTGCGAAGGCGCCGACGACGATCTGCCCCGTGACGTCCTGCGCGTCGTTCGAGAATTGGATCGCCTGCGCATTGACGAGCGTCGATCGGCTGGCGTCACCGTCCGTCACCGAGAGCCCGCCGTCTTTGAACTTGCCGCGATAAAAGTCGAGCACATCGGACGCCTTGTTTTTCGTGACGTACGACGCGAGGTACGACGTGGCGCCACCCTGTTTCTGGAAGGCCGACTCGATCAGGAGCGCATCGTTGTAGGCCGGCACGTCGCTCGCGGGATACCCCTCGGGTAACGTACGCGCCGTCGGCGCGGTGAATGGCGTTTTCGTCGCACTGGCTGCGCCGCCCGTCACCTGCACATTCTGCACGATCGTCGTGAGCTTGGCAGCGTCGGATTCAGACACCAGGACGAGGCCGGTAATCGTGGGATCATCAATCCGGCTGAACTGCTCGAGCGTCGACTCGCGGGCATCCTGAGCAGCCACGATCTGCCACGGATCGTTTTTCAGCTGATCGGCAAAATACGCGGTCACCTTCTCGCGCGAATCTTTCGTGTCATAGACGACGAGGAAGCTGAGGTCATTGCCACGGGTCTGCACAACCGATGACACGATCGTGCCGCCCGGATACGCCGGCACACCGTCCGGGAAGCCCGGTGCCAGTTTTGCTTCATACCGGGTCGACACAGAACCATCGCTGGTCTGGCTGAAGACATTGAGCAAGTTCGCGACGTCGGCGCTCACCCGTGCCTTGTCGGCGCCGCCGCTCCGCGATGACGCAAGGAACCACACGCCCACACCGACGATGAGCGCCGGTACGATCGCCGCGGCGATCAGCCACGGCAGCATCGTCGAGGTTCCCCCGCGGTTGGAACGCGACACGCGCGGCAACGGTGCATCTACGTTCTCGTCGTCGACCACGGTGTATTCGTAGCCACCCGCGGTCGTTGCGGCATCGGTGCGAGGCGTGGTCGGCTGCGTGCCGGCGGGCTGCTCGATAGTGGGCTCCGGATCCGGCGCTGTGCCGGAAGCGACGTCGTCCGGCATGCGAATCCTTCCGAGATGAGGGGAATTGGGGTGGACGGAGGGATTTGAACCCTCGATCTCCAGGGCCACAACCTGGCGCCTTAACCGCTAGGCCACGCCCACCACGCGTCTGGAAGCGGCGATAAAAATCGCTCTGCGCATGAACGCAGAGCGCCTCACGATGCCGCTCCGAATCTGAGAAAGTCTAACACCGCACTCGAAAGCCGGTCAAGCAGCGACAGTTGGTTTGTTGGTGA
>JBBSDV010000315.1:0-1546 GCA_038240335.1 Dehalococcoidia bacterium
AGCATGTCATCGGCAGCGTGACGGGCCTCGCACCGGGCGAGCGCGACGAAGCAACAGCAGCGATCACAGCGCTCGCGATCGCGCGCGGTGCCGACATGGTGCGCGTGCACGACCTGCGAACGACGGTGCGCGTCGCCCGCATGGCCGACGCGATCATCCGCGGCAAGCGCGGCGATTACGCGGCGACGGCGGCATCATGGCCGTGGTCCGCGGGGGCAACGCCGATCGCTGGTACGACGATCGCGCCGGCTCGCTGATCGGTAACGCGTTTTTGCGACGGGTCACGATCCACGAGACGAACGCAGAATTGATTGAAGCCCGAAACACGTCGGTGCATGGATCACCTCGGTTCCACCCGGAGAACATTCTATGGCCCGATCTGCATCAGGCGGATCAGACGCTGTGGAAGCTGCCTTCGGCGGTCTGCAGGTGCAGTGCGTTGTTGAGCGAATAGAGGGCGCGAATGCCGTTCCCTGCAGCGACGACGCTGACGGAGGTGTGCAACGGCCGAAAGAACATGTCGTACTTCGAGCCGATGATGTGGCCGATGTAGGCGTTGATGACGCCGCCGTGACAGGCGATCGCCACACGCTGGTTGGGGTGCGCCGAGATGATTCCTTCGACCGCGTTCAATACCCGGCGGCGAAACTGGTGGCTCGATTCGGAGAACGGGTAGACATCCCAGCTCTTCTCGTACACCATCCGCTGCCGCGTCCCGGCGAGCACGAGGCTGCCGATGTAGTCGACCGGCGTGCGGTCGCGCGGCACGTCGCGGAATACTTCGACCTCGCGCAAGTCATCGAGAATGATCGGCTCGAGGCGCTGATGGCGGGCGATCTCGCGCCCGGTTTCGAGCGCGCGTTGCAGCGGACTCGCGTAGACGGCGTCGATGTGCTCCGTCGAGAGGGCCGCGCCGACCAGCCGCGCCTGGTTGCGACCGAGCGCGCTCAGCGGCGGGTCGACGAGATCGCCCGCAAGTCCGTTGATGTCGTACTCCTGCTGGCCGTGACGGACGAGCACCAGTTCGGTAATGTCCGTCGCGCCGGAGAGGAACGCGATGTCGAACGCGCCGGGCATGCGTTGCTTCGCTGCGCGCTCATCGACCTTGCGTGCCACTTCTTCGTTCGCGGACTCATCCGCCGTCACTTCGCGATCGCTCACATCTTCCGCCACACTTCCTCCTCAGCATTCAGGTTCTTCCCCCGCAGGATACCGAGCCGCGATTAAGGCGAAGTTAACGGTGATGCGCGATGAAGGCTTGGCACTCTCGGCGACGGCCGATGTTGACGAGGATCGCCAGCGAACGGATGTGGCTGGTACGCTGCCGGCGTGATCGCACGGCTCGTAGCCTGTCTCGCGCTAATCTGCGTCGCATTGGCCGGTGCCGGCGCGCCGCGCGACGCGTGGGCGATCGAGTCGTCGTGCGTCGTCGCGCGCGTGATCGATGGCGATACGTTTGTGTGCGAGAGCGGCACGCACGTACGGATGCTCCAGATCAACGCCCCGGAGCTGCGCGCCTGCGGCGGGGGCTGGTCCGCCGCGGCGC